>JAKBAU010000030.1 GCA_021808875.1 Pseudomonadota bacterium | reverse complement strand
GCCAGCTTCGGAAGCGAGACCCCCATCGCCGTCCCCGGCCACTGGCCCGGCCAAGGTGGTTAGGCCGGCGCCGGCGCCGATCATCTCCACCAACCCGGCGGACCTCGGCACGCCCGGCGCGATCGTAGAGGTCGATGCCGAAACGGCGGCCAGTATGGGCGCGTTCGAGGAAACCGCCCTCAGTGAGGCCGATGCCTGGAATGCCAACGCTGACATCGCAGCCGAGCAGCCGCCGAGGCCGAGCGTATCACCGGCTACATCCTCGGCCTTGGCCGGGAGCAGGCCCAGGAGCAGGCGGCCGAGGATCGCGCCGTGGCGCCGTCAACCAGCGTAGAGGTGAACATGCCCGTTGAGGAGGAACAGGCGCCCGCGGTGCCGGCGGCGGCCGAGCGCGTCTATCTCGCCGTGCCCTATGCGGCGAAGGACGCCGCCAAGGCGCTCGGCGCGCGATGGAATCGCACCGCCAAGGCTTGGTACGCACCACCAGGCGCGGACCTGGCCGAGTTTCAGCGGTGGATGCCGACCGCCCAGGCACAGACCGCCGCGGTCGCGGAGGATCCTCGGGATGCTTTTGCCGAGGCCTTGCGGGCCGCCGGGTTCGAGCTCAGCGGCCCACCTGTCATGGACGGCCACCTAAAGCGGGCGCGGGTCATGGGTGACACCGGCGCCCAGCGCAGCGGCGCCTATACGGGCTACCTTGACGGCCGGCCGAGCGGGTTCATCCAGAACCACAGGACCGGCCTCAAGACCACCTGGACAGCCGCCCAGGCCCCGCAGGCCGTCGTTGACCGCGCCACCATGGCCGCCGAGGCGGCCGAGAAGCGCAATCAGCGCGAGGCCGAGCTCGAACAGCAATACCTGATCGCCGGCAAGAACGCCGAGCGGATGTGGGCCTCGGCCTCGCCGGCCGAGGCCCATCCCTACCTCGCGCGCAAGGGCGTGCAGGCGCACGGTATCCGTGTCGCGACGCCCGGCACGATCGCCGAGGCGGATCGGCTCTATCCGCTCGAGGAAGGCCGCCCAGGGCACGCCTACAGCGTTGGAGACCTGCTGGTCCCGGTGCGCGGCCAGGACGGCGCCCTATGGACCCTGCAATCCATCCGCGAGGATGGCCGCAAGGGGTTCGGCAAGGGCGGCCGGCTCGCCGGCGGCAGCTTCACGATCGGGGATCTGGACCAGGCCGGCCCCCTTGTGATCGCCGAGGGCTTCGCGACCGGCGCCACGCTCCACGAGCTCACCGGCCAGCCGGTCGCCGTCGCCTTCAATGCGGGCAACCTCGGCAAAGTCGCCGAAGCCTACCGTGCGCGGTTTCCCGATCGGCCGCTTGTCATCGCCGGCGACAACGACCACCAGGCGCCCCGCCAGCTCGGTCCGGATGGACAGCCCCGGAAGAACGTCGGGGCCGAGAAGGCGCGCGAAGCCGCCGCGGCGGTGCAAGGCTTCGCCTTGCTCCCTGCCTTCGACGAGACCTCGCGCGGCACGGACTGGAACGATCTGGCGCACGAGCAGGGTGTCGAAACCACGTCCGCCCTACTCGCCGAGGGCCTCGGCCGCGCGACTTTGCAGCACGGCGGACTCACCGCGGAGCACGAGGAAATCGCCCAGCAGATGGCGAACAATCAACAGATGGAGAAGAATCGGGAGCGCGAGCTTGCCCAGGAGCAGATCCAAGACCTCGGCCTCGGCCGCTAGCACGCGTGAAAGAGGCGCCCTCACACGAACCTCTCTCGACCTCTCGCCCTCACCATCCTGGCGGCCGGTGCCATGCTTTCCCCTGTTGGCCGTCGGAGACAGCAGTGGCCGGCGCCCTGCCTCCCGCTGTCCCGCTGCGCGCGCGGTTTGGCGCCGCGCTGCGCTGTGATCGCCAGGGCCGGCGCAGGCGATGTCCACGGGCCGCAGACGCGGCCCCTATGGGGCGCGTCGAAAACGGCCGAACGTCATTCTTCTGACGAACAGCGATCCCCACGTGCCGCGAGCGCGGTCGCCTCGGCCTTCGTGAAATTCTGGTCGAAGTGGTTCAGAAATGTTTCGATCAGGTGGCCATGATAGTAGCCGTAAACCGGCTTCGTGATATTGCGGTCCTTCGGCTTGATGATGTTGAACACCAGCCTGTCCCGCTCAACGGTGGGCTTGAACCAAGCCTTCTTCCCCCACTCCTCCGATTTGTGTGTGTAGTACTCGCCGTTCCTGGACCGCTCCCAAGTCGTAATTTTGCCCGTTGCTTCTTTCTGCTCGATCTTTTTATCGAACTGATCGAGCAGCCATTGCGGCGTGTCCGCAAAAAATAATCTGCCATCAAAGTATCTCCTGATCCCGATCACTTCCTCTTCCCGCGCGGCCTACGGGGAATAATGGCCAGAACCTCGGCCGCCTCCCGCCGCACTTTCCGATTCGAACTGTGCATATCCTTACCAGCCCGCGATGCCTTCGCTGGGGCCGGTGTGCGAACCTTCCTAGCCATGCAACCCTCCTAGGAAACGCACTCGGGGAGCGCGAGCAGATTGTCGTTCCACTTGCCGTCCGCATGGGTCCGGACATACTGCCCGTTGGGTCCATCGACCACGGCTACCTCGGCCCTGCTCTGGCCGACCAGGGTAAAGAAGGTGTTGGTCCGCCCCCTGATCGAGTCGATCACCTGCTGCCGGGTCCACTTCCACCCATCCCCACCGAGATGGGTGATCCCGTGATACGGGTCTTGACGAGGTTGCTTGTTTACGCACCGAACTTGAACGTCAGCCGTGGTGTGCCCTTTCGCACATGCTCGGCCGCACCCGGCCCGAGTCGTCCGACCAGTCAGACGATAACGTAAGTGTAGGGCGTCCGGCAGCGGCGGTCAATAGGGCCGCACGAACGCGTACGATTGACCATACACGAGGGCCAGATTAGCCTTCCTTGAGCCACTAGACAGAACGGAAAGGGAACACATTGGCCAGCATTATCCCGCCGAGGCTCAAGGAGCTGCGCCTGAAAAAGAGGGAGTCCCTGCAAGAGCTAGCCGACGCCGTCGGGGCGTCGAAGGCCCACATCTGGGAGCTTGAAATAGGCAAGAGCCGCAATCCGTCCATCGAGCTGGTAACGAAGCTCGCGGCTCACTTCAGGGTCCCGGTTGAGCAGCTGGTGGGGGGAGACCCAGGAGCACCCCAGGAGGATCCGGAGTTGGTCGCCATGTTCCGCGACCTCAAAGAGATCACGGAACCTGATCGCGTTCTGCTCAAATCTATCCTGGAGACCATGAAGAAGAGAAAGGATCGCGAGGAATGAATTTCGGCCGCATCGATCTTGCTGATTGTACGACGCCCGAGGCGTTGCTCGCCGCGATCCACAAGCTGCAAGGGGAAAATTTCCCGATCCCCATACCCGTCGAGGCGTGGGCGGCGGCGCTCGATATCACCGCCATAGAGCCTTTGGAGACGGAAGGGTTTGAAGGCGGCTTGATGATGTATGGTGACCGCAGTTCGGGAATGATCCTTGTCAACCGGCACAATGGTTCCCGCCGCCGCCGTTTCACCATCGGCCACGAGCTGGGCCACTTCCTCTTGCCCTGGCATACCCCCCGCAACGGGCAAGGCTTTCTCTGCTCGAAGCAGGACATGGCGGTCTATCGGGCCAAACCCGGCGGAGACCGCTACATGGAGATGGAGGCGCAGGCCAACTGCTTCTCGGCGGGGCTGCTGATGCCGGCCGCACCGTTCCGCGCGGACCTTCGCTCCCGCCGCAACTTCGAGGTGTCCCACGTCGTCGATCTGGCCGACCGCTACGACATGAGCAAGGAGGCGACAGCGCGCCGGTGTGCCGATCTTCATGACGATCCGATAGCAATCGTGATTTCTCGGCACGGAAAGGTCCTGCGTATTTATCCCGGCAGGGACTTTCCGCGCCTGACAGTGTGGAACGGCCAGTCCCTTCCCCCGGAATGCATTACGCTGCGCAGTGCTCTGTCCCAGGGACAAAGCTCCGATTGGGGCGAGATGCCCGCCGATCTGTGGCTTGAGCGCGCTCGGGGTAGTGTGTGCGAGCAAGCGCTCGGGCAGAAGGATGGATTTCGTTTGACGCTTCTGACGTTCGAGCCGGAGAGCGACGAATCCGAGGAGGACGAGGAGGTTGTCGAGCGAGCGTGGGCACCACCTGCTTTTAGGCGGCGGTAACCCTCATGCTGGGTCGGTGCGCTCGGGCGCATTGAGTTCCGTCCCCGGCGGAAATAGCAGGTTGATGACCTCCGCGCACAGCTCAATCATGTCGAGCGAGGCTATCGGCATGAGCCGGTCGCTCCCGTGCGCCAGGTCGTTCCTTAGCGCCACGATCACGTCGAGCGGATGGAGGGGTCTCGCCTGAGTGCCGAGATCGGCGCGCCTTAGCCAGCCATGCCGTTCGGCGTCCCGAATCAACGATCGGAGATCGCGCCTGCCGACGCTCTTGCCGGTCATTAGGACAGCTTTTTCACGCAAGGCCATCTCAACGACCGAGTACGCCTGCTTTTCGGCAAGCGTTGCCAGCTCATAGACGAACCAGGAATACACGAACGCGTTCCGGGCAAGATCGAACTGCTGGCGAATGACGGCCGGAGCCGTCAGGCTCACCTCAATCCCGGCGACTAGAGCGTGAAGATCGCCCGCTGTGGCCGAGCGTGACAGGCCCGTCGCGGGGTAGAATATGACCTCAGTCGCGTGCCTAGGGTCGGGTTCGAGTATCTTGCTTGCGGGCTTCAATGCCATATCGGATGTAATCCAGAGAGGTGACGCAGCCTATTGAAACGACGCGCCAGGGCGCACTAAGCTGCCGCTCGCCGCCGCGTTGCCCGTTTTGATGCCGAAGCCGTCAAGGGTGCGACCATGCCTTCATACAATCCGAACAGATGCTCGACACGCTCACGGTCGCCGCTGAATGCGGCCGGTCGATAGCGGCGATCCACGGCCCGGTCCAGAGCTTCGTGCGCCCGCCGCAGATTGCCCGGCATCACATCCGCATCGTAGAGATCGGCGAGCGTCGCGCCGGGATGATCGGCCCGCGCATCCAGCACAGCTTGCGCCAGCGTGTTAAGGTGATCCTTTGCACGCAGGTCGAAAACTGGCCAAGGAAATGGATTGTAGTTGATCCCCGGTGAATACTGGAAGCGACTTTCCAGTCGCCCGCCCACGTAGGCGGTCCAGGCCATGTGCATACGGGAGGTGATTAGCGCGAACTGATATAATTCAACATCAAGCGCGACTAGAAGCTTGTTACTGGGAATCGTCGGCGGCTCAAGCCATGCAATAGGTAGATAAGACCGACGTTCTGAGCTAACTTCCGGGATCACCATGAAGGGCCGGTTGGGTAGCACCGTGACGTGATATTCGGTCGGGGTCTTGGCGAGTTGTAACGAAAGGGCGCTTGTTTTCTTGTTCTCGCCGTCCGGGTCTCTGCGTGACGGCAGGCGACCCAGGCGGTAAAGCCGGACGTTCTCCACCAGCTCGCGGATTTTTGGCATGGCGCGGAGTTTGTTCGGTGCCGCCCCGTGCAGGCATACGATCCAGCGATCCCCTCCGTTGATATGCTCATCCGAGCCGACGTAGGGACGGATCAGCGGAGCCGCAGCAGGTTCATGGCGAACGAACGCAGCGCGCTCCGCTCCGTCCATGATGAAATAACCGCCATCCACAGGCTTTGACCCGACACGGATAGACGGCATGCCCCCCCCGGGATGGCGCGTGCGCATGACAACCAAATGTGGATTGGCGAGCCGCGACGCATCGAAAAGATAGGGCGAGAGTGCTCGGTGGAGCGTCTCCGTGGGTTCAGCATCGTAATATTCATACGAGAACAGGCGACGGTCGTCAGGCACTGCGCCGCGCTTCGCCAGCCCTATGATGACGCAATGGACGTGCGCGACGCCGCGCGCGTCCGATCCCCACGCGAAGGTGCGGTGCGCGAAAGCAATCTCAAGCTGATAACGGTCAAGGAGGGCGGGCCAGACTTGCGCAACCTGCTCGCCCTGCGTGATCGAATTCGTGGCGACGAATCCGATTTTGGCGCTTCCCTTCTGGACGTATTCTGCCGCTTTCAAGAACCACGCGCATACGTAGTCGAGGCGGCTCCCCGACGCGCCGAGCCGGTTCATCAGACCGGAAGCCTGGTCCTGTTGATGCGCACCCCGCATGACGAAACCGATAAAGGGCGGGTTGCCATAAACGTACGAGCATTCCGCCGCCGGCAGCACGGCGTTCCAGTCGAGGTCCAGCGCATCCGCGTGGTGAATATGCGGTGCGACCACGAGCGGGATGCGGGCATACACCTGCCCGAATTCCAGCGACAGCCGCACATTCATGATGTGGTCCATCATCCACAGCGCCACTTCGGCGATACGCGCGGGAAACTCCCCGATTTCGATGCCGAAAAACTGGCTCACATCGACCTTGGAAAGCGTCGTCACGTCGAGTTCGCGCTGACCCTTCGGGTTCAGCTCTTTAATCACTTCGGTTTCGAGCGCGCGCAACTCGCGATAGGCGATAATGAGGAAGTTGCCGCAGCCGCAGGCGGGGTCGAAAAAGCGCAGGCCCGCCAGCTTGCCCTGAAAGCTACGCAGCGCCGCCACGCGCCCGGTGTCCCGGCGCGCCTTTAGTCGGGCGAAATCCGCCCGCAGGTCATCGAGGAACAGCGGCTCGATCACCTTGAGAATGTTTTTCTCTGTCGTGTAGTGCGCGCCCTGCGCGCGCCGCTCACGCGCGTTCATGACCGATTGGAACAGCGCGCCGAAAATCGCCGGCGAGATGGCATCCCACGAAAAGGCACAGGCTTCGAGCAGGCGCTCCCGTATCGCGCCGTTGAAGGCGGGGATCGGCAGCCGCTCCGCAAACAGGTCGCCGTTGATGTAGGCGAACTGTTCCAGGTCCTCGTCCAGAGCCTTTTGCCGTCGGTCCTCCGGCGTGTTGAGCACGTCGAACAGGCTGCTTAACCACTGGCCGGTATCGCTGCCATCCTCGCTGGTGCGGTCCCGAATCAGAGAGTCGAAAATACCGCGCGGCTCGAAAATGCCCGTGTCGTCGGCGAACAGGCAAAAGAGCAGCCGCACCAGGAGCCGTTCGAGATCATGGCCGATGTAGCCCGAGGCTTTCAGCGTGTCGTGGATCTTGCCCATAAGCTCCGACGCTTCGACGTTGACCGGGTCCTGATCGCGGAAGGTGCGCTTCTGGACGCCGATAATGAAACCGAACGCCTCCACGCTGCGCGGCAGATCGGCCAGGGCAAAGCGGACGGGCTTCGTGCCTTCGTCAAGGTCATGCAGCTCGAAGGTCTGGAAATCGCTCAGGAGGATGTAGCGCGGAAGCTCCACTTCCTTGAGGCCCGGAAAGTAGTCAAGCGCTTGCGTTTTCGCAGGGACGAGGCTCCGGCCCGCACTTTTCTGCTCGACCAGCAGGACGCCTTTCCAGAACAGGTCGATGAAGCCGCGCTTCGTACCCAGCAGCTTTACCGGCTCCTCAAAACTGGCGACGCGGCGGCGCTTGACGCCAAACACCTCGAAAAAATCGTTGTAGAAGCTTTGGGTTTCGCCCTTCTCGTAGTAAGCGTCTTTCCATTCTTCGGCGAACGCTGCGGCCCGCACGCGAATTTCGTTCCAGCTTAGCCGCATCAGTTCCTCCAATCGGAAGGAGCCGGTTCCGGTGCGAGGAAGCCGTTAGAACGCGCCCACGCGCCCCAATCGACTTGCTCCGTTTCGATCACTTCCATCCGCTCGGTCAGAAAGTGATAATTGGTCTGGTAGATCATGAGATTGTCGCATGGCGAGCGGGCCGAGGGCGCAATCAGCCCATCCAGCCCGAGAAAGGCGAGCGCCGCACCGATGCTTTGAGTGAGGGCGTAATCGCGCACGCCATACTGCGTCATGTCCACGCCAAGTCCTTCGAGGCCGGCGCGCGCAAGGCGCAGTGTCTTGCCCGTTGAGACGCCGAGCCGGGATACTTTCAGGGGGCGCGAGAGCGGCAGCGGCGTCAGCAGCGTGAGATAGGAGACGACCTCGGCCAATGCGCCGTCGCGCGCCATGCTGGTGTAGAGAACCGGCACGTCCGCGCCGTCGCGTGCCGGCGGTGCCCATCGCCCGCCATTCACCGAAAAGGCGAGCGGATCGGCACTGATGCCGGTTGCCCGGAAAACCTCCCCGTCAAACTTTTCAGTCGCGAGTCCGCTTAGCTGATCGACGAGGCGCTGATCGTGAATCATGCCCCATCCGTCGATTAAAGATGAACCGCATCGCGCAGTTGACCAACCAACCGCATCACGTCGTCAATTCGGCCAGCGCGGATAAGTTCGGCCGGCGAGGTGCCGCCGAGCAGCCTTTGCGGCGCGAAAATCCACTGCCGCGCCTCGTTCGGCTCATAGAAGTCCGCAAGCTGTTCGATGATGTATTCCAGTTCGAGCAGCGTCTTTTCGGTGTTCGCGCGCGGATAGGCACGGCCCTGATTCCAGCGTGAAACCGTCTCCGGGCGCGTGCCGAGCAGATTGGCGACCTCGATGTCCTTGATCGCGCCTTTCGTGCGCAGTGATTCCAGCCGCCTTGCAACCGCGCTTGTCATGGTCGCTGCCCTCGAGCGCACATCGCTTTCTCTCCCCGCATGGCCTAGCCGCCTTTTCGAGCCTGACGGCGCGATGGCGCGACGGCAACGGATGCCACCTCGCCATTTTCCACCAAGTGTGCGATGGTTTGCCGATACCGACTCATCTCCCGCTGTTTGCCTTGCAGGTTCTTGGCTAGGGCTTCGTCCCCGACCGGAAACGCGGCCACTTCCGCCACATCGTCCGATACCTTGCGGACGTTCTGGTTCAGGTAATGCACGGCCCGCACGCTCTGCGGCACCGCGCTCAAACGCTCGATTTCTCGCGCGCGCTGATAGATGGCATGCCGGGCCGGATGCCCCACCATGTCGCGCACGCCGTGCGGGCAGCAATGCGTGTCCCGGCAGCCGCACATCGCTCTGATCTTGGGCGAGGCGGCAAAAAGCGCCTGCGCCGCCTTCGGCTTGAGCAGCACATCGAGCTGCGGGACGTAAACGCGCCAGCTCGGCCCGAACCCGCTGCCTTCAACGGGCGGCCGACGCCAGCCGGACGCCCGGAAGCTCTGTTGCATGGTGACGCCGTGCGCGATACCGCCGACCGCGCCGAAGGCCAGAACGCCAAGGCCTGGCAGCCCGCCGATATGATCGCCGACGAGCGGAATGCCGCGCGCGTGGAAATCCCGGCACGCCTCGACGTAAGCGGCGACCTTTTCGCCGGTCGCGTCGTCGCCGAAGTTTTCCACCTTTAGCCAGATCGCAGCACACGGCGCATCGGCAATCACCGTGATGATCGCGCGGCGTTCGACGGCGTTCCGCAAGAGCGTCATCGGCACGGCAAGCGGGTAAATGAGGTCCAATTCCGCACCACTGCGCGCGATCTCATCCGCCGTCCGGTTCATCATCGCGATGTCGCGGCGCAACCACGGATCGTTGGGGCTGCTCAAAAGATGTGCGGGGCCGAGAAGCTGTGTGCTGCCGCTATTCACGGCAGCCTCCACAATCTGCGCCGCGCGGTGCTGGCCCGCGCTTCCGTCGAAGTCCGTCACGTTGTGATGCCGGTTCAGCCCCCACGGGAGCGCCGAAAGCCCATCGGTGAGAGCGCCGGGGAAGCCCATTTGCAGGACTTTGGAGTCAAAGATCATGTCGAGGTCGCGCCGCCGCGCCTCGGTAATCAGTTCGCGGTGCCGGTCCACGTGCTGGGCGTCAATGACGAGACCGAAAACCCCTTCCTCGCCCGTCGCGAGCAGGTCCAGCAGCGCAACATGGTCGTTGCGGCCAGCTCGCACATAGAAGCCAAGCCCTTCAGGACCGGGTCGCTGTGCGCGCGGACGCGGCAGATGGATCACATTGCCAGACATAGGCCACCCCTTTCCGACATGACATTACCATAGACCCTAGGATTGCGCAATGGGATGACCATTCCATTGACATTAGCCTTGACGGACCGGGACGATGCCCTTTTCCCCTGCGGCCGACTTCTCCGGCATAGGCGTGTCCCCACGCGAAAAAGCGCCGGGCCAGGTGCCATGAGGACCCGAGCGTCTGAGCGGGACGGTGTACTGTCTTGGGTCCAGGCCTACCTGTAGGCGCTCGCAATCATCGGGGCTTGTGCCCGCAAACGGCCGTTTTCGCCACAACTCGCCAAGACCTCACCGGCCGCGATGGGGGAGGTGACTGAGGCACCGCGGTGCTGGCGGGCGGCCACCGCAGGCTTCCTGTTCGGCGGATGGTTCAGATGGGAGGGGGGGCAAGCCGCAGGCACGAAGTCCCGGGACCTCTGCCAGGTGATATGGGTGTCACGATGAACCTGGGCGCCACGGTCTGCGCGCGCCTGACGCGATGGACGACACGGCGGCTGGCGACGAACCGCGCCGCACGGCGGGGTAGCCTGGCACTGGTGGCGGCCGTCACCCGGGGAGCGCCCCGGTGGCACAACGCATGCTCGGTGAGACGACCGCCGCTTTGACAGACCCAAGTCAGTCGTGCACGGGCCTGGGCTGCGATCTCAAAACAGGACGTTCGGTCAGCCGCTAGCCGGCTGCTTCCGGCCGAGCCAAGCATCGGCGGAACATCCGCTTCACTCGCCGGCGGAGCGGAAGCGGACCGGCGGCTCCCCACCTCAAGCGGCTATAGTCCTATTCGGGTATACCATAGCAAGACATCCTTACGGGACGGTTTTCGTGTCTCGCTAGGGTCGAATTGCCCCTCTTGAGACGGGAGCGGAAGTGGGTCTAGACTTCAACAAGACAGAACCCCTTTGCCCGCCCCGTCCATGCCCCTCTACGGCTACGCCCGCGTCAGCACCATCGACCAGGACCTTGCCGTCCAGCGCGCGGCGCTGAAGGTGGCCGGCTGCGATATCATCCGCGCCGAGAAGGCCTCCGGTGCCCGCCGGGACGGGCGGAGCGAGCTGCAGGTACTGCTCGACTTCCTGCGCCATGGCGACACCCTGGTGGTCACCCGCATCGACCGCCTGGCCCGGTCGGTGAAGGACCTGCAGGACATCGTGCATGAGCTGAAGGCCAAGGGGGTGGCGCTGAAGGCGACCGAGCAGCCGGTGGACACCGCGACCGCCGCCGGCAAGGCATTCCTCGATATGCTCGGCGTCTTCGCCGAGTTCGAGACCAACCTGCGCCGGGAGCGCCAGCTCGAGGGTATCGCCGCCGCCAAGGCGCGCGGGGTGTACAAGGGGCGGAAGCCGACGATCGACACTGTCGAGGTGCGCCGGCTGAAGGAGGAGGAGAAGCTCGGCCCCGCGGGGATCGCACGCCGGCTCGGCATCGGCCGGGCCTCGGTCTATCGGGTACTGGGCAAGGTCGGGTGCTCGCCGGCGGGGGCGGGCTGAGCGATGCCGATTTGCCGCGAGCTGCGTCCCCTCTACCCGCCGCATGGCGGCCCGATCCGCTGCCTGCCGGACGGGCGTTGGTTTGACGCCGGGCAGCGGACTTGGCGGGACCGCCGAGGCCGCTCTACCCCCTCGCCTGACCTGGTGGCGCTGATCCCGGCCCGCACCACCCGCATCGGGCTCGCCACGGCGCACCTCGACCACGACCCGACCAACAACCGGCTGCGCAACCTGAAAAGCCTCTGCCAGCGCTGCCACATGATCTACGATCGGCCGCACCACCTCGCCCAGCCGCGGATCACCTACCGAAGCCGCTATGCCGGCGGGGACCTGTTCCCCGGGTCATATGGGCGGCACCTCTGATGCCGCCCCGGCGCAAGCTCCCCTCTTTCCGTGGCCCGTTGACCGAGACTTTCAGCGACATCACATGGGATGAACAGAACCGGCTTGCCCACGAGGCGAAGCGACCGACGCCCCGGTTCGAGGCAGCCCGGCGGGCGGACTGGTCGCGGGCCTTCAAGCGCAAGGACACGGAGCATCTCGGCCCGCCTGACCGCTTCCAGGCCCTGGTCGGGCGCGATCTGGGCGTCGCCTATGCGGTCTATTTCGTCGTATACTCCAAGGTGGACGGTCACCTGAACATCATCTCCATACGGTTTGCGAACGATGCCGAGCGCCAAGTCTTCTTCCGCTAAAGCGTTGCCCCCTGCTGGCCGCCGTCCTGGCGGGGCGCCGGCGAGGGCGCGCGAGGTGTCCGCCTCACCCCTGGACCAGGATGCGCGGGACGCGCTGGACTTCGCCCGGCGCGGGCGGCCCGAGGCCGAGATCGGCTATTCCGAGGACGCCCCGAAACTCACCTCGGAGCAACTCGCGGAGTTTGAGCCGGCATCCATCCGGTTCACCAAGCGGAAGAGGTAATACCAACCCGCGTTGAGGCCGACTCTTCGGCGGGCGACAAAATCATGCCTTATCAAGGCTATGGCCGCTCCGGCAAGAGTCGGCGGTTCCGACGGTTGGTATAAATCCCGCCCCGAGCCCAAGGGATTGCCGCGGCCATGGCCCCCCGCCGGTGTTATGCACCCCAGAGCGCCGCCAAAGCTGTCGTCCAGGCTTGTCGAACGACGGAACGCACCTTGAACACCGAGTTGGGTTGAACGCCGTCCCGATGCTCAGGGCAGTTCGCGACCAAGTGGTATTCGGCAGGCGGCAACTGATATACCGGAGCGCGTCAACGACTTTGATACATCCGGGTTTGGCATTCAGGCTCGGTTCTGTTGGCTTGTATGGGTCAGCTTGGTGTGCGGTCGGTTGGCGGTTCGGAGCGGGCGGTGATCCTGGAGAAATACAACATGAGCCTGGGCAACGGTCTCGGCCCGCTCAAGGACCGCGTGTTCCGCATCAGGCATCTCGGCGATTTGTCGGACCTCTCGCTGCTCGGCACGCTGGGCAGCGTGCAGGCGGCGATCGACCGGCTCATGGGGAATTGAGGGCGAGCGGCCGGCGCGCACGGGTGTTCTACGTCACCAGATAGTCCCGCATCGCGGCCTCGTCGGGGGCCGTGCCCCAGCCAGGGGCCGCGGGCAGCGTTATCATTCCGTCGACCACCGGCGGCGGCGGGACGAGTCGGTCGCGCAGCGGGTTCGCGTGGAAATCGCGCTCGAGCTGGCCGTCCCCGCCGGCGGCGGCGAGCAGGTGGGCCGAGCAGAGAAAACCAATGCCACCACCGAGGTAGTGCGGGAAGTAACGCCGGCCGCTGGCAATGATGTCTCGTGCAAGGGGCAGGCAGCCGGAGACGCCGCCCCATTTGCACATGTCGGGCTGGACCACCGTCAGACCGTTCTCAATTGCTTGGTCGAAGGCGGCGCGGCCGCGGAGGTTCTCGCCGGCCGCCAGCGCTACCGGGGAGGCGGCGCGCAGATGCTGCCATTCCGCGTCCGTGGAATCGGCGGGGAGCGGTTCCTCGATCCATTGCAATCCGACGCCTGCGAAGGAGCGGACTTGCACCACGGCTTCGTCGAGGCTCCAGCTCTGGTTCGCGTCCGCCTGCACCTGCACGCCCGGTCCGGCCCGCTCAATGACACGGCGCAACGTATCGGCGTGCGGTTGCTCGCCGCCCCAGATCCGCAGTTTCAGCGCCGGATAGCCGGCGGCGAGAATGGCGGGCAGCGCCGCCTCGATCTGCTGCGGATCGAGGCCGCTGGCATAGGCGGGCACGCTATCGCGAACCCCACCCAGCAGCCGCCACAGCGGCTTGCCAGCGCGTCGTGCCACCAGGTCCCACAGGGCGATATCGATCCCGGCGAGGACTTGGCCGATGGGCCCGGCCTCGCCGGTGTGGTTGGCGAGTAGGCGCGTCGCGCGAGTCAGGTGGGCGAAGGCGTGGGCAGGGCTCGCGAAACGCTGCCCCTCAAGGAGCGGTGCCATCACCGTGCGGATAAGCGCCGCGCGGTGCTCGATGCCGAGACCCGAGGGAAACGTGCCCCACGCCTCGCCCCAGCCGACGGCTCCGTGCTCGTCGGTGACGCGCAGGAAGACGGTCTGAGGGCCGTACTGGATGCCAAACGGCGTCGGTCTCGGCGTGTCGCGCCGGAAGCGCAGCGCGAAGGCCTCGATGTGCCGTGGTGCGACGCCCACCTCGTCTGTCGCTTCCGCCACCGGATTGCTCGCTCCGCCAGGGGGGGGCATCGCCGGGTCCGTGCTCATCTCGATTGCCATAGCGGTTCGATTCGTCCGAGCAGGAAGAGGAAGGAACACATGCCGACGAGGGCGACAACGGAGGCGACCAGCAGCGGCAGGACGAAGGAGTGTGTGGCGGCCACCAGCGCACCAGTGACGATGGGCGCCAGCACGCCGCCGCCGAAGTTGCCGGCGGCGTTCATCAGCCCGGAAATCGAGGCCGTGTAGGCGCGGCCCGGGCTGACATCGACCGGCAGCGACCAGATGGCGCCGAAGGCGAGGCGCATGGCGAAGGCGGTAAGAGTGAGTAGCGCGATCACCATCGCCGGCGACCTCGAAAAGGCGACGCCGACGAGGGCGAGCGCGCCGACGGTCATGCCAACGCCGATGGGAACCTTGCGGGCGATGTCGGTACTGCCGAAGCGTGCGCTCAACATATCGGACCACTTGCCGCCGAGCCCGCCCGCAATCACCGCGAAGAACGCGGGGAAGGAACCGTAGATGCCCATCTGGGCGAGCGAGAAATGCTCCGCCTTCACGAGATAGGTCGGCAGCCAGGTCAGGAAGAAGCCGTAGAGATAGGGGTAGCAGAAATAGCCGATGATCAGCGCCCAGGTGCGGCGATAGGCGAGCAGATCGAGCCATCGACGCCCGAGTTCGTTCGCGTCGGAGGCAGGCGTCTGGTCGGCCTCGACATAGGCGCGCTCCTCCGCGCTCACGCTTGGATGGGTCGCCGGCGGATAGTAAAAGGCCCACCAGGCGATTGTCCAGGCTAAGCCGATGAGCGCGCAGCCGACGAAGACCGCCGGCCAGCCGAAATGAATCAGCAGGAAGGCGGAGAGCGGCAGCGCGATTAGCGCGCCGCCATCGTTGCCGACGGAATAGATGCCTGAGGCGAGGCCGCGCTCGGCCTTGGGAAACCATTCGCCGACGGTCGCCGCAGCCGCTGGAAAGTCGCCGGCCTGGCCCACGCCCAGCAGGGCGCGCAGCGTGAACAGCGAGGCGAAGCCATTCACGCCCGCCGTCAGCAACGTAACGAACGACCACCAGAGGCCGATGATGGTGAAGGAGCGGCGCGGCCGCAGGCGATCGACGACATAGCCCGCGGGGATGTTGCAGATCGCGTAGGTCCAGAAGAAGCCCGAGAGAATGACGCCGTCGAGCGCCGGAGACAGGTGGAACACCTTGCTCACGACCGGCAGCGCCACCGCGAGATTCACGCGGTCGAGCGACTGGACGCTCATGCCGATGAAGAGCAGACTGCAGAGCCGCCAGCGCAGGCGAGTGGAGGGCTTGGTTATCATGCTGCGCACTCGTGCGCGCGGTTCCCCGGACAAGCCATGACACCGGTATCAGTTGCCACCGGCGAGGCCGACCCTTCGTGGAGGAAAGCCGCGCCGACCCCGGCGGCGGTCAGTGCGGCCCGGGGGACTTTCTGTTTAGTCATCGTGGAGTTTCCCCTCCCCTGGGGTTTGCTGATGCATATCATGGGAGCGGAGCGTGTCAACGACTTTGATACATCCAGGCAGGGGAATCGCATTTCGAATTAACTTGACACTCTGATTTTTCGCTTGCCCGGCTCGGCGGCGATCGACTCTACCCGGTGGGGTGATAACCGCCTCGGGAGGCCGATTTGGAACAGTTCGCAGCGTGTTGGGAAGGCCTGGAAGACCCACGGACCGGCAACGCAGCCCTGCACGACCTCCACGGTCTGCTGATGATCGCGCTTTGCTCGGTGCTGTGCGGCGGCCAGAAAGCGACCGAAATGACGGAGTTCGCGCGGGCGAAGGAAGCCTTCCTGCGCGGCTTCCTCAAGCTGGCGCACGGCCTGCCCAGCCACGACACCTTCAGCCGGTTGTTCCGGCTGCTCGACCCGGAGAAATTCGGCGCGTCATTTCAACGCTTCATGGCGGCGTTCGGTAAGAGGGGCAAACCCCGGGCAAGTTCCGTCGTGGCGGCTCTCGTTGTGACCTCCGGTCATGCAACAGTGGTGGAATTCCGCCATTCCGGCAGACTGTCCGCTGCCATGCTGCACCTGCGTGCCCGGGGTTTTGCCCCTATTACGGCGTTCGGTGCGCAGACCCGGGGCGTCGTGGCGATCGACGGCAAGGTGGTGCGCCGCTTCCACGACAAGGCCCGCGGCAAATCCGCCCTGCACATGGTCAGCGCCTGGGGCTGCGAGCAACGCATGGTGCTGGCGCAGATCGCCACCGACGCCAAGTCGAACGAGATCACGGCGATCCCCAAACTGCTCGACATGCTCGCGCTGAAGGGCACGATCATCACCACCGACGCGCTCAACTGCCAGCGCACGATCGCCCGGAAGATCGTGGCGCAGGGCGGCGATTACGCCCTGGCACTGAAAGAGAACCAGCCGAGCTTGCACGCCGACGGGCGCCTGTTCCTCGATGATTCGACGCACAAACCCGACGACCGCCATCGGAGCGTCGATGCCGATCACGGCCGGATCGAGACCCGGACCGCGTCGGTCTCGACCGATATCGCCTGGCTCTCCGCGCACCAATGGCCCGGCCTGCGCGCCATCGGCAAGGTCGTCCGCTCACGCGAGACCGGGGCCAAGACCACCACCGAAACCGCCTACTACGTGCTGAGCACGCCCCTGTCGGCCAAGCGGTTCAACCATGTCGTCCGCTCGCACTGGGGCATCGAGAACCGCCTGCACTGGCGGCTCGACGTGGTGATGAACGAGGACCAGGCCAGGAACCGTGCCGATAACGGACCGTACAACCTCGCCGTGCTGCGACATATGGCACTGAACGTCATGCAGAAGGATGCCACCAAGGGGGCGCTGCGTGGAAAGTTCAAGCGAGCCGGCTGGAATGAGGACTATCTCACCAGCTTGTTGGCGCTGTTCTGAAATGCAATTACCCTGTACATCCAGGTTCGGCATTTAGGCTCGGGTTAGATCGGGCGGTGCCTCCCCGAGCCGTGCCGGCGAAGGGTCCGGCGCGTCTCGGCGCTGCGCGTGACGATCCCGCGCGCAAGCCACGGCGGAATGGCTCCATGGTTCTGCGGAGGCAGAGAGTGTCAGTAAAGGACGTCAGCACGTGCAATCCGAACACGCCGTGCCTCGACTGCAAGGCCATACACCGAGGCACAGACATTCAATCAAGAAGATGAAGCCTCTTGCCGTGGATCGGTTTGCAGCTCTCCAGATCCGCTCTGTTGATATCCTTCGCGACAGCGCCGGGAGTGTCGCCAACCCGTTCAGCAATTTCCTTCACAGAAGCGCGGCCTGCGACCAGCTCGACGGGCGAGCACTCTTCCGTTTCGACGAACCGTTCAATGGCTGTCAGATATATAGCCCGCTTGGCTTTGCTCGCTTTGTCATGATCCCACCCGCTCTTTCTTCGCAGGCACGCTCGCCTTCCGCGTCGCCCGGCGGGAAGGGTCCGCCGCGGTCCTCACCCGAGGGAAGGTTCCGTCGAGCAGTGCAGAGAAAAAAGATGCATCTGCGATCGGGCGGCTTCCCATGATTCGAATCTGATCAGACAGCGCTACCGCTTGCGCCAGGCGCGCCGCAAGGGTGCGTCGCGCTGTGCGCTCCCGTGCTGCGCACGCCCTTGCCGCACGCCGGCTTCGCGGTCCCCGCAGGACACGGCGGAGCAGAAGCAGAAGGAGAGGGGAAAGGCATGGCGCCGCTCCCATCCGTGCCCGGCCGATCCCGAGAGGAGGGCGGAGCAATGCACGGACAGAATGAGGAGAACGAAGGGCTGAAGGCCAGCGTGAGCTGCGCCGCGCTGCTGGAACGGCTGCCGCCGGTCTGGCGGCTCGACCGCGCCGGGAGCACCTGCCGCAGCCTCAAATACCGGCGCGGGCCGGGCGAAATCGTGATCGTCAACCATGGCGGCCGCGGCTGGTGGGATCCCTTGAGCGAGGCCAAGGGCGACGTTTTCACCCTCGTCCAGCACCTCGACCCGAGCCTGACCTTTGCCGGGGCGTGCCGTGTGCTCCGCGGCTTCGCCGGTATCACGCCCGCTTCCCCCGCGGCCGTCCGCGCCCGACGGACAGCGGAGCCGGATGTCCCGGTCGAACAGCGCTGGGAGCGGCGCCCGCTCCTGTCACACGGCTCAGCGGCCTGGCGCTACCTCGCCGGGCAGCGCCACCTGCCGGAGCGCATCCTGATCGCCGCGCGTATCACCGATGCCGTCCGGGAAGGCCCGCACGGCAGTGCCTGGTTTGCGCACCGGGACGGCGCCGGACGTCTGGCCGGCATCGAGATGCGCGGCCCCGCCTGGAGCGGTTTCTCGGCCGGCGGCGGCAAGGCGCTGTTCCGTCTGCCCGGCGGCGCCGGTCGCCTGTCCCGGGTCGCGGTGTGCGAGGCGGCGATCGACGCGTTGAGCCTGGCGGCGATCGAGGGCGCGCGCCGTGACACGCTGTATGCCGCGACCGCCGGCGGCATGGGCCCGACGACCCTCGCCGCGCTGCGACAGGTTTTGCACGGACTGTCGGTCGACCCGGCCGGCATTCTGGTCGCCGCCACCGACGCCGACACTGCCGGCCGCCGCCACGCCGCCCGCCTGCAGGGCATGGCGGCGGAAGCCGGGGTGCGGTTCGACACGATCCTGCCGCCGGACGGGCTGAACGACTGGAACGACGCCCTGAGCGCGCTGGCGGCGGTGCCGTAGCGCCGGATCGCGTCCCGATCCGGCGCGGCGCAGGCCGGACTCATGAAGCAGCGGCCAAGAAGCAAGCCAAACCTGAAGATGGAATGGGAGAGGCTACCGCATCGCCGTCCGCCCGCCGCAAGGGTGTGTCGCGCTGCGCGCTCCCATGCTGCGCACGCCCTTGCCCCGGTCAGCCGGGATGCGGGGCGGGAGGGGTGTTCCACAAACCCATGAGGGAAGGACACCCCGATGAAC
>JAKBAU010000280.1 GCA_021808875.1 Pseudomonadota bacterium | reverse complement strand
CTTGTTTTTGCGTTGGAAAAGGCGGCATACGAAATCAGCTATGAGGCCGCCAACCGGCCCGATTGGATCGAAATTCCGCTCGCAGGGCTGGAAAGCCTCCTTGCGCGGCTGCTTTCGGGGGACGGCGATGGCCACTAAGCGTGTTGGCAGTGATCCCCTCGCAGAAGCCCGAGTGGCTGCTCTTCTCGCGGGGCGCCTTGCCGATCCCTTCGGCTTTCTCGGCCCCCATGAGGACAATGGCGCGTGCGTGGTCCGCAGCTTTCAGCCGGGCGCGCTGAAGGTTGAGGTGCTGGCCCGTTACGATTACAGCCTCCTCGGACGGCTGGCGCCTAAAGGCCCGGGTGGCCTTTTTGCCGGCAGGGTGGCGGCAGCGGTGCCCTACCTCCTGCGCATTCACTGGCCGGGGGCCGTGCAGGAAACCGAGGATCCTTACAGTTTCGGCCTGCTGCTGGGTGAGCTTGATCTGCACCTCTTTGCAGAGGGCAGTCAGTGGCAGCTCGCCGAGCGGCTGGGCGCCGCACCGATGCGAGTCGAGGATGTGGACGGAGTCCGCTTTGCCGTGTGGGCGCCCAATGCCCGGCGGGTTTCGGTGGTGGGTGATTTCAACGCCTGGGATGGCCGGCGTCATCCCATGCGTCTGCGCCACCAAGCCGGGATATGGGAACTTTTCGTGCCAAGATTGACCGCCGGCGCGCGTTACAAATTTGAGCTGATCGGTGCCGACGGCACGCTGTTGCCACAGCGTGCGGATCCTTTGGCGCGGACGACGGAGCGGCCTCCGGCGACCGCCTCGGTGGTTGCGGCGCCGTTTTCCATGCGCTGGAGCGATCAGGACTGGATGGCGGAGCGGGCGGGGCGTCAGGCGGTGGATGCTCCCATTAGCATCTATGAAGTGCATGCGCCGTCCTGGTTACGACCCGAGCATGATCCTGCTGGCATCCTCGATTGGCGAGCCCTCGCTGAACGGCTGGTGCCTTATGTCCGCGACCTCGGATTTAGCCATGTGGAGCTGCTGCCGATCATGGAGCATCCCTTTGGCGGTTCCTGGGGCTATCAACCGCTCTCGCTCTTTGCTCCCAGCGCCCGCTTTGGCGAGCCCAATGAGTTTGCGCATTTTGTCGATGCCGCGCACCGTTCCGGGCTTGGCGTCATTCTGGATTGGGTGCCTGGACATTTTCCGAACGATCCTCATGGCCTGGCGCGGTTCGATGGCACGGCCCTCTACGAACATGCTGATCCAAGGGAAGGGTTTCACCGCGACTGGAATACGTTGATCTACAATTTCGGTCGGCAGGAAGTACAAGGCTTTCTGATTGCCAGTGCGCTTTACTGGCTGAAAACCTTCCACGTCGACGGCTTGCGCGTCGATGCCGTGGCCTCGATGCTTTATCGCGACTATTCGCGTAAGGCCGGGCAATGGATTCCCAATCGCTTTGGCGGGCGAGAAAATCTGGAAGCAATCGCGCTATTGCGACGGCTCAACCGAACCATAGCCGAAGAGGCACCGGGGGCCATTACCATCGCTGAGGAGTCCACCGCCTGGCCAGGGGTCTCGGCGCCTATTGAGGGCGGTGGGCTCGGCTTCAGTTTCAAGTGGAACATGGGCTGGATGCACGATTCGCTGCTGTATATGGGGAAGGAGCCGATCTACAGGCGCTGGCATCACAATGAGATGACGTTTTCGTTGCTCTATGCCTACAGTGAGCGATTTGTCCTGCCGCTGTCACATGATGAGGTTGTCCACGGCAAGGGGTCGCTTTTCGGACGCATGCCAGGTGATGTGTGGCAGAAGCGAGCCAATCTGCGCGCCTATTTTGCCTTTATGTGGACCCACCCAGGAAAGAAGCTGCTTTTCATGGGAGGTGAACTTGGTCAGCCAAAAGAATGGAGCCATGATGGCGAGGTTCAGTGGGCGCTGCTCGAGGATCCTGGCGCGGCAGGCCTGCAGCGTCTGATTGGCGATCTCAATCGACTTTATGTTCGCCTGCCGCAGCTTCATGCCAGCGACTTTGATCCCTCCGGATTTTCTTGGGTAGTCGGAGACGACGACACCAACAGTGTGTTTGCGTTCATACGGCGTTTCCGGGCGCTGCCGCCGCTCCTTGTCGTTGTCAACCTGACACCACTTGTGCAGCGCAAATATCGCTTGGGGGTTCCAAGCTCCGGATTTTGGCGCGAACTCCTCAATACTGACGGGGCGCAGTATGGGGGAAGTGATGTCGGTAATGAAGGAGGTGTAGACGCGCAAGCGGTGGCGAGCCATGGTTACAATCAGTCATTGGTTTTGACGCTACCGCCGCTCGCCGCTGTCATCATGGAGCTTGAGGTGGATCATCATGCGTCCTTGGCCTGAGCGTCTGGACCCCGGGTTGCCTTATCCGCTTGGAGCGACATGGGATGGAACTGGCGTGAACTTTGCCGTGTTCTCGGCCCATGCCGAACGCATGGAGGTGTGTCTCTTTGACGACGCCGGAAAGCGGGAAATTGCACGCTTTGCGCTGCCTGAGCATAGCGACGAAATCTGGCATGGCTATCTGCCCAATGCCATGCCGGGTCTTGTCTATGGGTTGAGGGCCCATGGCCCATTTGATCCCGACAGAGGGCAGCGCTTTAATTCGAACAAGCTTCTGCTCGATCCCTATGCCAGGGCCTTTGCGGGCCATTTCCGCTGGACCGACGCGCTCTTTGGCCATCGTGTCCGCTCTGCACGGGGCGACTTGTCATTTGATCGGCGCGACAGCGCTCCTGCCATGCTGAAGGCAGTTGTCACGGAAGACAGATCGTTTCAGGATGAAGATTGCCGGCCCCGTATTCCCTGGTCCGATACCGTCATTTACGAAGCGCATGTGCGCGGTCTCACGCGGCTGCTTGAGGTGGTTCCGGTGCGCGAACGCGGCACCTTTGCCGCACTGTGTCATCCTTACGTGATCGGGCATTTGCGCCGGTTGGGGGTGACCACGCTTGAGCTCATGCCGGTACATGCCATCCTGCAGGATCGCCATCTGCTGGAACGCAGGCTGTCGAATTACTGGGGCTACAACACGCTCAGCTTCTTTGCGGTCGAGCCGCGTTATCTGGCCAGCGGCGTGGTGGATGAGATGCGCAGGGCAATCCGCCGTCTGCACAAGTCTGGTATCGAGGTCATCCTGGACGTCGTCTACAATCATACCTGCGAAGGCGATGAAACCGGACCGACCCTGAGCTGGCGTGGCCTTGATAACCAGAGCTATTATCGCCTCAGCGCGGATGACCGTCGCTATTACATCAACGATACCGGCACCGGAAACACCCTCAACCTATCTCACCCGCGGGTGGTGCAGATGGTGATGGACAGTCTCCGCTACTGGGCGACTACGTTTCAGGTCGACGGTTTCCGCTTTGATCTGGGCATGACGCTGGGGCGCGAAGATACGGGTTATGATCCTGGCGCGGGCTTCTTTGATGCGCTGCGCCAGGATCCTCTGCTGTCGCGTCTGAAACTGATTACCGAGCCCTGGGATCTGGGGCTTGGCGGTTATCGTCTGGGGTATATGCCACCCGGCTTTGCCGAATG
>JAKBAU010000029.1 GCA_021808875.1 Pseudomonadota bacterium | reverse complement strand
CAGCGGGGTCACCACCACCAACGCGGGGTGGAGCAGCCCGGTAGCTCGTCAGGCTCATAACCTGAAGGTCATAGGTTCAAATCCTATCCCCGCAACCAACTAAATCAATAACTTAGAACCAGTTTTTCGATTGTAAATGCGCCACAAACCGGTGGCACAAAGCTGGCACAAAATGGCTTGCCATCCGGCACAAAACCTGATTGTCATATTTCAGGTGGAAACTTGTGCAACGGCTCAGGCGATGACCAATGAATCACACACGATTTTAGGCGGGAAAGTTCATCTCTATCGCAGAGGTGACGGCGACAATTGGCATTGCTCGACTTTCCTCAAAGGGAAGAAGCACCGCCAGACGACGAAATCGGACAGCCTCTCCCTGGCCAGGGAAGTCGCCGAGGATTGGTATATGGCGCTTCGCGGCAAGGACCGCGCCGGCCTGCTCAAGACCGAGAAGACTTTCAGCAAGGCCGCCGACCAGTTCCTGAAGGAATACGAGGTCATCACCGAGGGCCAGCGCAGCCCTCGCTGGGTCGAGGGCCATGGCATCCGGCTTCGCGTCCACCTACTGCCCTTCTTCGGCGATTTGGGTCTCTCCGAGGTGACACCCGGCAAGGTGCAGGAATACCGGGTGCATCGAGCAACAACTCCGTCCGCAGGTGTTGTTCACAAAACCAAACCAAAAACCGACAAGCCGGTCGTTCATAAGCCACCGGCACGAAGCACGCTCCACGATGAAATCGTGACGCTACGGCTAGTCCTCAAAACCGCCATTCGCCACGGATGGCTCGCATACCTGCCGGATCTGTCTCCTCCCTACCGGACGCAGGGCAAGATCGTTCACCGCCCATGGTTCAGCCCCGCCGAATATAAGCAGCTCTATGAGGCAACGCGGGAATACGCCAAGAACCCGTTCCACGAGCATCATCGCTGGAATGCGGAACAGGTGCATGACTATGTTCTCTTCCTGGCCAATACCGGGCTTCGACCGGACGAGGCCGGGAACTTGCAACATCGCGACGTGACCATCGTGCTGGACGACGCGACGCGTCAGAGAATTCTGGAAATCGAAGTTCGAGGCAAGCGCGGCGTCGGCTATTGCAAAAGCACGCCGAGCGCTGTCAAGCCGTACGAGCGCTTGCTTGCCCGCGCTCTACCGGGACCGCCTCAGGGCAAGCGTGCCCGAATTCGCCGCGGCGAAAAAGGCGACGCCCCTGCTCCGCAGGAGGTCAAATATCCGCAGCCGACAGATCACGTCTTTCCCGGAAATCACGTCTCGCTCTTCAACGGTGTACTGGACCGCACCAAACTCAAGTTCGATCGCGATGGGAACCGTCGCCAAGCCTACTGCCTACGCCACACCTATATCTGTATGCGCCTCATGGAAGGTGCCGACATCTACCAGGTCGCGAAAAACTGCCGCACCAGCGTGGAGATGATCGAGAAATTTTACGCGGCGCACCTCAAGCACACGCTCGACGCCGCCGCGATCAATGTACGCAAGAAGAGACCGAGCCGTCGGCAAGTACCTGCCGAGGTGGGCGACGACTGACTCTGGGAATCTGAAATGGCCGGACGAAGGTCTGGCTCTGGCAGGGAGACCGAAGGGTCTCCCCCCAAAAGAGCCGTTCAGCGGCTCGCTACCTGGCGTTCAGCGCCGTTCTCCATGGGGTCTTTGTTATTGCGACCCTTGCTAGAAAACTGCGTTGGCCAAGTCGGTGACGGTTCCAAGCGCGGTTTCGAATCCGTGATGTTCACCGTACACCATTGCCAATATGAAGTCATCATAGCGCTGCCGATAGGTGAGGTCGATTTGCAGGGCCATGACGGCGGCTCGGGTCTCTCCGGCAATGTCAGCGGCATAGGCAGGATATTGGTTACGGAATTCCTGCCCGTCCGCGACGGCGATCAGCCGGGCGAGGTCGATCAGTTGGTTCCTGTCGATGTTGTGGCGCATGGCATGCAGATCGTAGATGTGGCGCACCAGCGCGGGGTCGGGATCGCGGCTCAGGCCAGCCCGCTCCGTAGCCGTGCGGCGGGTGAGCGAAATCAGCTTCTCCGCCGCGGTTTCCGTCACACTGACGCACGGCATCGTACCCACCTCCGGCGGACGTTCGAATGCCTCAGAGACGAATGAGCTGACGGGCTTTGATATTGAAGGCAGACGCAACGGTGCGTAGGTCAGTTCGACCTGGATCGTCGGACGCAGTCCCTCGCTGCTGCCGAGCACGCTGTCGTAGGGCAATTGCCAGATCGTGTAGCGGCTCTCGTTGCATGACCGGGTGGTCGCCGTATCCGTGGGATCGAAGTCGAAACCTGCCGCCCGAAGGGCACTGGTCACCCGCCCCCGCAGAGCGCCAAGTTGTTGGCGCAACATCGTGCGGCTGACCGCAGCGGCGTGGCGTGGCACGATCTTGAAGTCCACATCCTCGGACATTCTGCTTACAAGCTTGTGCGCCCGCGCCAGCGCAGTGCCGCCGCCGAAAACGAGGGTGAAGGGAGCGGCATCGATTTGCGCTATCGCGGCGATGGCGCGAACGACATGCATATCCTTTTCGACCAGGCCAACACTTGGTAGCCGGAAATGCGCCTGAACTTCGCGCAGTTCGCGCTCGGCCTCAGCGCCGTTCAAGACGCAGCTCCGCATCTTCGTATTTCAGGCGACGCGCAAATCGCCCCTTGACCTTCACGGCCGGATTGACCGGCACCTGTGTTGAGCGGCCTTCGTTATAGGCACGTTGGAACTCGGTTGGCTCCCAGAGCACGCCGAGCTTGTCGAGTGCCTGACGTGCCACGTCGATGAACCCGCCGCGTGCTGCCAGCATAGGACGGCCGGACAGACGCGATACCTCAGCGCGACCATAGACGCCGTAGCCGAGATGGACGAGCTGACCGTCGCGCACAAGGGTGCGAAGGGCTCGTAGGACCTGATCTTCGCCACCGAGATCGCGGAACTCGCGCGGCAGCACCACGTCGTCCCGCCTTTCGGCGATCCGTGCCGCTACCCTTTCCCGCAATGTCCCGCGTCGGCGCATGGTCATCCCCACCTGCTACAGAAACCCGACATATTATATACGCAAAAACCCGACAAAATCAAGAAAAACAGCATATTATCAATTATCTAATGATCTCCGTGAGTTGGTGGGGGCTGCCCAAAGGCAAGAGAGGGCCAAACTCTTGGCCGTCGTCCGTCCGGAACTGACAGGCTCCGAAGGGCGAAGGTCAAGCAACATTACTCCATTCTCTAAGCGAGACGTTCAGCGGCTCGCCCAACGCGCCCCTTGCGGGCAGCGTAAATCGGGGTTCAGCCCCGGTCACAAGGCCGGAGGGTCAGCCTTGAATTCAGTACCGACAAAAAGGCGATCAGACTCTAGCGTTCTTCTGGACGGATGTAGATCGCTCCAACCCTCGGCTTACCAGACAGTCTTTCGGGCCGCCCCGCCAGGCGATTATGAACCCATTCACGCGGCGTCCGTGGATACAATCTCAGAACCAGACGGCGCTGTCATTTCTGGTGACGTATGACTGACGACCGTCAGGATCGTGCGCAGGTCGTCGAAATGAACTTGAACAAAACGGATATTTATTAACTGCCCGGCGAGCATCGCGGTAAAACCGGGTGACATGGCAGTGTGGATGGCCTTTAGGATATCTTGATCCGTTGTCTCATTCGCATGCTGCCACTTGGCGCAACAGGTCGGGCAGAGCGCAAGATGGTTCTCCGCAAGTTCTGTTGCTGCTGACTGGACGATCTCTGGCGCTTCAAAATAGGGCGTCCCGTCCGCCAGTCGGAACGGCATACTGCCATGGCAAGCCTGGCATATCATCTCACCAGCATCATTGGTGTACCGATCACGTAGATAGGGTCGTGCCATCTGGCGCGCGTCCCGGTCACTGGTGCGGACGAGGCGGGTGCGCTCTTCATACGTCTTCAACGGGGCTGCGGCCGCCCGGGCCGCGATCCGCTGGGACCGGCGTTCAGGATTGATGGATGTTCGTTCCGGGAATTCGGGTGTGGTGAACGCGCCGCTCGCGATCAGCCGCAGAACTTCCTCGCCAAGTAATTTCCGGGCATCTGGCGACAACCGCCCCAACTGAACGACGAGTTCTGGAGGAAGTCCAACCGCCTCCGCCGCCCGGCGTGTCGCCTGAATCTGCTCGGAGCGTTCGCGGTGGCCTGCCTCGAAATCGAGAACATTAAGCCATGCAACATTCCCTTCGACTGAAAACCCAGCCGCAAGATCTACCGCAGTGGCCGCGCCTGGCTTACGCAACGTGCCATCCTTGGCGGGAATCCAACTCGAATCCTTGAGTATAACCGCGAGAGTGGACAGATCCTGGCGCGGCACATGCTGCTGGTTCGGCGAATAGCTCGCATACATGCAGTCCCGTCCTCTGGCCGAGACCGCATTCCAAATCATCCTCGAAACTTCCGGGTCCCGGAGCGCGACGATGTGGGCGAGTTGAGGTATGAAGTAATCGATGTCAGTGCCGGTGCCCGTCGAGCGGGTGCCGACAAAATTATATAAGCTCCTGAATTTCGGATGGCCGCTGGAAATAGGAGAGGTATTGATCGTCAGCGTGTCCTCGACGCCGATTGCTTTCATGAACACCAGCAGGTCAGCGCGTTTCAAACGGCTATAGCCGCTCCACAATGGACGGCGATTTCGGCCCTTAACCTTTCCGCCATAAATCCGCTCAAGCCCGTTGGATGAAAATGGTGGGCCGAGATAGAGGTCGTCCGCCTTATGGTAGTCATCACCGTCTTCCGCGCGCAGGAATGCCGTATGCGCAAACAACGTCGCGTCTTTGGTCTTCTCGTACCAGATCAGGATGCGCCGTATGTGCTGGACATGCTGCTCGGTCGAGGGTGACTGCGCTCCAGGGGCGTAATTTGCTTTGAGGGTGGCGGCGAGGAAGTCGCGTTCACTGACATCTTTCACGCCAATTTTGTGCAGGAACTCTTCAACCTCCAGTCCGCGTGCCCGTCCGGTCCGGGTCAGGGCCGACCGGACGAGGACAAGGTGTGTGGAAGACTCCTGATCAACTGGAGCATCCGGTGCCATCAGACGCGCGGCGTTGGAGGTCCGCCGCGTGCCATCCTCAATCCG
This sequence comes from Pseudomonadota bacterium, assembly GCA_021808875.1. The sequence goes on along the minus strand of JAKBAU010000029.1, from coordinate 13,999 downwards.
TACGAATTCAAGGCCGCTGAGCGTTCCCCATCGCTTCAATGGCCGGACCGCCGTTTCTGCCAACAAGTAGAAGCGCTGGACCTGCTCGTCCGTCAGGCCATCGAACCACGCCTGGGCCGCAGCTAGAGCCGGGGCCGGGGCCATATAAGACGGACGGAATGCCTCTTGGCATCTGCGCAGGAAATCCTGGTAGCCCCATTCCGTAACCTCCAATGTTGCGTGAAAGGTGTCTATGCGGCTGTTGCGCATGCCACCGACGATCCAACGCTTCCCCGGAAGACCGCCAAAAGCTCCAATTCCGTCATCGCCAAGGAGATCACGGATGTCTGACGGCCCCCTGACGGCGGCCAGGGCGGCAACATGACCCCCAGCGTGCGTCGGAAGGAGTGCCTGAGTCCGGAATGCCTCTGCGACGCGTGCCCGTATTGGCTGCCAATGTCCGGGTACGCTGTCGTCCTTATTCGGCATGACTTCAAGAAAGCTGCGTTTCACCAAACCGCGGTCACGCAAATCAGGAAGGCTTTCAGCCAAAAGCGCTGCCAATGCATCAATCAGGCGTGCATTCCAGGCATCGTGCTTCTTAATATTCGCACGGTTGTCGGTTAGCTGAAACGGCCCATGTAACCGGAATAGCAATCCCGTCGGCTCTGCGGTCTCGAAAAAGACAGACAGGCGAGTTGTCTCGGGCTCAGGCTCAACGTCGCCGCCGTCATTCAGCCTCAGTGCGATTTTGACTGTATATCGCCTGGGCTCGGCCTGCTGTTCGTCTGGTTCCTGCTGGTGCTCAGATTGCCGCTCAACCGGGCGCTCAAGCAGGATGAACCGTCCGGAACGGATCAATCCCAGACCCCCGGTTGAATGCAGCGTCCGCACGCCGCCGGCGCCATCCTCGACATCGCACCAGGCAGGCGCCGATTCATCTCCCCAGTCGAGTTGGGTCAGGGTTTGCAGGAAAAGCAGGCTCCGAGGACCATCGGAATCCAGAGTTTCCCGCACTTCCTTTATGGTTTCACCAGCTTTCTCCGGCGCCAGGCGGAGGACAATCCGCGTGCTTGATGCGGTATGTGCTGTGGCGATCAATTCTGGCACGACAAGGTCGGTTATTGCGAACGCTATTGGCATCCCTTCGATGGTGCAATGGACCTCCGGGCGTTGTGTGACGACGTAGACCGACTTGAACCCAATTCCGAAGCAGCCGATCTTGTTCGCTTCTTCGAGCTTGGTGGTGTTACCAATTCCAGTTATGCCTTTGATGTCATCACGATTGAACGGCCTTCCATTGTGTTCGAACACGATGGCGTCTTCGTTCAATATGAATTTGGCCTTGCTCGCCCCCGCGTCCTCGGCATTCTGAAGAAGTTCGAAGATGAAGTGGGTTGGGTCCGCGTATTTGGCGACCGTCGCGTTCCAAATGCCGCGGTCGAATTCGTTGTCAAGGCTCGATTGCACCCAGCCCCGCCGCTTGGCACGAAGGGTGTCCAGCCATTCCTGGAATGTCTCGGTCATCTCACGCCTCCAACCGGATGATACCGGAAGCCACACGGCGCGGAATGATGTCCGCCCGCGCTTCGTCCCGCGTCAGCCTTGCAAGGGCATCTCGATGATCAGCGACGGCGCGGTCGATTTGAGCCGACCGCATCCGCCTGATGCGGCCCTCGTTTGCGTTTCGCAGTTGCTCTTCAAGAATGGCTAGTCGCGCCCGGTAGCTGGCCTCGAGGCTGTCGCGCCGGAACCGGGCTATGGCGGCGGCATCCGCAATGTGCCCTGCTCGCCGCGACTGCCATAACTCGTGGTGCCAGCCATCCAACGCATCAATCATCGAAGGAAAGGGCGGCGGGATATCCGGCATGTCCCGGGCGTTGGCAAGCAGATCCATGAAAGCGTGTGCGACATCCTGATCCGCTACTACCGGCACAAGCATCGCGTCTTCCCTCAGGCCCGACAATTCCCATTGGTATATGGCGAATGGATGGTCACCGGGAGGCAGACCTGATGAAGCGGCAGCCAATGCGACGTGGATTTCCTCATCGGCCGCGACGCCACGCGCAGCGGCCTGTGTCAACGGATGAACCGGGGTGATGAAGGCAAGAGAGCGATCGGCGTTCGCGGCGTCACGCTCAAACGTGAGGCTGAGCGTCGACTGATCGCCGCGCAGCCAGGATTCCCATTCGCGATCCGCCAGACTTGGTCGGATGCCCCGCGCCCGCGCCGGGATCAACTTCCGGCGGCTCTCCGCGGACAGCCGCAACGTCTTAACGGAGCCTTGTCCCAGTAAGGGGTTACGGCCTATTTCCAGTGCCCGCTCAAGATGGACACCGATGAGCCGTTCGAGCGCGGCGGGCAGTAGCCACTGGCTGGATGCCTGCGCAATGTCGTCGGCCATTCTGTTGCGCGCCAAGGTAACACCAAAGAGTTCCGCCTCCCGTTCCTCCAGCGCCTCGGTTTCGGCGATCTCGCGGATTTCATTGTCGGCCATTTGTTGCAGACGGCCATTCCGCTCATCGTCGGTGAGCGAGAAGTCTTCTGCCACCTGTTGAATCCGGGTCGTGATCTCGCCCAATATCGCTTCACTGCCCCCAATCGAGCGCTCAAAGATGCCTATGCGCATCAGGCACCGGCTATAGATGTCAAAATCCACGGTGCCGGGGGTGACGAAATTGTAGATCGCCACGGTTTCACTCGTCTGACCGTAGCGGTCGATGCGCCCGATTCGCTGTTCAATCCGCATCGGGTTCCAGGGGATATCGTAGTTTACCAGGGCATCGCAGAACTGAAAGTCGAGGCCCTCGGAGCCAACCTCTGAAGACAACAGGATGTCGATTGCGGCGGGATTGTCCGGTGGCAATGCGAACGCGCGGCGCAACGCGCGTCGGTCGTCATCAGCAACATCGCCATGAATCATTCCGACACGTACCCCCTGCGCCCGCATTGCCGCCTCAAGATATGCCAGGGTGTGGCGGAAAGCGCTGAACACCAGCAACCGTCGGTTTTCCATCTGGCCTTTTTGCGCAACGATGGTCAGCAACCTGTCGAGCTTAGGATCGGCGTCGGGCAGCGTGCGGGCGAGTGCCAGGACAGCGGCTATGTCAGCACGGATGTCATCGACGGCGGTATCAGTCGCGCCATCGCTGTCGCCGTCCATCTCGACGCGTTCAATGTCGGACAGGCGGCGGGTCAGCATAGTTTCGAGAAATGGAACGAGCCCCTGAAGCGAACTGGAGGCCTGCCGCCGGATGGTCGTCATTAGGAAGCCAATCGGCCCGGAGCCACTCGTTCGCCGATAGATTTCACGCTGAACCCCGAGCAAGGCATCGTGGACTTCCTGCTGCGCTTCCGTGAATGGAACCTGGACGGTCTGCGGCTTGCGGGTGGTGAACGCCCCGATGTCGCGCCTGCGGGTGCGGCTGATTAGCGATGCGAAGCTGTGGAGGCCCTCGGCACGGTGCACCAGCCGGACGCGGGCTTCGTCATTGGCGGCGTGGCGGATCGCTGCGGTTAATGTCCGAAACTCAGGCGACGGGGCAAGCATCGCCTGGCCCCACTCGGTCGCGGCCGCTTCGGCAAGATGCTCGAGCGCGGCAGACTGCCAGCCATCCCCGCCAGTGCGGATCGCGGTGACCGCAGCGTTGATTGCGGCGTTGGGTTCCGCCATCCGTTCGAATGTGGGTTTGTCGATGACAAGATCCGGCCGCAGCAGGTTCAGCAGGGTAAAAAGGTCATTCGTCCCAAGCTGCACCGGCGTCGCCGTCAGTAAGACCACCGCCTCGGCGCTGTCGGCCAACAACTTCAAGCCTTGGTGCAGGTTCGTCTCGCTGTTGCGCGCGTTGTGCGCCTCATCGACGATCAGCAGGTCAAAGCGAGGTGGTGTGTCGAGCGTGGCCAGCCCTTTTGATCGTCTGCCACCACGCGTCGGATGCCCGTTCAAGAAATTGTCGTTGATCAGCGAGAACGGCAGCACCGCGCGGGCATACCGTTCGGGCCACTCGCCGTCGAGATCGGTCTGCTCGAGGCAATGCCTGAGATCGCGGCTGGTGAGGGTCACGAATTCTTCGTCGAAACGGCGCATTTCACGGTGCCATTTCTCCTCGACAACCAGCGCTTTCGAGCACACCACGAGAACCGAGCGCAGCGGCCGACGCGCCTGGAGTTCGCGCAGCAACAATCCGGCCTCGATCGTCTTGCCAACGCCAACCTCGTCGGCGACGAGCAGGCGTGGTCGGTCCGCGCGTATGAACTTCAGCACGGGTCGGAACTGATAAGGGATGAAGTCGATCCGCCCGGATTGCAGCGAATAGAGGTTCGCGAGGCTGGGCGCCACCAGTTGCAACGCCGTGAGCCGGGCGTTGAACTCCGCGAGTGTCGCGCTAACCATCCGCTGTCCGACATGCGCGGCCGAGATCTGGCTTGCGTAAAGCCTCTCCAGGCGGCCATCGATGAAGACGCTGTAACGCGCTTCGCGATTACTCGGCATCACTGACGTGATGACACCCACGCGGCTTGGATCGGAGCGCAGGGCGACCGTGTCTCCAATCGCGAAGGCAATGCCATCAACGCGTTCTCCCTCGGCAACCCGGGCGGCGATCATGGTCCTGACCTTTGTCTCCAACGCGGCAACATCAACGCCACGCTCTTGAGCGACGCGCATGATTTCATTGTCGCTTGCATCAAGGATGCCTTCGGCGATGAGCGCAAGGAAGTGGTCGTCAGCGGGTTGCTGGCTCATGCTGTCCATCCATTGTTGAACGCCGTGAACATATGGCGCGTCATCCGGCGCCGGGCGGTATCGTAGTCAGTTGCGTCAATCCCTAGCGCCGCCTGAGCTTCATCCCGATCGCTGTCGGCAAGAATGTGCTCCAGGACGCCGCGCGCCTGGGGGTCTTCGTCGAGCGCCTGATGCATCCTGAAAATGAGATCACTCAACTCATGGTCAGGGTCCAGGGAGCCTTCGGACAGACTGGCGCAACCCTCTTCTTGATCCTCGATCAGCAACTCGCGGGCATCTTCGTGCCGCCATTGGCTGGCTATGCTGCGCATCACGCCATTGAGGAAAGCGGGGGTGGCGAGATCGCTTGGCCAGGGTCGGCGTCCGGCAAGAACCCGCTCAAATGCCTCATTGAGCAGATCGTCGGCGTCACGTCGGACAAGGCCGCGGACCCAGTTCCTGGCCAGCATCGACAGGCGCAGAATGTCTGCCCGTCGAAGGCTGGCCAGCGCACCACGGATCTCGCTTGCTGACAGATGGGTCGGTTCGTCCAATTGGCTTACAACCTCCTTTTCCAGTTATGCGCGGCAGCCGGGAATTCCGGGAAGGAGGTCCTGCAAAAAAAATCCGGCCACCGGAACGAGGTGAACCGACGCTCAGCCAGACGGCTGCCGACGGGCAAGCCAAGTGATTGAATCTGCCTGTGAAATATCTTTTTGTTTTGGATTTTGGTCGGGACCCCGCCCCGAATACATTTCAAGGGGTCTATAAAAATTTGAAATTACTGCGTCCGACACCCTGCTTGGGCCGGTTCGCAACGCGGTTCACTGGCGCGCCCCTGCTCGGGTCGGGCACTACTCGCCTGTCACCCGGAACCGATGACAGGCTCCCCAAGCCCCGGGATCCGGTCTTGGCCTGCCGGTGACGATCCCTCGCGCAAGCAAGCGAGGACCCAGGAACAGCAGCGCTACCGCTGGCGCCCGCCGCGCCGCAAGGGTCCGTCGCGCTTTGCGCTCCCGTGCTGCGCACGCCCTTGCCCCGCGCCGGCTTCGCGGTGGCCGGGCCTTGAACGATGGACAAGAACAAATAACGAACATAGAGAGGGGCCCTCGTGCGCGGCCAATCCTGAAGGGAGTACCCAGCTATGAGCGAGCAGGATGCGGAGATTGAACGACTGAAGGCCGGGGTGAGCTGCGCGGCAATGCTGGAGCGTCTGCCGCCGGTGTGGCGGCTCGATCGCGCGGAAAGCACCCGCGGCAGCCTCAAATACCGCCGCGGCCAGGGCGAGATCCTCATTGTCAATCACGACGGCCGCGGCTGGTGGGACCCTTTGAGCGAGGCCAAGGGCGACATCTTCAGCCTCGTCCAGCATCTCGACCCCAACCTCACTTTCGGCGAAGCGCGTCGTCTGCTCCGCGAATTCGTGGGGATCTCGCCGACGTTCCCGAAAACCCTCCGCATCCGGCGGACGCGCGCCCCGCCCATCCCGGTCGCCCTTCTTTGGAACAGGCGTCTGCCCCTGTCGCCCGGGTCACCGGCATGGCTCTATCTCTCCGGACAGCGGAGATTGCCGGAGCGTATTCTTATGGCCGCCCGTGCGATCGACGCCATCCGCGAAGGCCCGCGCGGCAGCGCCTGGTTCGCGCATCGGGATGGGGCGGGTCGCCTGACCGGGATCGAGATGCGCGGTCCGGACTGGCGTAATTTCTCGGCAGGCGGCGACAAGACGCTCTTCCGTCTGCCTGGCGGCACTGGTCGGCTGACCCGTGTGACCGTGTGCGAGTCGGCCATCGACGCGCTGAGTCTCGCGGCAATCGAGTGCGTGCGATGCGACACGCTCTATGTCGCAACCGCCGGCGGCATGGGTCCGGCGACCATCGCCACCCTGAAACAGCTTCTACAAGAATTGTCGACCGAGCCGTCCGGCATCCTGATCGCTGGGAGTGACGCCGATACCGCCGGTCGGCGCTACGCCGCGCGGCTGGAGGCGATGGCGGCGGAGGCCACAGTGCGATTCCACGCGATCCTGCCGCCTGACGGGCTGAACGATTGGAATGACGCGCTACGCGCGATGACCCCAGCGACATAACGCCGGAATGCTCCCCGCCCTGCTCAGGTCGTTCGTTCGGCTGGATACCGGCGCAAAAGAAGAAGCAAGAAGAACGCGGGAAGAAATCCAAAACCCGAAGAGGAAATAAGAAGCCTTACCGCATCGCCGGTTGCCCGCCGCAAGGGATCGGCCTGTGGCCTCGCGCCAGCGCGCCCTTGCCCCGGGCAGCCGGGATGCGGGGCGGGAGGGATGTTCCAGAAACCCATGAGGGAAGGACACCCCGATGAGCACAACGACAAGACACCCGTACCGCAGCGGCAAGACTAGCCGTGCGCCACGCGACCACTACCAGGAAGTCACCGACCGCATCATTGCCGCGCTGGAAGCCGGCACGCCGCCCTGGCGCAGACCGTGGGATCCCGACAAGGCGGGAGGTCCTGCCATGCCCCGCAATGCGGCGACCGGACAGCGCTATCGCGGCATTAATGTGCTGACGCTCGGCATGTCGGCGCTCGCCTTCAGCAGCGGCGATCCGCGCTGGGCGACCTACAAGCAGGCCGAGGACCATGGCTGGCAGGTGCGTCGTGGTGAACGCGGGACGACCGGGTTTTTCTTCAAGCGGCTGGAGGTGCGCGACGACAAGGGCGACGGCTCCGACCCTGGAGGTGACGAAGAATCCGTGCGACGGATTCCCCTGATACGCGCGTTCATCCTGTTTCACGCCAGCCAGATCGACGGCATTCCGGACTACATCCCGCCCACGGCCGCGGAAGCGCCGTGGCGGGCGCCGGAAGCGGCGGCGATTATTCTCGCCAACAGCAAGGCCGTTGTCCGGATCGGCGGTGAGCGCGCGTTTTACTCACCATCAACCGACCACATCCAGATGCCGCCGCAATCGGCCTTTGCCACGGCCGAGGGATTTTGCGGAACGCTCATTCATGAGCTCGGGCATTGGACAGGAGCCCCGTCGCGGCTCGACCGCGACCTGCGCAACCGCTTCGGCTCGCATGATTACGCCCGCGAGGAGCTACGAGCGGAGATCGGCCAGATGATGGTCTGCGCCGAGCTTGGCATCGCCGACTGCGATTTCAGCAACAACGCGGCTTACGTGGCGTCCTGGCTGGAGAAGCTGCGCTCCGACCGCAAGGAAATTTTCCGCGCGGCGGCGGATGCGCAACGCATCGCCGACTATTTGCTCGCCTTCCATCCCGATTACGCGAACAGCCAGGCGGGACCGCCGGAGAGCGTGCCCATCGCCGACGACAACGATGCGGCCGACGCGCCGGAGCCGATCCCGGCGGCGGCGTAATTAGCCCGATTTTTTTCCGAACATCCCTGAGCCGACCGGCTCGACCGCTTTCCTGCGGTCGGGACCGGATGGCTGCCCAAACCACTGCCACGACGAGGAAACCATCATGCCCTTTGAAACCGAATCTACACTCAACCTATTCGACAAGACCGCTTTGACGGGGTGGACCCATCACGCACTGCAAGTCTTCTCCGACACCGACGAAGCCGACCCGGCAGAGGACATCGATGCCGAAGATGAGGGTGACACAACGCCGCCTGCGGCAGAACCTATCGCGCGCGGCAGTAACTTCCACCTTGCCGGCGACCGAAACCTTGCCCGTGGCTGGTCCGCGCGGGCGCGCGACAACATCGCCGCGATTACCCTGTCGAAGACGCTGGAGCAGTCAGGCCGCGCACCAAGCGCAGACGAGCAGGCGCAGTTGCTGCGCTTCACCGGCTTCGGCGCTTCGGAACTGGCGCAGAACTGCTTTCGCCGTCCCGGCGAGGAAGACTTCCGCCCAGGCTGGGAGGAGATCGGTGCAGCGCTTGAAGCCGCCGTCACGCCCGAAGAATACGCCGCCCTGCAACGCGCCACGCAATACGCGCACTACACGCCGGAGACGATCATCCGCAGACTCTGGTGCACCGCCGAACGTCTGGGCTTTACCGGCGGGCGGGTGCTGGAACCGGGCATGGGCACCGGCCTGTTCTTTGCGTTGCTGCCCGAAGCGTTGCGCTCCGCCTGCTTTCTTACCGGCATCGAATACGACCCGGTTACCGCGCGCATCGCGCGCCTCGTGCATCCTGAAGCGCGGGTGCACTGCGAGGATTATACGCGCAGTCGCCTTGCCGGGCGTTTCGACCTGGCAATCGGCAATCCGCCTTTCTCCAACCGCGCGGTGCGGGCCGATCCCGCCACGCGCTCGCTGGGGTTGCTGCTGCATGATTACTTTATAGCCCGCTCGATTGCGCGGCTGCGTCCCGGCGGCATTGCGCTGTTCGTCACCAGCACCGGCACGATGGACAAGACCAGCGCCACGGCACGGGATCATATCGCCGGCATGGCCGACCTGATTGGCGCGGTGCGCCTCCCGGAAGGCAGCATGCGCGCGGCGGCAGGCACCGATGTGGTGGTTGACTTGCTGGTGTTCCAGCGCCGCAGCGAGGGGGAGACTCCGGCTGGCGCAGACTGGATTGACCTCGCCCCGGTTGAGAATGCGGCGGCAGATGACGAAGGCGCCGACGCCGATGGTATTTCATCGGCTAGCATCCTGGTGAATCGCTACTTCGCGGAACATCCCGAGATGGTGCTGGGCGACCATGCGTTGCGGCGCGGCATCTACACCCCCGCTCCGGCCTACACCTGCCGTCCGCGCAAGGACGGAAGTTCGCTTGAGACTTTGTTGATCGAAGCGCTCGGCCGGTTGCCCGCTGGTATTGTTATCGCAACGGAAGAGGCGCCGGTTGACGCGGACGGCGATGACGAAGCCACAATACGCGCCGGCACGGCGGCGGATGGCGCCACCATCAAGGAAGGTTCCTACCTCCTCGGCACATCGGGTCAACTGATGCAGATCACGGACGGTGAAGCCCGCACCGTGCCGATCAGACAGGGCAAGGGCAGCGGCGGCCTTCTCGCCCGCGACGCCAAGATAATTGCCGGTCTGCTGCCGATCCGCGACGCGGTGCGCGAGGTGCTGCGCGCGCAAGCCGCCGACCAGCCTTGGACCCCAGCGCAAGTCCGGCTGCGCATCGCCTACAGTAACTTCACCCGCAGCTTCGGCCCGATCAACCACACCGTCATTTCAGTCACGACCGATCCGGAGACCGGCGAGGAGCGGGAAACGCATCGTCGCCCGAACCTCGCGCCCTTCGGCGACGATCCCGATTGCTGGCTGGTCGCCAGCATCGAGGATTACGATCTCGAAAGCGATCTCGCCCGCATGGGGCCGATCTTCCGCGAACGCGTCATCGCCCCGCCGTCAGCGCCGCTGATCGCGACCGCAGCCGACGCGCTTGCCGTCACCCTCAACGAAACCGGCCGCGTGGACATCGATCACCTGGCCGAGTTGCTTGACCGCGATCCCGAGACCGCCCTCGCCGAACTCGGCGCGACGGTGTTCCGCAATCCGGCGACAGAAAGCTGGGAAACGGACGACGCCTACCTCTCGGGTTCCGTCCGCACCAAGCTGGCGCTCGCCGAAGCAGCGGCCGAACGCGATCCGCACTATGCGCGCAACGTGGAAGCGTTGCGGCTTGTGCAGCCCGAAGACCTGCTTCCGTCGGACATCACGGCGCGTCTCGGCGCGCCGTGGATTCCAGCATCCGACGTCGAGGCTTTCGCTGCCGAGGTGATGGGAACCGAGACGTGCGTGCGGCACACCGTGGAGATCGCTTCCTGGTCGGTAGAAACAGCGCCCTTCGCGTTCAGCGCCGCCGGCACCTCCGAATGGGGCACGTCACGCCGCAACGCCGGCTGGCTTCTGAGTGATGCGCTAAACAGCGCTACGCCGCAGATCTTCGACACCATCATGGAGGACGGCGCGGAGAAACGCGTCCTCAACGGCGAGGCGACCGAGGCCGCGAAGGAGAAGCTCGCGAAGATCAAGGATGCCCTCACCAGCTGGGTCTGGACCGACCCGGATCGCACCGACCGGCTCGCCCGTATCTACAATGATCGTTTCAACAATCTCGTGCCGCGCCGGTTCGACGGTCGGCATCTGACCTTGCCCGGCGCGAGTTCCATCATCCGCCTCTACGACCACCAGAAGCGGGTGATCTGGCGCATCGTCGCCAGCGGCTCGACCTACATTGCTCACACCGTCGGCGCCGGAAAATCCTACGCCATCGCCGGGGCCATCATGGAGCAGAAGCGGCTCGGCCTGATCAGCAAGGTCCTGCTGGTGGTGCCCGGCCACTGCTTGTCCCAAGTGTCCCGCGAATTTCTGCAACTCTATCCGACCGCCCGCATCCTCGTCGCCGACGAGACCAACTTCGTGAAGGAGAAGCGGTCGCGCTTCCTCGCCCGCGCGGCAACGGCGAACTGGGACGCCGTGATCATCACCCACGCGGCGTTTCGCTTCATCCCGGTGCCGGCCTCCTTCGAGCGCGAAATGATCGAAGAGCAGATCGAAACCTGCGCCGACCTCATGCTGCGCAGCGATGACGGCGACCGCGTCACGCGCAAGCGGCTTGAGGCGATGAAAGAGAAGCTGGGCGAGAAACTGGCGGCGCTGAAGTGCCGCCGCGACGATATGGTGACGCTCGAAGAGATCGGCATCGACCAGATTATCGTCGATGAGGCGCAGGAATTCCGGAAGCTCACTTTTGCAACCAATCAGATCAACCTGAAGGGCGTCGATCCGGAGGGTTCGCAGCGGGCATGGGATTTGTTCGTGAAAGCGCGGTATCTCGACCGCAAGCGGCCCGGGCGGGCGCTGATCCAGGCATCGGGAACGCCGATCACCAACACCCTCGGCGAGATGTATACGCTGTTGCGGTTTCAGGCGCCGGAGGCGTTGCGCGAGCGCGGCGTGCATGAGTTCGACGCCTGGGCGTCCGCCTTCGGCGATACCACGACCGAACTCGAGTTGCAGCCGAGCGGCGCCTACAAGCCGGTGACGCGCTTTGCGTCGTTCATCAACGTCGCCGACCTGATGATGATGTTCCGCTCGATCGCCGACGTGGTGCAGAAGACCGATTTACGTGGACTGCTAACCTTGCCGCGTATCCGCACCGGCCAGCGCCAGTTGGTCACCGCCGAGGCGAGCCCGGCCTTCAAGGACTACCAGCGGCACCTGGCGCGGCGGATCGAGGCGATCGAAGCCCGCACGGGAAAGGCGCAGAAGGGCGACGACATCCTGCTGTCCGTCATCACCGACGGTCGGCACGCCGCAATCGATATGCGTCTCGTCTGGCATGGGACTGAAGACGAACCGGCGAACAAGCTCAACAAGCTCATCGATAACGTCCACCGCATCTGGATTGAAACTGCGGAGCAAAGCTACCTTCGACCGGACGGCACGCCGTACCCGATTTCCGGCGGCGGGCAGATGATTTTCTCCGACCTCGGCACCATCAACGTCGAAGTGACGCGCGGCTTCTCGGCCTATCGCTGGATCAAGCAGCAATTGATCGCCCGCGGCGTTCCCGCCGGGCAGATCGCCTTCATGCAGGACTATAAGCGGTCAGCGGACAAGCAACGGTTGTTCGCCGACTTCAGGGCTGGGCGCGTGCGGGTGCTGATTGGGTCGTCGGACACGATGGGCACAGGGGTCAATGTGCAGCAGCGGCTGAAAGCGCTGCATCATCTCGATGTGCCGTGGCTCCCCAGCCAGATCGAGCAGCGCGAGGGTCGCATCGAGCGACAGGGCAACCAGCACGACGAAATCGACATCTTTGCCTATGCCACGCTCGGTTCGATGGACGCGACGATGTGGCAGAACAACGAGCGCAAGGCGCGGTTCATCGAGGCGGCGCTGTCTGGCGACCGCACCATCCGCCGTATTGAGGATGCCGGCAGCCAGGCCAATCAGTTCGCGATGGCCAAGGCAATCGCCTCGGGCGACAGCAGGCTGATGCAAAAGGCGGGGCTGGAAAGCGAGATTGCGCGGCTGCAACGTCAGCGCGCGGCGCATATCGACGATCAGCACGCTGTCCGGCGGCAAATCCGCGACGCACGACTCGACCAGACCCATGCCGAGGGTCGGATCGCGGCGATCAAAATCGATCTGACCCGGCGCCAATCGACCCGTGGCGACGCATTCACCATGGAGATCGAGGGACGAACGGTCACGCAGCGCAAGGCGGCGGGCGCTTCGTTGCTCACCAAGGTGCGCCTTGCCGCGCGCGAGCGCGCCGAACGCCATTGGACGGTCGGGTGCATTGGCGGCTTCGATCTGACGTGTGACATCCAGCCTAGTTTGCGTGACGGGCGGTTGGAGCCGTACCTCGCACTCGAACGGACAGATTTTCCCCAATCGATCGGCATCGACGGCGACACGACCGCAGTCGGGGTCATCGCCCGGCTGGAGCATGCCCTCGACCGGATGGAGGCCGACCTCGACGAGCAGCGCCGACGCGTCGCCGACGCGAAGGCGCGGCTGGCCGGCTATGAGCCGCGTCTGGGAGAGACGTTCCCGTTGCAGGGTGAACTCGACGCCAAGCTGGCCCGGCTTGCCGAAATCGAAGCAGACCTGGCCGGCACACAGGGCGTGATCGACGAGAACCGTCCGGCACAGCCCAAGGCGGCCTGAAACGCCCTGCCGCATCGGCCGTCACAGGGCGGCTACGCAATCGGTTTCAAAAGAGTTCGCGCTTGTCGCTCGGAGACGAGGGACGGACGCAACCGCCGCGCGGCTAGGCGCAACCGCGCGCGCGTCCTCGCGCGGCACCACATTCAACAAAAAGGAGACGCATCATGGGCTGGCTCTACAAACACGATCCGATCGACGATCCCATCGCCTACCTCACCAATCAATACAATCATGACGGCGAACACCGCATATACCGGGTGCTCGCCGCCGCGCGCGTCGCCAACACCGTCTATATGGCCGTCAAGATTACCGAGAAGACGACAGGCAAGTCCTACGTTCTTGCCGCCGTCATCCTGATCTCCCACACCAGGAAACATGGCTTCGGCTACAAGGATATGGACGAGACCGTGAGACCCTGCGAATGCGCCTGTCCTGACCACATCATGCGTCTGCTCTCGCCAATCGAAGACATCCCCAACCCGGGTCATGCTGCCGAGTGGCGCGCAAGCGTGGCAGCGCACGCTACGGGCGTCCGGTCACGGCGTTGACGGAGGCCGATTTCGGCACGATTGGCGTTAGCCCATCTTATTCATCGCGCCTACGGATGTTCGCGGCGCGGCATACCATTTCTTATCGATAATTAAATGTGTCGTGCGTCTCCCCAGCTGGGTTGACCGCGCTTCAGACCGTATCTGGGTCGGC
>JAKBAU010000279.1 GCA_021808875.1 Pseudomonadota bacterium | reverse complement strand
AGCGAGGCGCAGATGAGGTGGTGCAGTTCTATGTGGGGTTTCCTGCTGGCGAGGTAGAGCGACCCAACAAAACACTGCGCGGCTTCAGCCGCGTAAATCTTCTACCTGGTCAGGCGCGCGTTCCACACACGCGGATTGCGTTGGACAGCTTGTGCTGGCGTGACCCCGTTCGTCATTGCTGGCGCTTTGAGAATGGCTCCTATCGGATTATGGCAGGCGGGGCGTCGCAAGCGCTGATGGAGACTCAGATCATCCTCTAGGCCAAGTCCATGCTGCGCTGAAAAGCCGGCGCATGCGGATCATTGCCTGCCACAAGAAAGCAATCGCGTCCTTCAATTGCCGTGATCCGATCGCTCGACACAGTTCCCTCAGAAGTAAGGCCATAAAAAAGATAACCAAGTGCTGAAAAATCTATCGCAGCATTTATCGCATCTTCAAATCCAGGCAGAACCTCGATCAGGATGTCAGGACGCTTTTGCTCGATAACCGCTGCGAGTGAGCGAAGGACCTCGGCCTCAAAGCCTTCTACGTCGATCTTGATCAGGACGCGTTTTGCGTCCTTGATGAGCTCAAAGAGGGAGGCGCCGTCCAGTGTAACAATCCAGTAGGTCAACGGAGTCTCATCAAAATAAGAGGCAAAGGTCTCAATCAGTGAACCATTGGTCAAGTTCCCGCGCGGCTCATAAAAACGTGCAAAGCCACTTTTAGGACCTATGGCTGCATTTACCGTGGTTACGTTTTCAGCCGAATTGAGGGCGAGGTTTTCGCGGAGGCGCCGATAGGCTTCCACGCTGGGTTCAAACGCAAATATGTGCGCATTAGGCCCCTTCTTCATCAACCGCTTTGAAAAATATAGGGTGAAGAGTCCGACGTTTGCACCGATTTCGATAATGATATCGTAGGCATCCGCGACCTTGTCCAGAAGCGCGAACACTTCAGTCTCGTAGGATAGCCGCCCTCCCAGCACAGCTTCGATGTCGAATTCATGATTGTGGGGTCTCAGGTAGATCTCTGATGAGCTTCCCACTCTGACCAATCGGGGCCGAAGAGCTGCAGCCGGCCAGTCCACTGTGGACAGAATATTTATGGCACGGCGTCGTAGCGCTGGAAGGTGTAGCGGCATCAGGTTACGGCAAACGGCCAGATAGATCCGTGATAGCAGCGATGATCGGGCAATGAGCGAATGGCACCTCAAGATGAGCGATCTTGTGTGCGGTGCGAGTGGCTTCAAAGCTGCATCATCCCATGTCGATACGGGCTACAGGTGAAGCAAAGTTTCGGGAAAATAACCAGACATGATCCCCGTCAGCTTGTCTGAATGAGCGGAGCATAAGATGGTACCCGGCACGTTGTAGAGAAGCTAGTTGATGCCGGGTGCATTGGGAAGTGCCCCCCGCACTAAGGTGTCGGTCGCCCTGAAGGTGCCGGGCGACGAAAGTTCCTGCACGCCTCTGCCTTGGAGCAAGGGAAAGCTCTACGCGCGCATTGTGACCCTGGAAGTGGTTGGGCCGTTGGGCTCAGGTGTCGGTCCGCAGCGACGTGGCCAACGGCTTGGTGTGGTGTGGGAGTATAAGGACCGAGACATTGGGAACTGGCCGCTGGCGCGGGCCGCTGGATAACGCAGAGCGCTCTCGATAAGGCGGAGAAGACCTTGCCAATCTGGTCGCCAATTGCGGAGGCGCCGAGGCAAACAAAAAGGCGGTGAAGCAGGCTTCACCGCCTTCGGCCTAGGTAGTCGGACTTAGGCAGCCTTGAGGTTGGCAGCCTTTGAGCCGCGTGCATCTGGCTGGATGTCAAACTCCACGCGCTGTCCCTCGTTGAGGGTACGCATGCCGGCTGCTTCCACTGCGGTGGCGTGAACGAAAACGTCCTTGCCGCCGCCATCCGGGGAGATAAAGCCGAAGCCCTTGGTTGTATTGAAGAATTTAACCGTTCCGATAGTCATTTAACTGTCCTTGAAGCATCGGATTCCGTGCGGACAACATGTCCGCGCGGACGCTCTGACGCTGATTTTCTGGAGTTTCCGACTGTCTCGTCCGGGCGCGCGGATTAGGCGGGCAGGATGCGAACAAAAGGCGCGCTCATCAGACGGATCACCGTCGCGTATAGATCACATAGTTGATTTCGGAGGCAAATACAATCCATGCTCGGTTAACTTTGACTCTTGAGCGCCTTGGCAGCTGCCTTTGCAGCGGCAATGCGGGTTTTTGCTTCGCTCTTCTGCGTGACCAGGCGATCGGCCTCGATCTGGTCCTCGGCCTGCTTTGCCAGGCGTAGCGCCTTCAGGCGTGCGGTCTTGGCATCGACCACGGCGCGGTCCTTCTCAATTTGATTTCGTACCGCATCGTCGCGCTGCTGCGGCGATTTGAAGTGACTTTGCGCGCGACTGCGCACACTCGGAGTGCTTGTCATAACGATCCTTTTGCAATTCCCTAATTCCGATGAGGCCCGCTCCCAGCCGACTGGCTAGTCGCTATGCCGCTCAACGGGCAAGCAGCGTTCCAACGCCGCTGCGAAAACATTATTAGCACAGATAGCCATAAAGTAAAAATGGCTTCGGTATGAACCAAGATACCGGAGGGTGTTACCAGTGGCAAAGAATAGAGCAAAAATTGCCATCAAAGATGGTTCAGCATCTATTTTTCGATCACTCGACCGCCATCCTGTGCTGGTCTCGCAGTGAGCTACAAACCTATATGTGGCTTCAATTTAAAATGCGGTGCCATTTTTGCACCCGGGCCGGGCGGCCCCGAAGCCCTCGGCATACTGATCGCAGCTCTCGATGAACCATGAGGGAGCCTCATTTCAATTCGCTGCGATGTCTGCGTTGAATCAACACGCTTGATGCCCTCCGCGCGCGCGGCCGAAACCCTAGGCTATCCCCTGGCTTATGTGCTGATACTGGAAAGGGCTTTGCCGGAATCCTTGCGTCAGCGGGTCGAGCACGTCGCCCGGCTTCAGCAAAAAAACCGCAGGGACTTGGGTGAGATGTGAGCGCTCAAGGCGGAAGCGACGTAGCCCGCTGTGCGACGTCCATAAGGCCGGAGGGACGCAAAGCTCCAATCCCGTCACACATCACGCTCGGGCATGAACTCAATGAGTTTGAACAGCAAGCTATTCCAAGTGCTGCGATGTGGGTCTCTGTGCGCAAGCATGATCCCATCGACCAAACGTTCGGGCGCAGGGGGTATCAGCGCGTGTTTGACGAAATATGGAAGCGAGCGGACTAGCGCAGGTCAGATCAGAACATGGCGTCGACGGGACTGGCATCCACGTTGCGCCTCGCAGAGCACCTCCCCACAATTTCCGCTACCAAGCCATGACCTGCACGTTTCCTGCAGGCGGGCTCGGGGTACACTTGCGCCACGCCTTGGCGTTCATTCACCAGTTCCCCGCATGGAGACGGTCGCTGGTCGTGCCTGATGGCTGACATAGTTATGGCAGAGTTGACCCAGACCTGCCGCCTGATCTGGGGCAATCGCTTGCTTGTTGAGGCGGATAAAGTCTGTGCGCGCCATATTGCGGCGCTGTGGGGCGCCGAGGCCTGCCCGAAAGAATTTACAAAAATATCAAAGGGATAATTT
>JAKBAU010000028.1 GCA_021808875.1 Pseudomonadota bacterium | reverse complement strand
AACCCTCGCCCTCGTGCAGGCGTCCTACGACAGCGCGGCCACCGGCCAGACGGTCAGACTGCCCGCCCCCGCGCTCTGATCCGGGTTCGCGGTGAGTGGGCAGACGCGGTGACTCTGTGAGCATTTCCAATGGCTTACGGCGGTCCGATTCGGGGCGGGTGTCAATCGGCATCCACAAGGAACCCCTCTGAGGCGTTGGGACAGGCTTGTCCCGGTAGCGAACGGAAGGATCCGCGCGCGACGGCAGCAAGCGGCTGGCAACCGACGTCATCGACCCCGGATTGCTCCCGGCCGCCGCGGCCATCAGCCCTACACTCGAAGGCAAAACGATGCGTCAATCCCGTAGGTCTGATCTCGCATCACAGGTCATTGTCGCTGGCGGTGTCGTTCCGATTGCGGATTAAGAAGCACCGGGCCAACGCACTTGACGCCATCAAATTAGTCCATTAATAAAAGCGACAACCGGAGGAAAGCGATGTCCGAAACACCGCCAAGCAATGCCCCCCAATCGCCCAACCGCGGTGGCCGCAGGCGACGGGCGGATTATGCCCTTGGCGGCAGATCACGACGCGCTGGATGGATAACGACGTCTACGGTCACGTGAACAACGTGGTGGACGCCACCCTGATCCGGCAAGGGCCCCTCGATCCAGAGGCCAGCGAGGTGATTGGTTTGGTGGTTGAAACAGGTTGCCGATACGCCGCTTCGTTGGCCTTCCCCGATGACGTCGACGCAGGCATTCGCGTGGCCCGTCTCGGCAATTCGAGCGTGCGCTACGAGGTTGGTTTGTTTCGTGCCGGTGAAGAAGACGCTGCTGCCGAGGGGTATTTTGTCCACGTTTATGTGGATCGCCACACCCGGCGGCCAACCAAGTTGCCGGCTGACCTGCGCGCCTTTCTTGAAACACTGTAAATCGGGGACGGCCAATGAGCGTCGAAGGCATCGACATCTCGCGTGATGGAGGCATCGTCACCGTCACGTTCAATCGCCCCGAACGGCGCAATGCTATCACGTTTGCGATGTGGAAGGCATTGGCGGGACTTTTCACCGATTTCGCCGCCGATGAGACGCTGCGCGGGGTGATCCTGACTGGTGCGGGGGACTGCTTCTCCGCCGGGGCCGACATCGCCGATTTCGCGCAGACTCGTGCGACGATGGAGCAGGGCATCGTCTATGAGGAATGGGTTGATGCGGCGTGTGACGCCATCGCTGGGCTCGGTCGGCCGGTGATCGCGGCCATTCGCAGCTTCTGCTACGGCGGGGCATGCAATCTGGCGATGGCCTGTGATTTCCGCTTTGTCTCGCCGGATGCCCGCATGGCGATTCCGGCGGCCAAGCTGTCGATTGTATATGGCGTGCGTGGCACAGCGCGGCTGCTGGCGTTGGTGGGGTTGGCCGAGGCCAAGCGGGTGTTCTACGCCGCCAAGCCGTTCGATGCGGAGCACGCTCTTCGTGCCGGATTTGCTGATAGCATTGATGCCGATCCTGTCGCCGCGGCCCAAGTGTGGCTGGCTGAGACCGCATCGCTTGCCCCGCTCTCGATTGCCGGAGCCAAGGAAATTTTGACCATGCTGGCCATGCCGGACCGCCCGTTCGACGCCGACAAGGCCGATGCGGCGATCATGCGGGCGCTGACGAGTGACGATTATGCCGAGGGTCGGGCCGCGTTCGGAGCCAAGCGCGCGTCGCGGTTCCAGGGACGTTGAGATGAAGCCCGCGCTGCTGTCCTATCATTGCGCCACCTCTATCGAGGATGCCGTGGCGGCTCTGGCGGCGGCTGGTGGTGATGGCAAGATCATCGCCGGCGGGCAGAGCCTGATGCCGATGATGAATTTCCGGCTCGTCAGACCGTCGGTGCTGGTGGATATCAATCGCATCCCTGGGCTGGATACCATCACCCTGCGCGGCAATCGCTTGGGCGTCGGCGCTCTGGTGCGCCATCGGATGACGGCAAGCGACGAGACGATCCGCAGCCACATCCCCATCCTGCACGGCGTGATGCAGCATGTGGCGCATCTGACGGTGCGCAATCGTGGCACTTTCGTCGGCAGTCTCTGCCATGCCGATCCGGCGGCGGAAATGCCGATGATGACGCAGTTCCTCAACGGCACCGTGCATGTCGCAGGGCCGCAGGGGCGCAGGCAGGTGGCGGTGGGTGATTTCATCACCGGCTCGCTGACCACCGATCTGGCATCGGACGAGATGGTCTACGAAGTCGATCTGGATACTTTCCCCGAGGGCACCGGCTGGGGTTTTCACGAATTCGCCCGCAGGCATGGCGATTATGCTTTGGCAGCCGTCGCCGTCACGCTGGAGCGCGAGGCTGGGGTGGCGCGGCGGGTGCGGTTGGCGGTGATGGGGCTGGATGACCGTTCGCGCCGACTGGCCGAGGTGGAGGCGGCGCTGGAGGGTGAAGCGCCCGATGCGGCGGTGCTCGACCGCGCCTTGGCGGCTTTGCAGGCCAATATCACCCCGAATGGCGACCTCAACGCGTCGCCGGAATACCGTCGTCATCTGGCCAATGTGCTGGCCAAACGCGCGATTGCCGATGCCTGGGCGCGTGCCGGGGAAAGGAGCCGCACATGAGCGGGAAGGTGGACGTTGCGGTCTACGTCAACGGCGTGATGTACGCGCGCCATGTCGAGCCGCGCATGTTGCTCAGTGATTTCCTGCGCCATGAACTCGGCCTGACCGGCACGCATGTCGGCTGCGAGCATGGTGTCTGCGGGGCCTGCACCATTCTGCTCGAAGGCCGCAGTGCGCGCTCCTGTCTGTTGCTGGCGGTGCAGGTGGATGGTGCGGAGATCGAGACCATCGAGGGCCAGGGCAGTATCGACCAACTCGGTCGTGTGCAGCAGGCGATGCGTCAGCATCACGGCCTGCAGTGTGGGTTCTGCACGCCGGGTTTCGTGATGACGATCACCGATATTCTGCGCAACCACGATGTGCGTGGCGAGACGGAAATCCGTGAGGCGCTGTCGGGCAATATCTGCCGCTGCACCGGCTACGAACATATCGTCAACGCCGTCCAAGAACTCCTCAGCGAACAGGAGCGCGCAAGATGAGACTGCATCTGCTCTCGGGCGGCCGTCTTCGCATGCGCCGTTTTGTCTACGAGCCCTCCGCCTCGCGTGAAGAGACGATCGAATTGCCGGTCTCCTGCGGCCTGATCCGCCACCCACAAGGCAACGTGCTGTTCGACACCGGCTGCAACCCGGAAGCGGCCACCAACCCGGAGGCGCGTTGGGGCGGGATGGCGCGGGCGATGGTGCCGATTTTCACGCCGCAGGACACGGTCGATGCGCAACTCCCACTGCCGGGTCTGACGGCAGACGACATCGACGTCGTCGTCTGCTCGCATCTGCATCCCGACCATTGCGGCTGCAATGACCGCTTCCGCCGCGCCACCATCGTCTGCCACGCCGCTGAAGTGGCGGCGGCCCGCGCCGAGGGGGCGGAGAAGATCGGCTATCTGCCCAAGGAATGGGACCAGCCGCAAGGCTTTTCCACCTTTGATGGGCAAAAGGATCTGTTCGGCGATGGCCGCATCGTGCTGCTGCCGATGCCTGGGCACACGCCGGGGATGACCTGCGCCCTGCTCGGTCTGGATGGCACGGGCCAAGTGCTGCTCGCCTCCGATGCTGCCCCGCTGGCGAGCAATCTGGAGAAATGTCTGGCGCCGAAAAACAGCTGGAATGTCGCCCTCGCCACCCAGGCTTTGCAGGAAATCCGCCGCCTGCGCGATTCCGGCACGACCGTCATCCTCGGCCATGACGATGCGCAATGGCAGAGCCTGCGCAAGGGCGAGGAGTTCTTCGCATGACCGGCGAGAGCCTGTCGGCTGATCGCTCGGTCGAGCTGCGCCCGAAAATGGTGGGCAAGCCGATCCGCCGTACCGAGGATCCGCGCCTGCTCACCGGCTCCGGCCGTTATGTCGACGACATCACGCCGCAGGGCACGCTGCATCTGGCTCTACGCCGCAGTGACGTGCCGCACGCGACGATCCGCAGCATCGACATTTCTGCCGCTCTGGCCACCCCCGGCGTGCTGGCCGTGTTCGACGCTTCAGCGTTGGAGGGTGAGATTTTGCCCGCCATTCCGACATCGCGGATGAAAGGCTACTACGCCACGCCGATCTGGCCGCTGGCCCGTGGCAAGGTGCGTTATGTTGGTGAGCCGGTGGTCGCCATCGTCGCCGAAAGCCGCTACGCCGCCGAGGACGCGCTGGAAGGCGTGATCATCGAATATGATCCGCTGCCGTTTGCCATCGACCCGTATGACGGCGCCGCACCGGATGCGCCGCTGATCCATGAGGAGGCGGGCACCAACACAATCATCTCGCGCGAATTCGCCCGCGGCGAGGTGGATCGGGTGATGGAAGAGGCTCCGGTCCGGGTCAGCGGCCGTTTCCGCATGACGCGCAAAACCGCGCTGGCCATGGAACCGCGTGCCTATCTGGCCGAGTGGGATCGCCGCCAGCGGGCACTCACACTGCACACCACGAGCAACATTCCCGGCGTCATCCGCGACGTGCTGTCCGAATGCCTGGATCTGCTCGGCAACCGGCTGCGGGTGATCGCCCCCGATGTCGGCGGCAGTTTTGGCGGCAAGGGATCGCTCTATCACGAGGAGATGCTGGTCTGCGCGCTCGCCCGCAAGCTGGAGCGGCCAATCAAGTATACCACGGACAGGCTTGAAGACCTGACCGCCACCAGCCAGGCGTTCGAGGAGGTGATGGACGCCGAACTGGCCATCGATCTCGACGGGCGCATTCTCGGCCTGCGCGCCGATGTGGTCGGCAATATCGGGGCCTATTCGATCTATCCGTGGACGGCAGCGCTTGAGCCTGTCCAGGTGGTCAGCTTCATGCCCGGCCCATATCGGTTCGAGCATTATCGCGGCCGGATCCGCGGCGTGCTGACTCCGAAGCCTCCCACAGGCCCCTATCGGGGCGTGGGCCGCCCCTCCTCGACGATGGCGATGGAGCGCCTAATTGAGATGGCGGCACGCAAGATCGGCATGGACCCGGTGGAGATCCGCCGCCGCAATCTGGTCAATGACGACGAGTTCCCCTACCGCACCGCCTCGGGGATCATCTGGGACAAATCCGCCTTCCAGCAATGCCTCGAAGCGGCCTGCGCGAAGGTCGATTACCCCGCCTTGGTTCGGGCACGCGATGCAGCGCGGGCGGCGGGGCGTTGGGTCGGGATCGGGCTTGCGTCCTATGCCGAATTGACCGGCATCGGCTCGCGCATCTCGGTGGCCCCCGGCATGCCGATCAACACCGGCGTCGAGACCGCCAATATCCGCATCGATGCCACCGGCGCGATCACCGCAGCCTTCGGTATTGCATCACATGGCCAAGGTCTGGAGACCACGCTCGCCCAGGTGGTCGCCGACGAGATGGGCTGCAAAATGGAAGACGTGCAGGTGCTGCACGGCGACAGCGATCTTGTCGCGATGAGCAGCGGCACCTTTGCCAGCCGCTCGGCGGTGCTCGCCGGTGGCGCGGCCACGCGCAGCGCGCATGTCGTCAAGGCCAAGGTGCTGCGTGCGGCGTCCATTCTGCTCGATGTGCCGGTGGATGACCTGGATGCCTATGACGGCGTGGTCCGCGCCCGCTCCGCGAACGCGACGCTCACCTTCAAGGAGATCGCCAAGGCGGTCTATTCCCAGATGGGCCGCATTCCGCGCGAGCAGCGCGAGGAGCTTACGGCGTCTGAGACCTACGACCCGTTTTTCGGCACTGCCTGCTCGTCCACCCATCTCGCCATGGTCGAGATCGACCCGGAAACCTATGGCGTGACGATCTCCACCTATGTCGTTGCCGAGGATTGCGGCCGGGTGATCAACCCGCTGATCGTTGACGGTCAGGTGCATGGCGCGGTGGCGCAGGGTGTCGGCGCAGCTCTGCTCGAAGAGATCATGCACAACGAGGACGGTCAGATCCTCACCGCCAGCCTTGCCGACTATCTGGCGCCGCTGGCCAGCAATATGCCGCGCATCCAGATCGTCCATGTCGAGGCCGATCTGCCTGCGACCATTGGCGGGTTCAGAGGCATGGGCGAAGGCGGCACGATCGGTGCCCCAGCCGCCATCGCCAACGCCATTTCCGATGCGCTCTCCCCGCTCGGCATCGAGATCGACACGCTTCCCGCCACGCCCGAACGCCTCTTCCGTCTGGTCGAGGCGGCGCGGTCCCGCTCTGCTATCTGAAGGATTTCATGCAATGAACCTGTCTCTCGACAACAAGATCGCGCTGATCACCGGCGGCGGGCGTGACGTGGGGCGCGAAATCGCACTCACCTTGGCTGCTGAGGGGGTGAAGGTTGCGATCAATTATCGGACCAGTGCGGCGGCAGCCGAAACGGTGGTGGCCGAGATCACCGCGGCCGGCGGCAGCGCGCGCGCCTGGAAAGCCGATATCGGCAACGAGGCCGACACGGCGGCGATGGTCGAAGACATCGTGGCGACGTTCGGCGGCATCGATATCCTGGTCAACAATGCCGGTGTTGCCGAGCGCGTCGGCTTCCTGGAGACCACCGAGGCGCAGTGGCGCCGTCATATCGATGTCGGTCTGATCGGCACCGTCAACACGTCCAAGGCCGCCCTGCCGCACATGGTCAAGGCCGGTCGCGGCGGGCGGATCGTCTCGCTCGGTGGTGACAGCTCGCGTGTGGGCGAGGCCAATCTCTCGATGGCCGCAGCGGCGCGGGCGGGCACGATCGCGTTGATCAAGTCGCTGGCCAAGGAGTTCGGACGCTATGACATCACCTGCAACGCCGTCACGCTGGGCATGATCCAGAGTGGGCATTCCGATCCGGCGTGGCTGGCCGAGAACCTGCCGAAAATGGTCAAGAATTACCCGCTCAAGCGGATTGGCAAGCCCGGCGATGTGGCCCCGCTGATCGCTCTGCTCGCCTCCGATGCCGCCAGCTGGATCACCGGCCAGACGATCAGCATCAACGGCGGGTTCGCAATGATCTGAGCCGCGCAGGGAGGAAACGTCACATGCTCAGAACCGATCTGATCGCGCCGCTGGCAACCCTGCTGGCGCGCCACGCGACGGCCCGTCCGAAGGCCGTCGCCTTCGAGGACCGCACACGCGCGTTGACCTATGCCGAATTGGCGGACAGCACGGCGCGCATCGCCGTCTGGCTCGCTGCGGCGGGCGTGCAGGAAGGTGACAGGGTGGCGATCCATCAGCCGAATTCGGTGGATTGGGTTGAACTGGCGCTGGCGATCAATCGCGCCGGGGGGGTCGCGGTGCCGATCAGCTTCGCCGCCACGCCGGGCGAGATCGCCTACCGGTTGGAAGATGCCAATTGCGTCCTCGCCTTCACCCGCGCCGAGACCGCCGACAGCCTGCGCAGCCTGTGCGCCACGCGGGGCATAGCTGCCGCCGTGTCCGCCTTCGCGAACGGCGAGGGCGAGGCGGCGCGGGGAGGTGATCCGTCGGCCGCGCCGCGCGATCCGGACGACATCATGCAGCCCGCCTTCATCGTCTACACCTCCGGCACCACCGGGCGGGCAAAGGGCGTTGTGCTGTCTGTGCATGGCCTGCTGTGGGTGACGGCTGCGTGTTGGGCACCGATCGTGGGAATGAATGAGAACGACGTGGTACTCAACGCGCTGCCGTTGTTCCACAGCTACGCGCTCAGCTTCGCGGTGATCACCATCGTTGCCACCGGCGCACGTGAATACACCATGGAGAATTTCTCCAACTCGCAGATGATCGAACTTCTGGCAGAACGCTCGTTCACCGTGCTGCCGGGCGTGCCGACGGTGTTTCATTACCTGCTCGACAAGGCAAAGAACGAAGGCCGCCAATCGCTGGGCGGCATCCGCCTCTGTCTGTCGGCCGGTGCGATCATGCCCGGTCCGTTGAACCAGGATTTCGAAAGCTGGTTCGGCGTCAAGCTGCTCGACGGCTACGGCATCACCGAAACCTCGACGATGGTGACGATGAACTGGCCTGCCGGCGGGCGGAAAATGGGCTCGTGCGGCATTCCGGTGCCGGGGCTGACGGTGCGCGTGGTTGATCACGAGGACCGTGATGTGGCGGCCGGCGTGGAGGGCGAGCTGATCGTGCGCGGCCCGAATGTGATGCTGGGCTATCACGGCAATCCGGAGGCGACCGCCTCGGCGCTCAAAGATGGCTGGTATCGCACCGGCGATCTGGCCACCTTCGACCGGGACGGTTTTCTGACCATCACCGGCCGTCTGAAGGAAGTGATCATCCGGGGCGGGCAGAATATCTCGCCCGCCGAGGTGGAGGAGGCGGTGAACGCCTTCCCCGCCGTGCTGGATTGCGCGGTGGTCGGCGTCAAGCACTCTTTCCTGGGCGAGGTTCCTGCAGCGTTTGTCATCCCCCGACCGGATCAGGAGATCGATGTGGCGGCACTGACGGCGCATTGCCGTGAAAAGCTATCATCCCACAAGGTGCCGCAGCATTTCTACGTCGTTGATGCGATCCCACGCACTGGCTCCGGAAAGGTGCAGCGCTTCAAGCTGCGTGAGCAGGCCGAAGTCGGCTGAGGCAGCATGGTTGATGGTGTGCGGTATTTCGAGCTAGGCCTCGATCATGCTGCATACGTCACCAACCTGCGCCACAGTTTCCTATGATCCGGGCAAGCCGACCGTGCGCCATCTGGCCCGGCATTGCTCGATGGATCGCACGTTGCGCATCCTCTCCGATGCGTGGTCGTTCCTGGTTCTGCGTGAAGTCTATCTGGGCGCGCGCCGCTTTGAGCAGATTCAGGGCGTGTTGCGCATGCCGCGCAGCACGCTGAGTGAGCGGCTGTCGCATCTGGTCGAGACCAATGTTCTGCGCCGTGTTCCCTATGGCGAATCGACCTCACGTTTTGAATACCGCCTGACCGAACGCGGGATGGATTTGTATCTCGTCATGTTGGCGATGCTGCGCTACGGCGACGATTGGCTGGCAGGCGATGCTCCGCCGCCGTTGGTGCTGACCCACACGAAATGTGGCCACGAAACGCACCCCGAAACCATCTGCTCGCACTGTAAGCAACCGATCCAGATCCATGACGTCACCTACCGCGACGGCCCTGGTGCGGGATTTTCTCCGGTGCCGGACGCCCCGCAACGTCGGCGCTCGCGCGGGGCCGAGTCGTTCGAACGTGGGCGCCCCTCCTCGGTATCACGCACATTGGGCATTCTCGCGGATCGGTGGACCTTTCTGGTTCTGCGCGAGACGTTCTTTGGCGTTCGCCGGTTCGACCAATTTCAGGACAATCTGGGCATTGCGCCCAACATCCTCACCGACCGGCTCAACCGCCTGGTCGAGCAGGGCATCCTGACGCGAGAGAAGTACCAGGAACTGCCGGATCGCTACGAATACCGCCTGACCGATGCCGGGCGCGATCTGTATCTGCCGTTGATCCAGATGCTGCGTTGGGGTGATCGATGGCTGAGCGAGGCACCGCCCCTCTTGCTGCATCACAAGCTGTGCGACCACGATTTCCAGCCTGTGATCGCCTGCTATCACTGCCATGAAGCCATCGATCCGCACGATATCCGCTATCGTCTGACCTACCCCTGGATGCGCCAGGACAAGCCGCCCGCGCTGCTTGGTGGCCTCGGCGATCCACCGATCGAAGAGAAGCAAGGGAATTGATGCGGATCTCCATATGATGGGAAGCATCAGGATCTCGGGGGCCATCTGACAGCATGGTGTGGCGTGGCAGAGCCGTAGCCGATCAGTTTGGATCGTATCCGGCGGATACGAAGGAGGTGATGCCCTCGGTCGGTGTGAATGTTTGGCTGATCTTTCCGATGGCCGCCTTGTGGCTGCTGAGGTTGGCCATGATGACGGTGCCCCCGGAGTGTCAATCGGCACGCAAAAGGGATCCCTCTGAGGCGTTGGGACAGGCTTGTCCCGGTAGCGAACGGGAGGATCCCGCGCGGCGCGCGTGGGAGTCGCCGCCTGCCGTCAGCGCCGGCGGGTGCGGTTCACCACGGCGACCGCGCGGATTGCGAGGCCGGTTTTGCGCAACGCGGTCGCGGCAATTGTCTGTCCGTTGATAAAGATCGGGACGAATTGATGGGACAAATCCGCCTCCGTCACGCGCGCAACGGCGCGTCCGTCGCCTGCTCCGTGTCGCTCAGACGCCCAAGAACGGATTGCATCCTTGCTCCTCCCGAACCCATGCGCGTGAACGCTCTCCGTCGTCACATCGCGACATATCGTACGTCGCATTATCATCTGAGCCAACCCGCCCCTGCTCCTCGCTTCGAGCAAAGCGGCCTGATCTTCGATCTTGAGACGGGTCGGCATGCCCGGTTGACGAATCTAGTCAATCAGATATAGTACGTATGTGTATGACTATCGGAGGCTGCGCGGCCGACAAGCGCCGCCGGGAGCGAGGGGGGAAGCTTCGTGGGGCCGCTGCACGGAATCAAGGTGGTCGAAATGGCCGGCCTCGCGCCGGGCCCCTTCGCGGCCATGATGCTCGCCGACATGGGAGCTGAGGTGCTGCGGGTCGAACGCCCCGGGCAATCGGCCCCGTCCGGCCATCCCACAATGGCGCTGCTCGAGCGCAACCGCCGCTCGATTGTGCTCGACCTGAAGTCCCCCGCCGGCGGTCGCGTCATGCGCAGACTGCTCGCTGGCGCCGACGCCTTCATCGAAGGGTTCCGGCCTGGCGTCATGGAGCGCCTCGGCTTCGGCCCCGAGCCCTGCCTTGAGCTCAATCCGCGGCTCGTCTACGGCCGCATGACCGGCTGGGGGCAGGATGGACCGCTCGCCCAGGCCGCCGGCCATGACATCAACTACATCGCGCTGACCGGCGCGCTGCATTCGATCGGTCGGCCCCATGGGCGACCGAGCGTTCCGCTCAATCTGGTCGGAGACTTCGGCGGCGGCGGCCTCTATCTTGCCTTCGGAATCGTCTGCGCGCTCCTGGAGGCGCGCAAATCCCGGCGCGGCCAGGTCGTCGACGCCGCCATGATCGACGGCGCCGCTTCGCTGATGACCTATGTTTTCGCGGCTCTCGCCTCGGGCGCGTGGAGCGACAAGCGCGGTGAGAACCAGTTGGACGGCGAAACCGCGCCCTGGTACGGCGTCTACGAGACCGCCGACGGGCGCTACGTTAGCATAGCCTCCGCCGAGCCGGCGTTCTACGCGGAGATGTTGCGGCGCACGGGTCTTGCGGAAGAGGCGCCGGATCAGAACGATCGCCGCGGCTGGCCGGCGCTGCGCGCGCGGTTAGAAGATATTTTCCGCAAGAAGACCCGCGACGAATGGTGCGCGATCATGGAGGGGACCGACGTCTGTTTCGCCCCGGTGCTGACGCTGCCCGAAGCGGTGATGCATCCTCACAACCGCGCCCGCGGCGTCTTCATCGATGTCGAGGGCATGGCGCAGCCCGCCCCTGCGCCGCGCTTCAGTCGCACTAGGCCTGACACGCCGCGCGCGCCCGAGCGGGCGCCCGGCGACCCCACGGACGCTCTGCGCTCGTGGGGTTTCGCCGACGCGGAGGTCGCCGAGTTTGCGCGCGATGGCGCGTTTGGAGCGCGTCGAGCGTGACATCTCCCTGTTCCGAGATCGTCACTCTTGTACGCCGGGCCGTTTGCATTCAGGACGCCAATACGGTAAGCTGCTTAACTAAATAACGCCGCGCGAGCGGCGACGAGGGCGGAGGAAGCGTGCATGAAGCTGCCACGCGATTGCAGGGCCCTGGACGGGCCGCGAATGCAGAACCACATCCCTCATGACAAATGCGGGCGCATGGCGTGATCGCGCTGTTGATCGCAAACTCGCT
This sequence comes from Pseudomonadota bacterium, assembly GCA_021808875.1. Next base: position 7,696 of record JAKBAU010000028.1, on the reverse strand, counting down.
CGCGCTCGCCTCGCTGCTCATCATGCTGTCGAGTGGGCTCGCGCTGATTTACGGACTTCGCGACGTCATCAACTTCGGTCATGGCGCGCTCTATATGCTTGGCGCCTATCTCGGCTACTCGATCGCCCTGATCGGCGGATTCTGGACCGCGCTCGTCGTTTCGCCGCTCCTGCTTGCATTGCTCGGGATCGCCTTCGAATATCTGGTTCTGCGGCCGTTGCGCGGCCGCTCGCATATCGAGGTGGCGCTGGTTACGCTCGGGCTCGGCATCATCCTGGGCCAGGCGCTGATCTTCGTCTATGGCGGCGAGGCGCGCGGCGTCGACGCGCCGCCGGCTCTGGCGGGCTCCGTGCGCATGTTTGGCCTTTCCTATCCGCTCTACCGGATCTTCCTCATCGCGATGGGCCTCGGCTCCTGCACGGCTCTGGCGCTGTGGCTGCGCTTCTCAACCTCCGGTCTTTATGTGCGCGCGGTCAGCCAGGATCCGTCCGTCGCGCGCATGATGGGCGTCAACGCCGACCGGCTCAGTCTGCTCGTCACCAGCCTCAGCGCGGCTTTCGCGGGCGTCGCGGGCGTGCTCGCGGGGCCCTATCTTTCGGTCGATCCCGGCATGGACGTAACCATGATCGTCAATTGTCTCATCATCGTGGTGATTGGCGGGACGGGCAGCATCGCCGGCGCGATCATCGCCGCGCTGCTGTTCGGCTTCGTGCAGGTTGCAGGCTCCGTGTTCCTGCCCGACCTCGCCGCGCTCGCGCCCTACGTTCTGTTGTTCGTCGTGCTTCTGATCGCGCCGCGCGGCATCGGTCGCGGCCGGGCGCCGGCATGAGCGGTGGGACGACGACGCGCGTGGACGCCCGGGGCGGCTCCCTCTTCGCCGGCAGCGCTTCGGTCCGCGCGCTCGTCTATGTCGCACTGGCGGCGCTGCTGTTCGGGTTCGGCGCCATCGCTCCGACCCATCTGGCGAGCGAATTCGTGCTGCGCATCGGCGCCGGCGGCCTGCTGCTCGGGATGCTCGCGCTCAGCGTGGCGTTTCTCATGAGCCAGGCCGGCCTCGTGGTGCTCGGCGCGGCAAGCGTCTACGGCGGCGTCGGCTATCTGTTCGCGATCGCCATGAGCAAATGGGATCTGTCGCCGACGGCGGCGCTGCTCTTCGCCTTCTGCACGGTCATCGCATACGCCGCGGTCCTCGGAGCTCTGATCGTCCGCACAAATCCGCTCGCTTTCATGATGCTGACCCTCGCTGCCGGCGAAATGATCAGCCATAGCGTGATGCTGGAAGGTTTGCGAGACTACACGTCAGGCGCAGACGGGCTGGTCGTCACTTTCAAGGGCGCCGTCTTCGGCATGACCGCCGCCGATTTCGCGAACGCGACGCAGTTCTGGCCGATCGCCTGGAGCGCGGCCTGGATTCTCGGCTTTGCGGCGTTTGCGGTTCGCCGCTCGCGGTTCGGCGCGATCCTGCGCGCTATTCAGGAGAACGAGGAGCGCATGCGGTTCTCCGGCTTCGGCACCTACCTGCCGCGCCTCGCCGCTTTTGTATTCGTGAACGCGATTGCCGACGTTTGCGGCCTGCTGCATGTGCTGAATTCCGGCTTCGTTTCGCCGGAGAGCCTCGGTCTCAGCGTCAGCACGAACGCGCTCGTAGCGGCGTTGGTCGGCGGCGTCGCGAACTCGACCGGGCCGATCGCCGGCGGAGTCCTGTTCGCGTTCGCTCAAGATCAGTTCGGCGCGCACGGCTTCACGCAATTGCTGACCGGCCTCGCGGTGGTGGTGTTCATCGTCCTGCTCCCGCGCGGCGTCATCGGCGGCCTGATTGAAGGGGCGCGGCGGCGCAGTGTTCTTTCGTCCAAGCGCCGGAGGACTGCCTGACATGCTCGAGATTGCGAATCTTTCGGTGAGCTACGGCCGCGTCCGTGCGCTCGACGGCGTCGAAATCGCTATTAAGGGCGCCGGCGCGCTGCATGGGATCATCGGGCCGAACGGCGCGGGCAAGTCGACACTGCTCGACGTCGTGACGGGCCGTCGGAGCCCAAGCGGCGGCGCGGTCCGCTATCGCGGCAAGGACGTCACGCGCAAGTCGGTCGCGTGGCGACGCCGCCACGGCATGGCACGATCGTTCCAGCGCACCAGCATATTTCAGGATCTCACCGTACGCGAGCAGCTTACGCTGATCGCGCGCCATCTCGGCGACGATCGGCTCGGCGACGTAATCGAGGTGATGAACCTCGGCGATTGCCTGGACGAAAAGGCCGGCCGCATCGCCTATGGCGTGCAGCGGCGCGTCGACGTGGCGTTGGCGCTGATCGGCCGGCCGGAACTCCTGCTGATGGACGAGCCGGGCGCCGGGCTTTCCGCGGAGGAGACGCTCAACCTTTTCCTTCACCTGCGTGACCTCGTGCGCGACCGCGGCATGGCGGCGGTTGTCGTCGAGCACGACGTCGACGCCGTGTTCGCCTGCTGCGACGTGGTGACCGTGCTGGATCTAGGCCGTCATCTCGCGACTGGCGCTCCCGCCGAAATTCGCGCCGACGCCCGGGTGATCGCCGCCTATCTCGGAAGCGCCGCGTGACCTCGCTGGAGATTCGCTCGCTCTACGCCGGTTACGGCGCGTCCATGGTGCTGCGCGGCCTCGATCTCACGATCGGCGAAGGCGAATCAGTCGCGCTGGTCGGCCGCAACGGCGCTGGCAAATCCACGCTGCTGATGTCGCTGTTCGGCGAAACACGTATCTTCTCCGGCGAAATCCGGGTAGGCGAGACGCGCATCGACGACCGGCCGGGTTATGCGGCCGCCAAGCTCGGCATCGCCATCTCGCCGCAGGGGCGGCGCATCCTGCCGAACCTGACCGTCAAGGAGAATCTTCTGCTCGGCCGAGCCACTGGGCGATCCGGCGCTTGGAGTCTGCGGGCGGTCTACGACCTGTTCCCGGTCCTAAACGAGCGCGCCAATAGCGCCGGCACGATGTTGAGCGGCGGCCAGCAGCAGATGCTGGCGATCGGCCGCGCGCTGATGGCGAATCCCGATCTGCTGCTGCTCGACGAACCTTCGGAGGGATTGTCGCCCGTTCTCATCGACGACCTTGCCCGCGGGCTCAACGAAATCCGACGCGCCGGCGCCGGCGTGCTGATCGTCGAGCAGCATCTGAGTCTGGTGAAACGGGCGGCGGACCGCTTCGTCATTCTCTCGAAGGGACGGATCGTCGGGGCAGGCCCGATTTCCGAGATGGACAGCCGCGAGAACCATGCGCTGATGGCGCTTTGAGAACTTTGGAAAGGAGAGGAAACATGAAGACCCGACTTGCGAGCCAGATCGTCGGCGCGACGCTTGCCGCCATGATGGGCGCCGCGCCCGCCTACGCCGCCGATACAATCAAAATTGGCGTGCTGCTGATCGATTCCGGCCCGCTCGCCGGCCTCAAGGAGACACAGACCAAGGCGGTCAACCTGGCCATCGAACAGATCAACGCCGCCGGCGGCGCCGCGGGCAAGAAACTGGAGGCCGATTTCATCACCTATCCCGGCACGCCCGACACGGCCGTCGATGGAGCCACGCGGGCGGTGCAGAAGGACGGTGCGCTGTTCCTTACCGGCATGGACACCTCCGCCGTATCGCCGGCGCTTTCGGCCAAACTCTCGGCGCTGAACGCCCTGATGGTGGAGGTATACGCCCAGGCCGACGCGATGACGGGCAAGAACTGCGCGCCGAATTACTTCCGCGCCAACGTCAACGATTCGATGCTAATGAACGCCGCCGGGCAGTTCCTGGAGGAGAATCCCAGCGTCAAGAAATGGGACATCATCGCCGTCGACTATTCCTCGGGGCGCGACTCGGCGCAGAAATTCCAGGCGCTGGTCAAGTCGCAGGGCGGATCGATCGGCAAGGTCTTGTTCACGCCGTCGGGCACCGCCGACTTCGGCGCGAAGATTTCCGAGCTGGGCGCCGACCCCGGCGACGGCCTCTATGTCACGATCTTCGGCAGCGACGCCATCAATCTCGCCAAGCAGCAGGCGCAATTCGGGCTGTTCCAGAAATATAAGCTCGTGCTCGGCAATTCCTTCGTGATCCCGCAGGTTCTGCCCGCGATGGGCGATACCGTGCTTGGCGTCTATCAGACGCTCGGCTTCGTGCCCGGCGAGGCCGGCGCGGGCGCGGAAGCTTTCGTCAAGGCTTACAAGGCGAAGTACAACGGCGAGCTGCCCGCCTACACGAGCGCGGACCAATACGCCGCCATCCAGTTGATGGCGGCGGCGATCGACAAGGCCAACTCCACCGACGTCGCGGCGGTGCGCGGGGCGCTGGCCGGCCTGAAGACGGATACGGTGCTGGGCCCCGTCGCGGTGCGCGCCGAGGACCATCAGACCGCGCGCCCGATCCTGATGAACCTGATCGCCAAGAACGCTGACGGCAAGCCGGGCTATGAGATCAAGCAGGTGTTTCCCGGCGAAAGCTTGCTGCCGCCGGTGGACAAAGCCTGCAAGATGTAAGCGCGAAAGCGGGAGGGCGTTCGCCGCCCTCCCCCAGCGAAGTCAAACGATCAGCGAAACCTTGCCGAACTGGGCGCCGGCGCTTAGCCGATCAAGCGCCGAGCGGACATCTGCGATCGCGAATTGACTGTCGATCTCCGGCTTCACGAGCCCGCGCGCGAACACGTCGAGCAACTGGCGGAATTCGCCGACGCTGCCGCCGGTCGATCCGTAGATCTCGAGCTGGCGGATGAACATCCGCTGCAGATCGGCGGGCGGGTTGGCGCCCGACGTCGCGCCGCAGGTGACGAGCCGGCCTCCCCGACGCAGCGACTTCAGCGAGTCGGCCCAGCTCGACGCACCGACGCTGTCGATCGCCATATCGACGCCGCCGTTGCTCATGTCGAGGATCGCCTTCGCCACATTATCCTTGGTGTTTACGCCGCCGGCCGCGCCGCCGGCCGCGCGGCAGGCGGCGCGGCAGGCGGACGAGGCGGGCGCGTTTCCCGCCTCGCTGATTGAACGCGCCTGGGCGCTTGGCCTTATGCAGGCGGCGACCGGCGAGGGCGGAGGAACTGACGGCGCCCACCGCTTGCGATTGCGGCCAATCTTCGCCAGTGTCGCGAATCGTAAATATGTGATCCATCGCTTTGCTAGCGAACAATCTCCGCCGGAAATCCGGCTTTGAGGTTCAAGATATGGCGCCAGATTTGAACTGGGAGCTTCGGCTCGGTTTTCTCGTGCATGACGTATCGCGGTTGCGGCGGCGCGTCGTCGACAAGGCGCTGAAGCCGCTCGGGGTGACGCGCTCGCAATGGTGGGTGCTGGCGTTTCTGTCGCGCTCGGACGGCATGAGCCAGGTCGCGCTGGCCGACGAACTCGATCTCGGCAAGGTCGCGCTCGGACAATTGATCGGCCGGCTGGAGAAAACCGGCTTCGTGTCGCGCCGCGCCGACGAAGAGGACCGCCGGGTCAAGCGGGTGTTCCTCACCCGCCGCGGTCAGTCGCTGATCGCGCGCATTCGTGAGAGCGTCTCGGTCACCGAGAAGGAAATTCTCGAAAAGATCGAGGAGGCGGACTTGCGGGCGACCGGCCGGGCCTTACGCCTGATGAAGGAAAACCTGCTCGCGATGATCGTCGACGGCGAGGAGAGCGACGCCACCGACGCGGCCTGACGTCACGCGAGCCCGATCTCGCCGCGATCCAGCACCAGGACGTCGCGCTCGACCGCCCGCGCGCGAAAGCGGACGCCGCCGTCGTCGAATAACTCAATGCGGATCGTGTCGCCGGGATAGGCAGGGGCGGCGGCGCGCCGAAGCCGCCGGCGCCGCCGTCATCGCGCAGGAATTCGGCGGCCGTCATGTCGGCGAGCGGCGCCCCGGTCGTCTGATCTTTGATGTCGTGCCCGGTGTAGAGCACAGCGCCGCGCCCCGCCCCCTTGTCGGCCAGCGCGATGACGCGGTGCTCGGCTTCGACGAGCCCCTCGGCGAGAATCGGGCGATGAAGGACGAACCGCTGTTCGCCGTGCAGGATGCGCCGCCACGCGATGCCCGTGGCGGGCTCCCTGTGCCAGAACGGCGGCCAGCACAAGGTCACGCATTGGCTGGGCGCGGCGAGCGGACCGCGCCCCTCGTAGACGTAGGGAAGTTCGTCCTCGTCGGTCGGGTCCGAGCCCATGCCAAGGCTCAGCGCATAGAGCGCGGAGTCTCTCGCGTCGTAGGCTTGAGCGATCGGCGCGAATGTCAGCGCGCGCACATAGTCGATATTCACGCCGTTCCCTCCGTTGCGCACGTCGGCGCCAGCAGACATTCCTGTGTCGCGCTCGCGACCATTTCGCCCGACCGGGCGTAGACCCGCGCATCGTCAGACCTCGGCCGTGCGCGGCGCGCGGGCTCACGCAGTCGAACAGCAGCCAGGCGTCGGCGCGGAACGCCAGCGGCTCGGCGGTCTCCTGCGCGCGCCGCGTCGCGGCAGGTCATCCATGGAAGCGGACGGCGTCGTCGACAGCGGCGCGCCCGACGCGGGCGGCGTTGGCCTTGACCGCGACGTCCTCGTAACCGAACGAAACGCCGAACAGCAGCTTCTGGCTTGGGCTCACGCCGAGATGCGCACGCACGATGTCCGGAAACAGACTAAGAGCCCCCATCGCGCAGGAGGCAACGCCATGCGCCGTCAGCGCCAGCATCAGCGTCTGCGCCCACATGCCGATATCGGTCGCCTCGCGCTCGCCGAAACTCTCGTCCATGAAGATGAACGCGGCATGGGGCGCGTCGAAGCACGCGTGATTGCGCACGTAAGCCATTTTCCGGCCGACGAGATCGCGCCGCTCGACCCCCATCGCGCCGTAGAGCCGCTGCGCCGCGTCGACCTGTCGTTCGCGATGCACGCCGGTGAATTTGCGGTCGGCGACGAAATCTGGCTTGATCGGTTCGTCCCGCATGCCGGCGTCAACAAGCGCGGCTTTCAGCTTCGCGAGCGTTTCGCCAGAGACGACATGGGGCGTCCAAGGCTGGACGTTGCAGTTCGACGGCGCCCATTGCGCGAGTTCGAACGCCTCGCGGATGATCGGCTCTGGCACCGGGTCGGATAGGAAGCCGCGTACGGAACGGCGGCGGCGGATCGCCTCGGCGACGCTCATCGTTGCGGACTTATGCCGGCTCATGGCTCCTCCTCGATCAGCGCCAGCCCACGCGCCGCATAGGCCCGCGCGAGATGTCGTCCCACCCGCGCCGCATTTGGCAAAACCCCGATTACGCGGGGTTCGGCCTTGTGGAACATCACGTTGGCGATACGGAAGTCGCCGTGACACAAAGCGAGGGTCTCGCTTTCCGGGACGCGCTCGGCGAGCCACCTCACGACGCGATCGAGATCCGGATTATCCTCATCGCCGCGTCGATACTGGCCCCACAGTCCCGGCCAGCGGCTGATCTGGCGCTTGAAATAGTTGCCGGCGTGACCGGGCTCGGTCAGGCCGAACGAGAGATGTTTCTTGCCGGTGATGATGCCTTCGATATAGGTCTTCTGCTCGGGCGTGCCGTAATCCGCAATCGCGGGAATGATCGGAAAATTGCCGACGATCGAGGATTCGTCCTGCAGATCGTTGTGCAGCCCAAGTCCCTTCGCGGCCAGATGCTCGCGGATCGCCGCAATGGCGAGATTGGAGGCGGCCGAGCCGCCGCAGGACTTCGGCAATCCGTAACGCAAATGGCCGACCTTGTCGGCGCGGCACT
>JAKBAU010000027.1 GCA_021808875.1 Pseudomonadota bacterium | reverse complement strand
GAGAATCGTAGCCGCTGAAGTCACGCAACAATTTTCGCTATCCAACCGCGCCGTCCGGCCGGCGCCCCCAACGGAGTGAGTAAGCTGAGGAGTCCGTTCCGGTTCCATTCCGGGTCAGCCTCTTAGGCCAACATCACAAACTCCACCGGGTCTTTTGTTTCATCCCGGACAGGTGGGGCACTTCATCTTGTTACGATTTTAGAATCTAATACCTATTCACCTCGCCTGCTGAGACAATTCCCGCGATTCATTGCCCATTCAGGGCGGCGCAGCGGCTATTCGAACACGGCACCCGCCGGAACAAGATCAGGGTGCTCGGCATCGAAGTATGGCCGCCAGTGATGGAGACAGTCGTAAACGCCCTCACGGAGGGGTGCGACTGACCTTCACTTCGGAGACTGCTTCGCCTTTTTTTCATAGAACGAGATCGTTCCCGGTCGCGCCCCGTGGACGTGGCAATGGTAGATGAGTTCGTTCAGGAGTGGCTCCCGAAGCCGGTATACCGCCTTCGAAACCGTTGCCGCAGCACGAGTGATCGAGACCGCAAAACGCGCGTTGACCCTGAGGAGGCGGTTGGTGTCGCCCATGCAGATCGGGGGTGATCGCCAAAGTGCCTGTGGCGGAGTGTTGTTTGCCGAAGATGCCGCAGGTATTTCCAGAGCAAGCAGGTAGGGCAAGGGACCTCTCTGCTTCTGGGCGTAGTCGCATGATGCCTGGACCTGCACCAGCCGCCAGAGGAATCGTTCATCGCCGGCCACGAAGTCCTTGCAGCCAAACTCCTTGGCCGCGGCGTCTGCCTCCTGGATATCGAAGGTGCCCGCAAAGTTGTCTCCAGCATATTGAGCGGGCAGTTCGATCACCCCGCCGCGGCCGTCACCGCCATCTGGCGCACACTCGGCCAAGTGCGAGAACTTGTTGAGCCTCGCCGCATCATCCAAACCAAGAGCCGATCTCATATCCTTCTCGCTGAAGGCCCTGGCCCAAGGATCGTCGCCTTCAATGTTCCGCAGCGCCGCAACACGGTCCGCGAGGATCGGAAGAAGGGCTTCGTTGACCGCGTGGAAGCGGTCCGCTTCGACATGGCCCTCTCCCACCGCTCCTTCAGCCAAATGGAAGATCAGTCGTCCGAGGCTGCCTATCAGATCGGCGTCGCCTGGATTGACAAGGCCGATGATCGCTCCGACGGTCTCAGCCGCGGCACCAAGGACCCGCTCCTCCCAGCTCAGCAAGGCGCCGATCTGGGGTTGGCTGGTGACGATGTTCGCGATGGCCGCAACAAGGGCCTGTGGGTCCTTGACCATCCCCTCGGGGCTCAGGTGGACCATCTTGTCTAGGGGGACTACGGCAAAGGGCTTGGGGACGCCAGATAGCCGGGCAGCGAGAAAGGTCGCAAGCGCGATTGCCTGGTCCGCAAACCGAGTCCAGAGCACCAGTACATAGGGGCCTGTCGGCTTGATCGACTCCTCGATCAGTCCGCCGATCACGGCGAAATGCCGTTCGGGCTCGGCCCCGGCGCCCGACTCGTTCAGGTGAAGGTCCGCAAAGATCACCCTTACATGAGGAAAAGGCCTCAGATCGCCGACATCGCCATTGAAATGCACCTGGAGACATGCCGCGCCGTAGCGGTTGAGGCCGTCGGCCAAGCCACGCAGATGATTTGGATTGTCATCCACCACGATGACCCTGGGCGCCGGCAGCATCAGCCCGGTCTCCGGAACACGAGCGCCACGACGGCTCCGTCAAAGCCTTCTGGAAGATCAACCTCATCGGGTTGCGGGAAGGCGAGCAGACCGCCGTTCAGCTCCATCGCGAGGTTGGCATAGTAGAGCCCGAGCCCCATGCCGCTGGGCTTGCGTGTGAAGAAAGGCCGCACCAGTCGATCCGGCTCATCGCCCTGGAAGCCGGGCCCCGTGTCGGCGACGATGATAGCTGGTCCGGCCTCGAAGTTCTCCGACACCCCAAGATAGATTCTTCGTGGACTCGGGTGTCCGTCGGGCGGGACTTCCGGCCACCGGACGCGCATCCAGTAGAGCGCGTTGTCGATGAGGTTGTTAAGCGCGCCAACCACGAGGCCGAAGGCGAAGTTGGCCTCGAAGCCCTTGTCGTCCGTCTCTAGCAGCGCGCAGTCCAGCCGGACCCGATGGTGGCGCAGCCGCAGCACATTGAATCGCCGCGCGGCTTCGATGAGCTTACGAGCCGTATGGGTGGATCGGGCATCCCTGCGCAGGAGCGTGGAGAACCCGTCCAGCAGATGCATCAGATCCCTGGCCTGGCGGGTGGCGGCGTCCGGATCGGTGCCATCGGCAATGACCTGGTGGAGAGCGCGGACTCCCCGCTCCACCTCATGGAAGACCACGGCCAGATTGAGACCTGACATCCCCGCCGACAACAGCGTCTGCTGCATGTCGCGGTAGTCGTGCTCGATCTTCTCGACGTAGGGCTCAAAGGTAGCCCTTACGCCCTGCCGATCCAACGCCCGCCGGAGATCCTCGATCGGCTTGCTGATGTGGACCAGTTCAGGATCGTCCGCCTTTGTCGTCAGCTTGCGGATGCGGTCCTTGTCTATGTGGCGCTCGGCTTCAAGGCTCGCGAGCGCACCCAGGACGATCCGCCGAAGGCGCTCATAGGCGTCGTTTTCGACAAAACCCTCGCGGTTCGTCTTTTCCACGAGGGACCTTGAAGACGCCAGCGAGAGGTGGACCGCACCGAGGATGATGTTCCTGCTGATACCTCGGGTTGGCGCGTTGACTCGCCGCAGGTCCAGCCCGAGCCAGTCGTCGCCGGGCTCGCCGTAGTTGTAGACCCTGATGCCGTCCCGATAGACCCGGACACCACCATTGTCATCGAGGTAGCCGGAGATCAGTTGCATGTTCGGTAACCGTCTCAGCACCTCCCGGTCCCGATCGTAGACATAGAACTCGCCGGTGACGGTCCCGATGCCGTCGGTCGTGGACTCGTCCGCCACAACCTTACGTTCCATCCTGTCGTCGCCGCCAGTCACCGGCGGAAGCTTCAGCGCGTCCCCGATCTTGGAGACCTCGCGCCGCTCAAGTTTGAGACCGAGCACCTGCCGGAACTCGTATCGCCAGTCGAACTTCCCGCCTTCGAGCCGGAAGGTGAACTTCCAGATCGAGCGGTCCATGATCTCCCGAGCGTCGGGCAGATCCGCGATCCAATCCTCCCGGCCCAGGACTTCGAGTACGGCGGCAAATCCGCTGGGCTCCTCGAAGGGCGAACAGATCGACATGATCTGCCGTTGTAGGCGGCGGACCTCGCCTCTCGTCCATTCGGACTGGCGCAGTTGGCCGATCTCGATCCGCGTGCCGGTTCGTCCATCCATGTAGATCTCTGGCGTCCGCACCCGAATACGGACAGGCGCCTCGTCGAGGTAGGGCTTAGCGATCAGCTCGCGCCAATCGATGTCGACCACGCACTCGTCGTTGCCCTCGGCCCGGGTCACCAGCCGGATCAAATTGCCCAGCTTATGAACGGCGAAGCGGCCAAGTCCTTTTTCCCCCAGTGGCAGACGGGCGTGGCGAACCGACCGCTTTAGCGCTTGCCGCTGTATTTCCCTGTGATCATCGCCGGGCACCAGCCAGACGCGCTGGATGGTCTCCAGCATCATCCCCTCGCCATCATCCTGCACAATTATCGAAGGCTCCTGGCCTCCCCGCAGGTCGAGGCGAACGACGACTTCATTCGCGTCGGCGTCATAGGCGTTTTTTACCAGCTCGAAGACTGCAAGCCGTGGGCTGCCGATAAGTTCGTCACCCAGAAGCTGGAGCACGCGAGCGCGGGGCCGGAACGGCTGAAGGACTTCCCTTTCGACGGTCATGTGTCCGTTGATCCCGGTGTTGCCCGCTCCCAAGAGATGATCACCGCTTGGCGTTCCGGCGATCAAACATATCGCTTTCGCCAACCTCGAAGCCGAAGGCCTTCAAGCCTCGAAGCACGAACGTCCGCTGGGTCGCGCCCTCCGATTCGGCCCCCACCCCAAACGCGTGTTTGATCCGCCGCGGCACGATCACCTGCATAGCAACATCTTCAACCGCTTCTTTCGCCGTCCCTAGTGTAGCCTCGATCGTCCGGGGCTGGGCCATGTCGTGATCCTGACCTGGTAAAATCATGATAGGAAAAATGATATCATTCACGCAGCAACCCCCGGCTCGTTGCCTTAGCCAATACTTCGATAAGTACAGAGCTCTGCCACTCTGTTGGTATCTTAGCAGGAATCTGTCGTGCTATCTGAAGGATACCAATCTCCTTGGGAGTCAGGAACTTCCTCTTCTTCCCTTCCTCTAGAATCTCCGTCCATTTCTGTGGAGAGACTGAGAGAACCTGCTTCTGGTTGTCGATCCCGTTATCGATCTTCTGTGTCTGTCGAGCCGTATTCGCTTCATGTCGATTGTCCTCAGCGGATGCAAGCCCTGTCCAGAACCGCTCAGGTAGAAGCCCCGAGATGCGACTGGCCTGCTCGACGAGTCGTGTCCAGCAACCCTCTTTCTTGCACCATTCCGAAATATTCGAGATGCCTTGGGGTGGGACGATAATGTCTTCGTTCACGGCTGTTGCGATAACCACCAGAACCTCCGTCAGTACATTATCGATGGTCTGGGCGGACCAGATACGCTGATAATCAACAGTCGCTTTACGGCGCTTCGTGATCTCCCCCAGCATGGAGAGCGTGTAGGCCACGATGTTCGCCCGGTAGCCGCCATTGTACCAAGCCTGCTCCGAAACCAGCTTCTCGGTCGCGCGAAACAGGATGCCACGGGCGATAGCGCGTTTAAAATAGAACTCGTTAAAACCATCGGACGATTTCTCCCATTCCTTCCCGATCCGCAGCGCGTAGCGGGCGAAGTTCTTTTGACTGCCGAGGTTTACCCATCGCGGGTGATCGTCGAAGACATTCTCGAACTTGGCGAGATCTGTCTTCGTAAACATTTGCGTCTTGGGAAATTCCGCGCGAAACCTCTTCTGCTCTCCTAGGGTAAGCTTCGACTGCGCGTCGACATACTGACCGCGCGCCCGCTCGTAGAACCACTTCGTCTCGCGTTGTGCGCCCCGCTGAGCGGGAGCCCAGATACGGCGCGAGAATTCAGCCATGCGGACGTGGAACGGGTGGTTGGAGAAGAAATCGGCGGCGTTCACTCGGTTCTGTGTGTTGGCGTACTCCGAGATGCGCGGGACGACCATCTCGCTCTGCTCGCTGTCTATGACCGACAGCTTCATTTGCACGAAGATGCCCGACAAGTCGGCCTTGTCTCGGCGCTGAGTGTGGAAGAGCGACGCGGTCGTCTGGCCGCCGTTCACGATCTGGAGGTCGGTCATGCGGACGATCTGGAGACCGATGTCGGTCATCCGCGTCTCGACCTCCTGCGCCGTCGCCGTGATGCCGTTGTTGTAGGCGAAGAACATCTGGGGCTCATTCAAGATGGTTGCCCGGATACCTTTGTTCACCTGCGCGCGGGCCTGGAGGAAAGTCCGAACGTTCTGCTCCAGAAGACGTGCACTGTATCGGTCGTAGAGCGCGGCGAGGATCGGCGCCGGCATGACGATCAGAAAAGACTGATAGGAGTCGAAGCCGAGATTAGCGGGCAGACAGTTGATGCCCTTCCCGAAGAGCTCGACGAAATCGATGTTGAGTGGCTCCTTGTGCCCGCGCGAGCTGCGCTGACGTTCGAACCGGGCCATGTCCCAGATGTGATAGGTGGCACGGATCCCGGCTACCTCGCCGTCGGGAACCCCTTGGAAACGGTCGCTCAGCACCCGCTCGGAGGTCAGATAGAAATTGACTTGGCGCAGCATCGCACGCCGGTCCGCTATCTGCCGGGCGAGCCCGTATTCGGGGGTGGTGACATCGGGTTCAAGAGTTCCTTGAAGGCTCGCCTCAAAGAAGTTGACGGCGCGCTTGAGGGCGGCATCCACATCAGTGCGCGTGAGCGTCTCAAGCTCGCGCCGACAATCGAAGTCGGCGACGAAGATATCGAGCGCGCCCTCGTCGGTAAACCAGTAGCCGTCGACCCGCATGCCGCGCGGTGCCCGGTAATGACAGTGCTCGAACCCTTCGATGAAGCCAGTTTCAATCAGCTCGATGGAAACCGCCTCCATGAATGCCTCAAGCTGATAGGTGCTGTTAGCCTCAGCATCGGCCAGCGTGTCCTGGCGGAAGTGGTGAAAGAACTCCTCTACGGTCTGCTCCATCAGCTTTCTCCGAAGACCGCGGCATCGTCGCATTCAAAGGGCGCAATGGTTTCCAGCCGGATATCGTAAGCGACTCTGCCGATGCCAGTTGGCAGTTGCGACCGCATGAGCCGGGGGAAGCCATCGCCAACTTGATAGCTGTGCACATCGCTGACGACAAAGCGGGGTCCATCGTAGTCCGGAAGAGGCACGTACCCGTGAACTACCAGCTTGCGGTCGAACGCTTCGACAGCCTCCGCGTCGGTGAGCCGCGTCTGCACTGTGGCGACGATTTCGTTGAGGGATTGCGCGCCCGCCGCGTCGGGCAGGCTGCTCAGCCGGTAGATGCGCAGAAACAACTCATCGTTGAGCGATTCGAGCTGATCCTCTGAGGAAATCCGCACCGTGCTGCGCTCGGAGCCAGAAAGCGATTTGATCTCCACCGCAGTGTCGCCGAAGATAAAATCCTGATGCGACCTTTCAGGTCCGAGCCAAGCTTCGACGGCTGCGACTGTTGAAGTATGCCGGTCGCTCAGCTCCAGCAGAAAAATCAGCTCGGCGAAGAGGCCGCGGACCTCCTCGGCTGTTAGGTGCTGGCTGCGACCCGACAGGAAGGTCTTCCAGCGCCGGATGTGCGCCAGCGCGACAGCAAGCGAACTCGCGGAATCGGTAGCGCGTTCCAGGGCGGATGCTAGGGTGCGGCAGAGGCTCTCAAAAAGATCGCGATCGACCTGTTTTTCAAGCGTGAGCACAAGTCGCTGCTGTCCCGGCGCGGCTCCGCGAAGATCGACGTCAATGCCATGGACCGAAACCCCATTTTTTCGGAACTGGCCGGTGTGGTCGCCCTGAAGCTCCGCAATGAATAGGCAGGCGCCGGTTGTATCGCGTCCCCAGAAGCAGGGCACGGCAGTTTCGCCGGGAACCTGACGGACGTTGAAGTCCGCGCCGGGGACCGCGATCTCATCCCACGGCGAGGACTCAGACATCGTAATCCTCCTCCTCGTCCGGATCATCGCTAAAGCCCTGCATCTGTTGGACCCAGACCTTGTTCACCACCACATTGATGGTGGTCGAATAGTCGCCATAGGGAAAGCTCACGCCGAACGCGGCGATTGGCCCCGCTATGGCCCCGTCCCTGGGTTCGAGGCTGTGGATCATAAGGAGCGGCCTATTCCGGACCATTCGGTAGTGCGTGTCGGACACCGCTCCGGTCCCGCCCTCACCGCCGGCCAATGCCTCCGCCTCCTTCCGCTGAGCATCGTCCAGTCCAAGCTTCTCGTCGCCGCGGGAGGCAACACGATCCTTGTTCAGACGCCACGCGGTTCCGTTCGGCTGATCCTTGCCGACCACACGCACTTGGTTTCTAAGCGTAAACGGCTCGTCATCGCCGGGAGCACCTTCGGGGGAGATGAGCAGGATGTCGGCGAGCGGACGCTTTTCCGCGATCCGTTCGAGATAGTTGACCACATCCGATTTGATGCCGGCGAAGGTCGAGTGGGTTTCGAACCGGGTCAGAAAGTCCCCGACCACCGCGATTGGAACCTCCCGGAAGATAAAACCCTTCCCGGTGTCCTCTCTTGTCCGTCCTCCAAAACGGCTGCGCCAGTGCTCGGCGATAAGCTCGAAGTTCCGGGCATTCACCCCCGGATCGGTCGAGACGACGTAGCTCTCCCGCAGCCTGCCGCTGAAACTCTGTTCGACCGTGACCTCTTGGCCCGATCGCATCTTGTTGGCGGCTGTGATCAGGAGACTGTCCGGATGAGAACGGACATAAAGGCCGAAGTCCTTCGGACTCAGGCCGTCGCGCCGCATCCGCTTCACCTGCTGAGTGAGCTCCTCGGCGGCTTCGGCGATATGCGAATACCAGTTGATGGAATCGCGCGAGAGATGGACGCGGCAGAGGTCTTCGAAGCCCGGCCGGTAGCCGAACCAGCGGCCCATCTGCATGAGTGTGTCGTACATCTTTGTATTGCGATACATGTAACTTACCGTTAGGCCTTCGATGGTCAAACCGCGCGACAGGCTGAGACCGCCGACCGCGATGGCGGTGAGACCCACGCCCTCCTTCTCGTACCGTGTGAAGTCGAGCACCTCGTCGCTCTTGCTGTTGATGACGTAGAGGTAAAGGTGGTCGAACACGCTGTTCAGCGCAGTCTTGACCTCGGGCCAAGTGAAGCCCGCACCGGTATATTCGGCGTCGAACGCCTGCTTTAGTCCCTGCATATAGACGTTCGCCGATGAGACGGATTCCGGCATCCGATAGTTCGTCCGAACGGCCTCCCTGATCTTCTTCTCCCGCAGACTGAGAAAATCGCGCACCGCCTTCTGTACCGGCACGAAGCGGGACACGTTGATCATCATCGAGCAGTGCTTGCTGGTCTGGCCACGCAGGTTGCGGATGGCACGCGCGACAATGAACTCGTCGAGGGCGCGGTAGAGGCTGGGTGGCAGCTCCGGCACGGGGGCGTCGCGCTTGTGACTGTACGGAAGGAAGTCCTCGCAATCGTCGATCGGCTTCACAATCGACTGGCTGGTCTCGTCGTTGAGGAAGACCTTCTCAGCGCCGAAATAGGTCGTCGGCGCATCTAGGCAGTAAATGAAGTCGCGCGGGAACAGTTCCTCGCGCACGTCTTCGTCATAGGCTTCGGGATTGATGAAGATGTTGGCGAACGGCGTCGCCGTATATCCGACGTAGCAGGATTTCGCGAACAGCCCCAAAATGCGTCGGATCATGGCGTTCGTGCGAGTCGGGTCGATATCGTCCTTGTTGGTGTTGATCGAGGCGTTGTCGGCCTC
Organism: Pseudomonadota bacterium; assembly: GCA_021808875.1. The sequence goes on along the minus strand of JAKBAU010000027.1, from coordinate 10,607 downwards.
GTCGTCGATCAGCAGCATCGGGACATCGGAAATCCGGCCATCGCCTTCGGCGTTCAGTGCCCGCAGCCACTTGTGCAGGGCTGTGAGGGTCGTGACATTCTTCTTAATAATGAGAATGATCGGCTTGGAAAAATCGTTGATCTTCCAGCCGCTCTTTGCCGCAGTATTCTTGTTGAAATCTTCGTTGACGTTGGTCAGCGTCGCGGGATGCGGATAGCCGGGGTCGAGGCCGACGCCAATGGAGCGACGGTTCTCCGGATCACTGGAGCGCCCGATGAAGGCTTCATCGATACGCTCCTGGGTCTGCTTGCGCAGGTTATTGTGAATGCCGGCGATTACGACGATGAACTTGTAGCCGGCATCGGCGGCACGAGCGATTAGGCCGGTGTAATTGGCGGTCTTGCCTGACTGGACGTGGCCGATAACCAAGCCGCGGCGGTTCCACGTCGTGCCCTCGCTGTGCGGGTCCTGAAGATGTCCCAGAATGCGGCTGGTCACGTCGCTCAGCGACTGCACCATCCGAGGCGGCCATCCGTCCTTCAGAAGGAAGGGCTCGTAAGCACCGGAATAGGTCCACGTGATGTCCTCACGCTTGCGGACCCACTGATCGTCATGCTTTGCGGCGACGTCGACGAGCGAGACACCGGCGCCCATGCGCGTGTCGACCGAAATCATTGCCTCAGTGATGATATTGCGGAGGTCGCCGGTGTAGCCGAAAATGGCAGCGATCTGCTTCGCCTTCTCCTCCACTTGGTCGCGCGTCGGCGTCTCGGTCAGGTTGGCGAGGCCCGAGATCAGCGCGTTGGCGATATTGCGTTCTTCCGTGATGATCGTCGCGGTCACGTGAAGGCCTCTGCGATGAATTGCTCGGCAGTCTCGATCTGCCCGTCGAACAACCGAGTAGAGCGTACGATCTGAAGGAATGCTTTGGGGTCGCCGGGACCATCCCCATAGAGTGCCTGTTTGAGGCAGTTCAATCTGTCCAGGGTGCGGCTTTCGTCCGCTGCTGCCTGGCCCACCTCGCGCGGGTGGGTCGAGTAATCAGAATAGATCATCTCTACCGGGAGCGATGCGGCGATAGAGTCGAGCACCATTCGGAGCATCTCCGCGTTCTCCGTTGCCAGCCTCGCGCTCAGCGAGGCCACGAGAGGGTGTTGCGTATTGATCGCGTAGCTGATGCCGCCGTGGTCGGCGTATCGTTCCCAGAACGGTGCCGCGCTTTCCTCGAACAGCTTCTGTCCGCGGCCCCGATGCACCGTCACGCTGCGGGCCGTGATCTTGTTGATGATCTGACGTAGACGCTCCCGCACCACGCGCGGAGGTCGCGCCCGCGACTTCTTGATGTCGATAGTCCAAGCTTCATCGAGGCTGTTGGGGAAGTCGATCTGGACACGGGCGAGCTTGGTCGCTTCGCCTTTCGGCACGAGCCGAAACCAGTCGCCCCAGGCCATCAGGCGGCCGTTGCGGTAGACATAGGCGCCTTGATTGGAAATGAAGTCGCTGCGGTCCTGGTAGAAGTTGTATTCCGACGCGGTGAGTCGGCTGTGGTGCGGCAGGATGTAGGGCTGCATCGTGACTACCATGTCGTCGATCCAGACCGTTTCCTCTGGCAGAATTTGGGTTGCGGCATTCCTCTGGCAGAAAGGATCAAAAGGCGCGATCGGATGGCCGTTGATCCTGATCGCTAGCTTTTTCCTTCCCTTCACCTCGCCGGCGAGAAAGCGGTGAAACACAAGCGACAGGTGCCGCTCGACCGCCGCCAACTTCTCGTTGACGATCTCGTCACGCCGCAGGCCGGTTTCCTCCTCGAAGAGCCGATCGAGGTCACGCCAGATAACCAGCGTGCCGGTATCGCCGAGCGTGTCGAAAAAAGGTTGGCCAGCGATTTCCTGCTGGTCCAGAACAGCAATGAACCAGTCATCATCTTCCTCGATCCGGGCGAGGCTCCATTCGGCGCCAGCGAACTCACCCTTCACGATGCTTACCACTGTTAGGCGGCGGCACTGTGAGAACGAGGCGGTCTTGAGGCCGAGACCGAAACGCCCGAGATCTTTCGGGCCTCGCTCCTTGCGCGGATCAGTCGCACCGTGGCGCATCGCCGCGATAACCGCGCTCTCCGTCATTCCGCAGCCGTTGTCGACAATAACGAGCACCGGTAAATTTCGACTCATGTCGCAGAAAATCTGGATGTCGGTCGCGTCGGCCGATATACTGTTGTCGATGAGGTCAGCTATGGCCGTTTCGAGCGAATACCCGAGGTCGCGGAGAGAAGCCGTCAGGCTGGCTGCGCTGGGCGGTAGATGGTGACTCGTAGCCATCAGCCATTCCCTCGCAATTCATCAGTGAGGCAGCGGACGATGCCCTCCGCTTCAGCCTTCAGTTCACACTCCCATATGGTCAGAACGGTCCATCCAGCCGCCTCAAGCACGGCTCGGTTGTGTACGTCGCGGCCGACATTGCCCTCGAACTTCTTCTGCCAGAACTCGCGCCGCGTGGAAGGCATAGTCGCGTTCCGGCAGCCTGGATGCCGATGCCAGAAACAGCCGTGTACGAAAATCGCGGTCCGGTATTTTGGCAGAACGACATCCGGGCGGCCCGGCAGGTGCTTCGCATGAAGCCGAAACCGAAAGCCTGCGCGGTGCAGCAGCGAGCGAAGCCGCAGTTCCGGACCAGTGTTCCGACCCCTGATCCGCGACATGTTCCAGCTCCGCCGCTCGGCGGTGAGCGAGTCCACCATCATCGGCCTTCCGGGATGAAATTGAGCGCATCGGCGGTGATTTTCTCTATCGGCAACACGTTGTTCGACGCGGTGGTATTACCTGCTTGGCAATTCGGAGTAGTTGGGACTTCAATGAGAAAAACCTGTTGGGAAACACCTGCCTGCAAGCCGCCTGATTTACGGCCGGGCATTGGTGCCAATCCCCATTTTATTGGATTAAACGATGACCATGCTGCGAGATATGAGATGCTATCGTCGTGGCCACTTGCCTCATGCCTCTCCCGCGAAATTACTGCTCCCGCAAAATCCAGGACCAAACATCCAAAACCCGCTGCCATTTATCTGTCGGTCCTTCCTGAGAGTCCCGCTCCCAATTCCTGTAAGCTAAATCCAGGAGATGAGGTTTGTGACACAGTAGGGCCCAGATCTTCCCAAGGAATCGAGGCGCAGTGCGTGGCTAGGTCTTTGAATTGACTGTCGCCTTCCTGGAAGGAAGCCATACTACCTGCAAGCTGTCTTTCCAGTATTGCTGCAAGCCCGGCATGCACCACGCGATCTCGCGCTTTGGAGATAAATACGATGGTAACAGGTTGCGTTCCGTCATTGCCTGCCCTGGTTCTAATCAGGGCCAAGTCCTTACAATCGAGTTCCGCGAATACATTTCCTTCGATCTTGTGACCGCCTAGCCGCCAATTCTTCCCGCTCTTGCCCAGCCGACGCGACTCACGGACTACGATGTCGCCACAGGCACAAATGCAGTTAAGGTTAGCACCACCCGCTTCGAAAGCGTCCTTAGACAGAATACGTTTTGCGATCTCCGCGTTGACATTAAGCGCACGCTGTTTGCTTTTTGCGGCCGCGCGATGAGCCGCAAACCATCCGAGATCGGATTCCACAAGAGAACGGACAACAATGATCTCAGGAGCGGCGTCACCTCTTGCCATACATCATCTCCCGGCCGCAGCGATCTTACTGGCCGGGACTGCCAGAGCAGTTCTTATTTGCGCAAGAAGCTCAGTACCAACTGCCTTGGCTAGTAGCGGTGGCACCGCATTGCCTATCTGCCGGAAGGCGGGATTCATCGTGCCACAAAACATGAAGCCATCCGGGAATGACTGAAGTCTTGCAGCCTCTCGAACCGAAATCGTCCGCGCCTGAGCGTTGTCGTAGTGAATGTGGCTATAGCCGTCCTTGCCGAGATGAGCCATCAACGTGCGGGCCGGTCGGTCAGGCTCCATTTTTCGCCATTTATTAGGGAATTTCGTATGGTCATAGGGGGGAACGATACTGGCCTTCAGGGCCAGCCAGGCGTCAGAGCCCTCCTTGATCACCTCGCCCGCAGCTCGATGCCGGATCAGCTCCTCTTCGAACATAGCCGTCGCCATTCGGTATGCTTCAGGATACTGGTCCCCTGGCGATAGACGGGCAAACAGCTTGTAGTCCCGAGGAAGATAGCGGATCACATGGTCTCTGAGCGTGCCCGGCGCAGCCCTTCCAGGCCACTCCCTCATAAGCCGTCCATAATCAGATATGCGGCCAACATGCTGGTAAGAAATAGGAATATCGAAACGTCTTGCGCCGCGCTTCAGACGGCCGCTTTGCAATTCAGCTTGGGCATTGATAACAGGCAAGTCTTGCAGCGCCTGCCGTACTGTGACTGCCTTTGGGAGATCGGCTTCTGGTTCAGATATCGGTTTCCAGAAACCGTCGGGGACAAGCGTGTCACTGTCGGCCAATAGCTTCAGCGCGACCGCACGTGTCCCATCATAGCCCGGCGGCAGGACGATCCTGTGCGTTGGCTTCGGCAATTTGACTATGCCTGTTACTTCCCGGTGAATCGCAACCAGAAAGGCTCGCTCCCGCATTTGAGGAACGCCATACATGGCTGCATTCAACAGTGTATAGCTACATGCGTAGCCAATGCTGGACAGTACTTCGCAGATTTCGTGGGCGATATTGTGTCCGGCGAAATTGAGCATATCCGGCACATTCTCAAGCACAACAGCCAGAGGTATGCAGGCTTTCACATACTCGATGTATTCAATATAGAGCCTTGATCTGGGATCGTGACGAAATGCTTCAGGGTGGTCAGCAACTTCACGCAGTTTGGATCGACCGACACGTGCAAACGCTTGGCATGGAGGTCCTCCCACGACAACATCGAAGGCCGTCTCCGGCTTGCCGAGGTCCAGCGATTCCGTCAGCCTATTGGGCGGCGTTATTGTAATGTCCCGTGCTTCAGCGTGACGGGCGTCTCCTGGATGAAAATTGGCCCCGTGTGACCGGGCGGCATCTTTGTCTAGTTCAACCGCAGCCGAAATCTCAAAGCCAGCGGCTTGGAAACCGAGAGACAGCCCGCCGCAGCCCGCAAACAGATCGAGCACGCGCGGCTTTGCGCCCGCCCGAAGTCGAGCAATTTTCTGGCGTACAGACTCGATACCGGTGGAACGCCGCTTGCCAGCAGTGAACACGGAATCCGAATTCCGGCGGCTCACGAACCTTTCCCCCGTGTCCCTTCATCGCAGGAAAGCTCCGCCTGCATCGCGAAATGCTCCCGATCCAGGTGCTCACGCACTAGGCGGGCAATCAGGGTGCTCTTCTTATGGCCGCGCTTCTCGCAATACGTCTCAAACCGAACGGCCTCATCAGCCGTCAGAAGCACCGAGATTTTAGCGGGACTGGCATTCCCGATACGACCAGCTTTCATGCTAATCCTCATAGCGCAGAGCTGCGGCATTCTCAACAGAAATGCGCACTTTTGCGCATCGCTCCACCAAATTTACGACTCAGGACGTCTGCCGTCGCCGGGCCTCTCTGATTATTCAGCGATGTCATGCAGTTAAGGACGGACTCGTGCATAGTCGCCAATAGCCATAGTGGGCGGCGACCTAGTGGACATTCGGCCGCGGCCAGATTGGCCTGCAACGCGATGTCCCCAGTAGAGCGAGAGTGCGGACTGGGTGTCCCGTGACGGGTTCAGGGTTGGAGGAGAGGCCTCCGGCGCCCGTCGCGGAGATCAGCGATGTCCAGAAACACCGCCACCGCTCGGGCCGGCTCGGACCGGGCGAGCCTCTACGACGAAATTACGAACAAGATCATCGCCGATTTGGAAGCCGGCCGCGTGCCCTGGGTCCAGCCCTGGGGGACGGAGGCGGCGAAGGCGCCCATCGCCATGCCGAGGAACGCGGCCACCGGGCGGCAGTATTCCGGCATCAACGTGCTGATCCTCTGGGGCGCGGTGATTGAGCGCGGCTACCCGGCCCAGAGATGGCTCACCTTCCGCCAGGCCCTCAGCCTCGGCGGCAACGTGCGCAAGGGCGAGCGCGGCACCACTGTGGTCTATGCCGACCGTTTCGTGCCCGAGGATGAGCGCCTGCGGTCCCGTGAGACCGGGGAGGAGGCGCAGGCGATCTCGTTCCTCAAGCGCTTCACCGTCTTCAACGCGGCGCAGTGCGAGAACCTACCCGAGACCATCGCCGTCGCCGCGCCGACCCCTCCGCCACCGGGGTTGATCGAGCCCCAAGTCGAGGCGCTGATCCGGGCGACCGGCATCGATTTCCGCATCGGCGGCGACCGCGCCTACTATGCCCCTGGCCCGGATTTCGTGATGGTCCCGCCGCCACAGGCCTATTTCGAGCCGATCAACTGGCATCGCACCGCGCTGCACGAGATGGGGCACGCGACCGCCCATCCTTCTCGTCTTGGCCGCGACCTGAGTGGGTCTTTCGGGACGACGAACTATGCGTTCGAGGAGTTGGTGGCCGAGATGAACGCCGCCTTTTGCTGCGCCTCGCTCGGCATCGTCCCCACCGTGCGCCATGCCGACTACATCGGGTCTTGGCTCGAGGTGCTGCGCGAGGACAATCGCGCCGTTGTCCGCGCCGCGTCCCAAGCAAGCAAAGCGGCTGATTGGCTGCTCTCCCGGGTGCCTAGCTTAGGTCCGGAGTTCAGCGTAACTCCGGAGGCCCGAGAAGTGTCCTCAACGCTCCAATCCTGGCGTCCAATTCCTGTGTCGGGCATGGTGGCGCTATGAACCGCACGCCCCGCAACAATCTAGGCCGTCAAAGTGACCGGCGTTGGGTGATCGTGTCGGAGGACGGTCGATACACGACTATCGGCCGCTCGACCGACCCCACGGAGGAGGAACTCGAAAAAGCCGAGGATGCGATGCGTCGGCAGGGTATCGCAGGCTGGCTCGTTGTCATGTCCGGATCCGCCTACGGGGCAGAGCTTCCATCGCTCATGAACGTTCGCCCTCTCGCTTCTCCTGTGAAATCGTGGGCAGACGCGTCTGCTGCGTGCCTGGAGGCCATAAGGAAGATGCGAGAGCAGAGTTAGAGGGCTGCGCCGGTTTTCGCGGCGGGTTGGAGGTCGAGAGAGAGGCTCTCGGCCGCCCGTCGCGGAGACTGCCGAGATGGCCACTGCCATTCAGAAGATCACCCTGTCGTCCTCGCGCGACATTCCCTTCAACAATCTGGTGCTGAGCCAGTCCAATGTCCGGCGCGTGAAGGCCGGGGTCTCGATCGAAGAACTGGCCGAGGATATCGCCCGGCGCACACTCCTGCAGAGTCTCAGCGTCCGACCGATCCTCGACGCGGATGGCGCCGAGACCGGCATGTTCGAGATCCCCGCCGGCGGTCGCCGCTATCGCGCTCTCGAACTGCTGGTGAAGCAAAAGCGCTTGGCCAAGACCGCGCCTGTCCCCTGCGTGGTTCGGGATCCCTCGTGCGATATTCTCGCCGAGGACGACTCCCTGGCCGAGAACATCCAGCGCGCGCCGCTGCACCCGCTGGACCAATTCCGGGCCTTCCAGGCGCTGCGTGACAAGGGGCGGTCTGAGGAGGACATCGCCGCCGCCTTCTTCACCTCTGCGAGCATCGTGAAACAGCGGCTGCGGCTGGCGTCGGTCGCGCCGACGCTGCTCGACGTCTATGCCGAGGATGGCATGTCGCTCGAGCAACTCATGGCCTTCACCGTCACTGCGGATCACGCCCGCCAGGAACAGGTCTGGCAGGCGCTCGGCAATTCCTGGTCGAAGGACCCTTACCAGATCCGCCGGATGCTCACGGAGAAGACCGTGCGCGCCTCCGATCGACGCGCGGTGTTTGTCGGTCTCGACGCCTATGAGGCCGCCGGCGGCGTCGTGCTGCGTGACCTTTTCCAATCCGACGATGGCGGTTGGCTCGAGGACGTCACGCTGCTCGATCGCCTCGTTGCCGAAAAGCTGAAGTCCGAGGCCGAGACGATTGCTGCCGAGGGCTGGAAATGGATCGAGGTCGCGGTCGATTTCCCCTACGGCCACAATCGCGACCTGCGCAGGCTGGAAGGCGTGACCGCCGCTCTCACGGACGAGGAACAGGCGGCCATCGAGTCGCTGAACGCCGAATACGCCAAGCTCGAAGCCGACCACGCGGAGGCCGACGAACTGCCCGATGACGTGGACCAGAGGCTTGGCGAGATCGAGACGGCGCTTGCCGCCTTCGATAACAAGCCGGTTGCGTACGCCCCAGCCGACATCGCCCGCGCGGGGGTGTTCGTCAGCATCGGCGCCGAGGGCGCGCTGCACGTTGATCGCGGCTATATCCGTCCAGAAGACGAGGTGTCGGCGGGGGAGCCGGCGCCCGACAGCGATGCCGCGATCACGATCGAACCCGGAACAATGCCGCCCGCCGCCCCGGTTGCTCCACGCGCGGTCATCACCGTCGCCGGGCCAGCGTCCGAGCCGGATGAGGAGGACGATGACGTCATCAAGCCGCTACCGGAACGCCTGGTAACGGAGCTGACGGCCGAGCGGACCCTGGCGCTGCGCGACAAACTCGCGACCACGCCGTCGGTCGCGTTCCAGACCGTGCTGCATAAGTTTTGCCTGGACGTCTTCGCGCGGTATCTGGCCTCCGGAACGGCCATGGAAATCTCGGTACGCAGCGCCAGCTTCCCGGTGCAGGCGCAGGGCCTGAGCGAGACGCCAGCGGCGAAGGCGATCGCCGAACGCCACAAGGCCTGGGAGGCGCGTCTGCCCAAGGACAGGGACGCGCTCTGGCCTTGGCTCGCGACGCTCACGAACGAGGAGCAGGGCGCGCTATTTGCCCATTGCGTCTCGTTCGGCGTCAACGCGCTTTACGAGAAGGCCGACCGGTACGGCGGCAGCGTGTCAGCGCACACGGTCGATCAGCGCCTTTCCGACGCCGATCGGATCGCGAAGGCCGTTAACCTCGACATGGTACAGGCCGGCTGGCGGCCGACGGTCGAGAACTATCTCGGCCGCGTCCCAAAGCGCCGCATTCTCGAAGCGGTCCGCGAGGGCGCCGGTGACCGTGCGGCCGAGCTCATTGATCACCTGAAGAAGGGCGACATGGCGAAGGAGGCCGAACGCCTTCTGGCGGACACCGGCTGGCTGCCGGAGCCGCTCCGTGTGAGCGATACAGGCGACGCCACGCCTGACGGCAACGGCGCGGACGAGTCCGAGAGCGAGGCGCTGCCGGAATTCCTCGCGGGCGACGAAGACGATGGCGTCGAGGACCTCGAGGAGCCCCTCGCGCTCGCCGCTGAGTAGCGCATCGGGCGGGGTGGCTTCGGCCGCCTCGCCCTTCCTTTCCAATCCCCTCCACCCGCCCGGCCTTTGCGCGGGGCGCTCTTCGTTCAGGAGCCAGACATGACCAATCCCACTCAAGCGTCGCTGGCCTGCGACACGCCACTCTCAGACTGGGAGCAGGAGAACGCCACCTTTGAAGCGCTCAAGGCCGAGCTGTTCGCTCTCAACAAGGCGGCCTTTTTTGATACGATCGCGCCGCTCGGCGTGACCCAGGTCGTCGTGACTTTCGACGGCTATGGGGACTCCGGTCAGATCGAGAATATCGAAATCAAGGCGGGCGGCGATGTGATCGCCGAGCCCACCGTGATGATTGAACTCGCGGAGGCCGAATGGGGGCAGGTTGAGCCGAGCCGTTCACCCACGAGCATCGCCGCTGCGGCCGAACGGCTCACTTACGATGTTCTCGAACGGACGCATTCGGGCTGGGAAAACAGTGACGGCGCCTATGGCGATGTCACCTTCGATGTGGGCGCGCGCGAGATCACCCTCGACTACAACGAGCGCTACACCTCCTCCGAAAACTACGTCCATACGTTTTGAGGAGGCGACGATGGGACACTGCTATCACCATGCCCTCTCCTCGGTCCGGAAATGGGGCGGCAGGGCGGAAGATTACCTGCCGCTCCATCAATGGTTCGATGAATCGAAGGAGATCACGGCAGACTTCCGGCATCGGGCGCTGCGTCATCATGCCCAGGGCATCTTCGAACTAGAGCGAACCTTTGGCGTAACGACCACCCTCTCGACCGGGCGCGTGGTTCCCGTACGTCTGATTGGCGAGCAGCATGTGCTGGAGGATCTCGGCTTCATCCCGAGTTTCGCCGACTGGGTTCGCGGCATTCGCCCAGCCCCCTGGATGGGCCGCGCCCAGCCCATCCACAAGCTGGTCGATCCATTCTCCGCCGGCATCAGCACCGACGTAGCCACGACATAGCCTTTGAGGTCGCCAAAATCGCTTCAAGGTTGCGCGCCTATGACGTGTTCGACGACCGGACCAATCCGGCTCCAATATTCTGACCAAGACTCCACCCCAATCCAAAAGACCTGGCCATCGCGCTGGGCCTTTTCATTTTCGGGAGCACGTTCCCATGCCTGATACCAACTCGCATGATGTCTGACTCACGCGGGGGATTCCCGACGCGTGTCTGAATGTGATTCACCATGGAGAACATCAGGGTGTTCGCCATGGCCGCTCCCGTCCCGCTTCGTGAAGACTTTACTGCCGCCGACCTTCGGCTGTTGGCTCGGCGCAGCCGTGACGCCAACCAGGCACGGCGGCTGCTGGCGCTGGCGGTG
>JAKBAU010000278.1:2626-3689 GCA_021808875.1 Pseudomonadota bacterium | reverse complement strand
ACCTACCTGGTGCACCGCCTCCGCAACCTCCAGAATGCGGCGCTCGAACAGGCCACAAGTGTTGGGGTTGGTCAGCATGATGGCGGCGACATCAGTATCGAGCTTGGCGCGTAGCGCCTCGATATTCACATGACCATCGCCACTGGCGGGAATCTGATCGACGCGAAAGCCGGCGAAGGCCGCTGTTGCCGGATTGGTACCGTGCGCAGATTCAGGGACCAGGACGCGCGGACGGTGTTCCCCACGCGCAGCAATAGCGGCCTTGATCGCCAGCATCCCACAGAGTTCGCCATGCGCACCCGCTTTGGGCGACATCGCTACCGCAGGCATGCCGGTCAATTCCATCAGCCAATGCATCAACTCCTGGATCAGTTGCAGCGCACCCTGAACAGTCTGCTGGGGCTGCAGTGGATGCAGGTCAGAGAATCCTGGCAGGCGCGCCATCTTCTCGTTCAGACGGGGATTATGCTTCATGGTGCAGGAGCCCAAGGGATAAAGCCCCGTGTCAATCGCGTAATTGTTGCGTGACAGCCTTACGTAATGGCGCACCACTTCCGGCTCAGACAGGCCCGGCAGACCGATTTTCCGCCGCCGCTCAATCCCACCCAGGCGCGCCGTATGGGCAGGAGCCTCCGGCACATCGACACCGCACATGCCGTCACGGCCAAGTTCAAAAATCAGCTTCTCCTCGTGATCGAGGCCATGATCGCCTGACAGAGTGGGTGGCAACGTAGCACCGGATATGCCTGCGGTGGTCGGGCGGCCCTGATTATTCATGGTCATGAGAGCACCTTGGCAAGAGCACGAGCATAGGAATCGATATCGTCGGTGGAATTGGTTTCGGTCGCCGCCACGATCAGCAGCGACTGGGCCGCACTGTCGTCGGGAAACAAGCGGCTGGCGGGAACCCCGCCAAGGACATTCTGCTCCACCAGGGCATCGATCACTACCTTGGCCGGCCGCGGCAAGCGCAGCGTAAACTCGTTGAAGAAGGTCTGGGTGACGAGTTCGACGCCCCTGATGGCGGAAAGCCGCTCGGCCAACAGCACTGCGCGAGCGTGAT
>JAKBAU010000278.1:0-2616 GCA_021808875.1 Pseudomonadota bacterium | reverse complement strand
ACAGATGGATGGTGAATGCCAGCGCGCACAACCCCGAATTGGTGCAGATATTGCTCGTAGCCTTTTCGCGCCGGATGTGCTGCTCGCGGGTAGATAGGGTCAACACATAACCGCGGCGACCCGCTGCATCGACGGTCTCGCCAGCGAGCCGTCCAGGTATCTGGCGCAGAAATTTCTCGCGCGTGGCAAAGAGCCCCACATAGGGCCCGCCAAAATTAAGACCGTTGCCGATCGACTGCCCTTCCGCGGCAACAATATCGGCTCCCATCGCCCCAGGCGCTTCGATCAGTCCAAGCGAAACCACCTCGTTCATAACCGCGATTAGTAATGCGCCCTTGGCATGGGCCGCCTCCGCGAGGGGGCGCAGATCGTGCAAAAGGCCGAATACATCTGGGCTCTGTACCACCACGCAGGCAGTCTCGCCGTCGATCAGATGTGCGAGCTCTTCGCGTTCACCGGGGCGACGCGGCACAGCGATGATTTCGCCACCGGACAACTTTGCGAGGGTCGAGATGGTTGCAGAGTAATGGGGGTGAAGGCCACCACACAGCACCACCTTGGCGCGCCTTGTGATACGCCGGGCCATTTCGACCGCCTCAGCCGTTGCTGTCGAGCCATCATAGAGGGAGGCGTTGGCCACCTCCATGCCCGTCAGCATCGCCACTTGGGTCTGGAACTCAAACAGGTATTGCAGCGTGCCCTGGCTGATCTCGGGCTGATAGGGGGTATAGGAGGTCAGAAACTCGGAGCGCTGGATCAGATGATCGACGCTGGCCGGAACATGGTGTCGATACGCTCCTGAGCCGCAAAAAAACGCTGCCGATCCCGCCGACAGGTTCTTGGCCGCAAGCCTGGACAGGTGACGCTCAACCTCAAGTTCTCCCTGCCCGTCGGGCAGCGCAAAACGCCCACGATCGATGACGGCAGCAGAGGGAACGTCGACAAAGAGATCATCGATGCTTTTCGCACCAATGCGCGCCAGCATTGCTGTGCGGTCATCGTGCGTCAAAGGCAGATAACGCATGGGCTCAGGCTTCCTTCACGAAGGCATCGTAGTCGCCCTGCCGCATCAGGCCCTCAAATTCACTGCGGTCGGCTATTTTGAGCTTGAAGAACCAGCCGGCGCCCTCCGGATCGGCATTGACGCCGGCCGGATCGTCGGTGAGCGCTCCATTGATCTCCTGAACCTTTCCCCCCACGGGGGCAAACACATCTGACGCAGCTTTGACGCTCTCCACCACCGCAGCCTCGCCATGCGCCGTCAAGTTCCGGCCCACCTCCGGCAGCTCGACGAACACCACGTCGCCCAGTTGTTCGGCGGCGTGGCGGGTAATGCCAACGGTGGCGATGTCGCCCTCCAGCCGCACCCATTCATGGTCTTTGCTAAATCGGGTCTCGCTCATCTCTTCCTCTTAACGTTTGTAGCGATTGGGTACGAAGGGCAGCGCCGCAACCTGCGCAGCAAGCGCCTTGCCACGAACCATAATGTCGAGCTCGCAGCCATCCTCGGCAAAGGCAGGCGGCACATAGCCCATGGCGATTGGTGCATTGAGTGAAGGCGAAAATCCGCCTGAAGTAACCCGGCCGACGATCTGCCCGTCGCGACTGGCAATATCCGCGCCCTCACGCGCAGGGGCTCGCCCGCTAAGACGCAGGCCAACGCGCCGGCGCGGTGCGCCGTCGAACAGCTGCCCCATGATCTTGGGCGCCGCTGGAAAATCCCGGTCGATCTTGCGTCGCTTGGCAATGGTCCAGACCAGATTGGCTTCCACCGGGCTCGTGGTCTCATCGATATCATGGCCGTACAGGCAAAGACCTGCCTCCAGGCGCAAAGAGTCCCGCGCGCCCAGACCGATCGGCAGGACCTCTGGCTCAGCCAGCAATGCGCGGGCTACCCTCTGGGCCTCCGCAGCGTGCACCGAAATCTCAAACCCATCTTCGCCGGTGTAGCCGGAGCGCGAGATGTGACAGGCAATCCCATCAAAGCTGGCGCTTGAGGCGGTCATGAAGGACAGCGCCTCCGCCTGTGGACAATGGCGCCCCAGCGCGGCGGCGGCCTTGGGGCCCTGCAGCGCCAGCAAAGCGCGATCCTCAAACGGTAAAAGTTCCACGGCCCGGGGCAGGCGTGCCCGCACATAGGCGTCATCCACCATCTTGCGCGCACCGTTGAACACTAGACCGAGCCGGCCGTCTTCGGCGGTGCGTGTGACCATCAGGTCATCCACCATGCCGCCATCCGGATTGAGGAGCATGGTGTAGCGCATGCGTCCAGCCCCAAGACCGACGATGTCACCGGGGGTGAGTGCCTCCAGCGTCTTCGCGGTGGTAGCATGGTCTGGCCCGACAAGCTGACGCTGGCCCATATGCGAAACATCAAACAGACCGGCGGCTGCGCGGGTATGCAGATGCTCCTTCATGATCCCGCCCGGGTAGTAAACCGCAAGCGCATAGCCGGCGAACTCAACCATTTTGCCGCCGAGCTCGACGTGAAGATCATAAAGCGGCGTACGCTTAAGTGTAGAAGTGGCGTCCATGTGCAGTCCGATCAACAGCTGATAGCGGCGCGGACGGCGCAACCCTGCGACCGGACACGCGCCCCTCTGTCATCAGACCTGA
>JAKBAU010000277.1 GCA_021808875.1 Pseudomonadota bacterium | reverse complement strand
CGGTGAAGCCACCAAGTTCGCCCAGTATCTGCTCGATAGCGACAAGACCTATGTCGTCGAGATGATCCTGGGGCGGCGCAGCACCACCCTCGACGCCGAGGGTGAGTTGAGTGCGCCGCAGCCTTGGCCCGAGCTCAGTGATACCGAGGTCGAGGCGGTGCTGCAGCGTTTTCGCGGCGAGCAGGAGCAGATTCCGCCGATGTATTCGGCGCTCAAACGCGATGGTGTGCCCCTGTATCGCCTCGCCCGGCGCGGCGAGGAGGTGGAGCGCGCGCCGCGTCAGGTGTCTATTCACGAGCTTTGCCTGCGCTCGCGCCAGGATGAACGCTGGGTGCTGCAGGTGCATTGTTCGAAAGGCACCTATATTCGCTCCCTCGTCGACGACATCGGCCAATATCTGGGTTGCGGCGCTTATGTCAGCGCGCTACGGCGCATCGGCGTCGGCCCGTATCAGGAGGCTGATGCCTGTTCGCTGCCGACCCTGCTCGCCGCGCATGAACGGGGCGAGTCGTTGCGGCCACACCTTTTACCCGTCGACTCGGCCTTGCAGGGTTGGCCGCGACTAGCGGTTTGTGATGAGTTTGCCTACAATCTGCAGCGCGGTCAGCGCCCCGGCCCAGTCGCGGCGGCGGCGGGTCTGTATGCGGTCTATCGCGCTCAGACGCTGATCGGCATCGCGCGCGTCGACGCTGCGGGTCAGCTGCGCGCTGAGAGAATGTTGCGCACCGATAGGGAGATGACACTCCCCTGAGTTCGGAGGCAGTTCGCCTCCCAACCCACGCTGGCTGTAAAGATGCGCGGCCTGCCGTGGATAGAGAGCATCTTGGAGTAAAGACAATGGCGCTGAGTGCACCACAAAAGGCCGAAGTCGTCGCCAAATACGCGCGTGCGACCGGTGATACGGGATCCCCTGAAGTGCAAGTGGCCCTGCTGACCGCCCAGATCGAAGATCTGCGTGGTCACTTCCAGGCGCACAGCAAGGATCACCATTCGCGGCGTGGTCTGATCCGTATGGTCAATCAGCGGCGTAAGCTGCTCGATTACCTGCGCGGCAAGGATCGCGATCGCTACCTGGCCTTGATCGGCTCCTTGGGTCTGCGTCGCTGAGGTTGAGAGGCGGCTACGGCCGCCTCTTTTTGCGCGGGAATGAGGCTCGTCAACGCCAGTCTTCAGGCTTCTAAGGCCTGCGGGTAGCGCCGCAATTCTTAGAGGCCTAGGGTGCAGTGGGGTCGCGTTGCCCGCATGGGTCATCTATCAGGACATTATTAAGAGGCAACACCATGTTCAATGAGGTCGTCAAAGAGTTCAATTATGGTCGGCAGACCGTCGTCCTGCGCACCGGCAAGGTGGCGCGCCAGGCCAGTGGTGCCGTCCTCGCCAGCATGGGTGATCTGACCGTGCTGGTGGCCGTGGTCGCAGCCAAGAGTGCCAAGGCGGGCCAGGATTTCTTTCCACTCACCGTCAACTACCAGGAAAAGACCTATGCCGCCGGACGTATTCCGGGTGGCTATAACAAGCGCGAAGGACGTCCTTCCGAGAAGGAAACGCTGACCTCGCGTCTGATCGACCGGCCGATCCGCCCGCTGTTTCCGGAAGGCTACTATAACGAAGTGCAGGTGACGGCCACCGTCCTCTCCACCGACAAGTCGCAGGACACTGACATCCTCGCCATGCTGGCGACGTCGGCGGCGCTCAGCATCGCCGGTATTCCGTTCAAGGGACCGATCGCTGCCGCTCGCGTCGCTTATGTCGAGCAGGCCTATATCCTCAATCCGAGCTATGCCGAACTGGAAAAGTCGCAGCTTGATCTCGTCGTCGCCGGCACCGAAAGCGCGGTGCTGATGGTCGAGTCCGAAGCCAAGGAGCTGAGCGAAGACGAGATGCTCGGCGCTGTCCTGTTCGGACATGACGAGATGCAGGTGGCGATCACCGCCATTCGCCAGTTCGCCGCTTTGGCCAATGGTGAGGAAAGTAGCTGGGCGGCGCCGGCACGCAACGAAGCTCTGTATGGGCAATTGCAGGAGCGCTATGCCGCAGCTCTGTCCGAGGCCTATACGCTGCGTGAGAAGCAGGTGCGTTATGCCCGTCTCGAAGCCATCAAGGCTGACGCCGTGCAAGCCTTCCCGCCCGCCGATGAAGCGGCGGAGGAAGAACTCGGCCGTCTGTTCGAGGACCTCAAGTACCGCTGTGTGCGCGACAACATCCTCAGCGGCAAGCCGCGTATCGATGGTCGCGATCATCGCACCGTGCGTGCCCTGGCGATCGAGGTCGGTGTCCTGCCGCGCGTGCATGGTTCGGCGCTGTTCACCCGCGGTGAGACCCAGGCCCTGGTCACGGCGACCCTCGGTGGCACGCGTGACGCGCAGATGATCGATGCGCTCGAAGGCACGCGCACCGATCCTTTCATGCTGCACTACAACTTCCCCTCCTATTCGGTGGGTGAGACCGGGCGTGACAGCGGTCCGAAGCGTCGTGAGATCGGCCATGGCCGCCTCGCCCGCCGCGGTGTGCAGCCGATGTTGCCGGCTGCCGACAAATTCCCCTATGCCCTGCGCGTCGTCTCCGAGATCACCGAGTCGAATGGCTCGAGCTCGATGGCTTCGATCTGCGGCGCCTCCTTGGCGCTGATGGACGCGGGTGTGCCGATGAAGGCGCCGGTCGCCGGTATCGCCATGGGTCTGGTCAAGGAAGGCGAGCGCTTCACCGTGCTCACCGACATCCTCGGCGACGAAGATCATCTCGGCGACATGGACTTCAAGGTGGCGGGTACGGCGCAGGGCATCACCGCCTTGCAGATGGACATCAAGATCGAAGGCATCACCGAGGAGATCATGGAGATCGCCCTGGGTCAGGCGCGCGAAGGCCGTCTGCATATCCTGACGCAGATGAATCAGGTGCTCGCCAGCGCGCGCCCTGAGATCAGCGTCAATGCACCGACCTACTCCAGCTTGCAGATCAATCCGGACAAGATCCGCGACGTCATCGGCAAAGGTGGGGTGATGATCCGCCAGATCTGCGAAGAGTCGGGAGCCGAGATCGATATCGAGGACTCCGGCGTCGTGCGCATCTATGGCGCCACCAAGGCGTCGGTGCAAGCGGCGATCGAGCGCATCCAGATGGTCACGGCCGAAGTCGAGGTCGGTACCATTTACGAGGGCACGGTGGCGCGTATCGTCGATTTCGGCGCTTTCATCACCATCCTCCCGGGAACCGATGGCCTGCTGCACATCTCGCAGATCGCTGAAGAGCGTGTCGAGAATGTCGCCGACTATCTGAAGGAAGGTCAGAAGGTGAAGGTCAAGGTGCTCGATGTCGACAATCGTGGCCGCATCAAGCTGTCAATGAAAGACCTCAGCGAGTAAGGCTGGGCGGCTTCCCCCCGGGCGCGTCTGCGCCCGGGCCACTTGGAGAAGCAGGCGAAACGTGGTAGGTTTCATGCGCGTGCAGCGACGCTGGCGCAGCAGGGAAGAATAATACAAAAGAGGGTCGAAACATGCGCCTGATGCATCGTTGGGGATTGAAATATCGTGTGGTACAGGTCGGCGTACTGCTGTCGTTGGCTTGGTTTCTGAGTGCTTGTTCGCCGGTCAAGATGGGGGGGGAACTGGCGGTCAAAATGACCGAGGAGAAGACCCTTCCGTTCATGCTGCAGGACGATGACGTCGACATGGCCTGCGCTTCGGGGGAGACTCTGA
>JAKBAU010000276.1 GCA_021808875.1 Pseudomonadota bacterium | reverse complement strand
AGCTCTGGCCCATGGCATGACGGTTGTGACCCGCAATCCGGCTGATTTCGCGCCAACGGGTGTGCCGCTGCTCAACCCATGGGAGGCTCCCCGTGAGGGAGAGCACTGATATCAAAACCCGCCTCAAACAGCTTCGGCAGGGTTGGCCCTGGCAGTTGCTCATGATCGGCGATGGGATCAGCCAGATCACGGCCGAGGACGCTGACGCGCATCTTCGACCTGTTCCCGCATGTTGGCGGCCTGGATGTGACCACATCGGCCGGTCCCCTACGGGTGTCACGCGATTTTCCGAGCGCCGGGTCGATCAACTGCTCGCCGGCATTTTCGAGCGCAACCTGGCCGTCACCGGCATCACCTTTTCGGCAGCCTGCCAGCGTGGCGAAATCACCGCCGATGAAATGGATCGCCGTCTGAAAGACATCGCTCGTCAGAGCGCACCATGACATCGCCCGGGGACACGATCATGTAAGGGCGGTGAGATTGAGGTGGTCGGTCGTGCGTTTGATGTCCTTCATCCCTATTCGCTACAATCCAGGCGGCGATTTCCCGGCAGCGGCTCCTGGGACAGGGCAGTGCTATGAAAATGCGGTCATGAGGATGGAGTTGCTGCCGTGATGCCGATCTATTTCAGTCGTGACGATGTCATCGCCTGGGCGGGCATGCCCACCTTCGTCAAGGCTTTGGGTTATCTGTCCAAGGTCAAGGACGCTTCCTGGAGCGAAGGGCAATCGCCAGGCAGCATTTATCTGCAAGGGCGGGTGCAGGGGCAGGCGAGGCGCCCCTATAATGTCGTCGCCTTTGTGCACAGGGCGGATGGGGAACTGCAGGTCTTCGGTGACTGCACGTGTCCGGTCGGCGCTCTGTGCAAGCATATCACGGCCTTGCTCCTGGTCGCTCAGCACCAGCTGACGCCACCGACCGCGCACGGAGAGGTCGATCAGTGGCTGGATCGCTTGCGGACGCAGCGCGCCGCCAGGGCCGCCAAGCAAGCCGCCGGTGTGGCGACGAGCAAACAGGGGCTCGCCTACGTCCTGACTTGGTCGCATCAGGACGATCAGGCGACGCCGCCGCAGATCCTCCTTTATAAAGGCAATCGCGGGAAAAGTGGTGCCTTCACCCAGATCCGTGATCCCTGGGACAATATCGACGCGGCTTTTGTCCATCCACCGCAATTTATCGATGCCGCTGATCTGCGTATCTTGCGCGCTTTGCTGCTCAACCGTCGCCGCGAGGACTATGGTCGCTTCATGCTGTATGACAGCCATGGCGCCGAGACCTTGAACATGATGCTGGCCAGCGGTCGCCTCTACGCGTGTAAGCATGAGCGGGTCTTGGTCGACATCCATGAAATGCAGCTTCTGCATCCTGCTGCGGCCCGGGATGCGCAGCTCGTCTGGACGAAGGCCGCGGGCGATCGCATGATGCCGGTGCTGCGCGCCGGATCAGAGCCGGTACGCTGGCTGGCCACCGATCCGCCCTGCTACATCGATGTTGCCAGTGGCGCTTGCGGTGAGCTGCGCATGCCATGGCCTGTCGATGACTTGGTGCAGATGTTGGGGATGCCGAGTATTTCTTTCGACGAGGCAGCCCGCGTCGCCGCTGCCTTGCGGGAAATACTGCCCGATTTGCCGCTCCCACCCAGCAACGAAGATGCCGGGGGGCGCTGCATCGACGTCGAGCCGGTGCCGGTGCTGCAGCTGTATGCGCTGGAATGGGAGGAGCAGCCGATCGCTCTGGCGGCGCTGAGTTTTCAGTATGAGGACCAGTTGGTCCGGACAGATGAGAAAGATGGCTTGCGTTGGGGTTCGCACGATGAGGTCATCCATCTGCGGCGGCGCAGAGCCAGCGAAGCCCAATACCGTGCAGAACTTGAGCACTGGCAGTTGCAGGCGCATCCGCAGTTCGCCCAAGGGGCAGAGGACGCGGCCACTACTTATCTGGCGGCCCCCGACCGGGCAGCATGGGCAGAGTTTATGAAACGGGCGGTGCCGGCCCTGCGTGACCAGGGCTGGCGCGTTTTCATCAATGAAGAATTTCCCTACGCGGCTCAGGAGATCGATGCCATCGAGGGGCAGCTGCAACAGGGCGACGACGGTTGGTACGATGTCGAGATGGGCGTCGTCGTCGGTGATCGACGCTTTCCCCTGCAAGCTTTGCTGCTCGCCCTGTTCGAGCGTGACCGGCGCTGGCTGAGTGGCGAACTCGAGCACATTCCCGAGGATGAAGCCATAGAGCTCTTCGCCAGCGAAGAGAAGCTCTGGCTACCCGCGGCGCGCCTCAAGCCCGTCGTGCGGGCATTGATCGATCTGTTCGAACACCGGGAAAGTCTGCGCATTTCTCCCTGGGACTTCGGGCGTATGGCTCTGCTTGAGTCCACCGGCCGCTGGCAGTTTCACGGCGACGCCGCTTTGCGCGAACTGGCCGTCCGCCTGCGCGCCGGTGGCGAGGTGCCCGAGGTCGATCCGCCGCAGTGGCTGCTGGCCGAGTTGCGCCCCTATCAGCGTCAGGGTTTAGCTTGGATGCAGCACCTGCGGCGCCATGATCTGTCCGGGGTACTGGCCGATGACATGGGGCTGGGTAAGACGGTACAGACGCTGGCGCATCTGCAATACGAAAAGGAGGCCGGCCGCCTCGATCGTCCGGCGCTCATCATCCTACCCACCACCTTGTTGCACAACTGGGTGGAAGAGTCGCGACGTTTCACTCCCCAGCTGAAGGTGCTGAATCTGCACGGGGCGCAGCGCAAGGACCTGTTCGCGCGCATCCCCGAACACGATCTCATCCTGACCACCTATGCGTTGATCTGGCGTGACCGCGATGTGCTGGCGCAGCAGGATTATCACTTGCTCATCCTCGATGAGGCGCATTACGTCAAGAATGCTCATACCCGGACCGCGGCGGCGATACGGCAGCTCCGGTCGCGGCATCGCCTGTGTCTGACGGGTACGCCGATGGAGAATCATCTCGGCGAATTGTGGTCGCAATTTGATTTTCTGCTGCCAGGCTTCCTCGGTTCGCTCAAGGATTTCACGCAGCGTTGGCGCACGCCGATAGAAAAACTCGGCGATAGCGGCCGACGCGAGCTGCTCAGCCGCCGCCTGCGCCCGTTCATGTTGCGCCGGCGCAAGGACGAGGTGGCCGGCGAACTGCCGGAAAAGACCATCATCGTTCGCTCGGTGGAGCTGGAACAGGCGCAGCGCGATCTTTATGAAACGGTGCGCATGACCTTGCAGGAAAAGGTCAGAATCGCCATCGACCAGCATGGTCTGGCGAAAAGCCAGATCATCGTTCTCGATGCCCTGCTCAAGCTACGCCAGGTCTGCTGTGATCCACGCCTGATCAAAACCGGCGATCATCGCGCCGTCCCTTCGGCCAAATTCGAGCTGCTGTTGGCGATGCTCCCCGCGCTGATCGAGGAGGGGCGGCGTATTTTGTTGTTCTCGCAGTTCACCAGCATGCTTGAACTCATCGCCGCCGCTCTCGATCAGCGCGGTATCGGCTATGTCGTCCTGACCGGCGACAGCGTGGATCGCGCCACGCCGGTACAGCGCTTCAAGCAGGGCGAAGTGCCGGTTTTTCTCATCAGTCTCAAAGCGGGTGGGGTCGGGCTCAATCTCACCACCGCCGACACCGTCATCCACTATGACCCCTGGTGGAACCCGGCCGTCGAACAGCAGGCGACCGACCGCGCCCATCGCCTTGGACAGGAGAAGGCGGTCTTCGTCTATCGCCTGATCGTGGCGGGCAGCATCGAAGAA
>JAKBAU010000026.1 GCA_021808875.1 Pseudomonadota bacterium | reverse complement strand
CGGGATTACGGGATTCGACGTGCGCTTCTCGTCTCCAGTGTTTCCAGGTGAAACGATTGTCACCGAGATGTGGCGGGATGGCGCGGTGATATCTTTCCGGGCCAAGGTCAAGGAACGCGACGTCGTGGTTCTCAACAATGGCAAATGCACTCTTGCAAGCTGACGAGGATCCAGTTTTTCGGGGTAAAACCCTCCTGGCAGAGGGGCGCTTTGGCGATGTCATCGACACGCTTCTCCCGCTTTTGCAGCAGGGGCGCGGAGGGCTTCTGGCAAGGACTTTGCTGACGCGAGCGCTCCTGGGAGCTGGCGAGGTAGAACGGGCACTCATTCTGGCCAGGGATACCACGCAGCTTTATCCTGGTGCAGCAGTTGTGTCCTTGTCGCTCGGGGAGGCCTTGCTGGCGTCCGGCAAGCCAGCTTTGGCCATTGCCGAGTTCCAGCGCGCGCTGCGTTGTGACCCTGATCTGGATGAAGCAAGGTTTATGCTTGGTTCCGCTTGGCTCCAGGCGGGGGAAGGTGGGCGCGCGCTTGCGGAATTTTCCTCATTGCATACTTACGAGCCTGCCGCCGTTCTCGACCAGAAAATCGCCGAAGCAAACGCCATGCTGCAGGCGCCGCGAGCCAATGCGCGCTATGTGCAGCACCTCTTCGATCAATTCAGTACCGACTACGACGCCCGCATGCTGGGATCACTGGCCTATCGGGCACCAGAAATCCTGCGGGATCTATTCGCACTCGTCGTCCCCGGACGCAACGGCTTAGAGGTCCTTGACCTTGGCTGTGGTACCGGCCTTGTCGGTGCCGCATTTGCCGATATTGCCGCCCGGATTGATGGAATTGATCTTTCGCCGCAGATGATCGCAAAGGCGCGAGATCGTGGTCTTTACGCTAACCTTGCGGTCGCCGATATTGAGTCCTTTCTCGTCTCGGATGGTCACACCTATGACCTCATTTTGGCGGCGGATACGCTCGTCTACCTGGGTGATCTGGCGCCCACACTGGGAGGTGTGAGCGGCAGGCTCAAGCCAGGCGGCTTTTTTCTCTTTACCGTGGAAAAGGCTGAGGGGCGGGGGTTCGAGCTGGGACCGAAGCGGCGCTGGCGTCATGCGGAAGAATATTTGCGTGCCGTCGCGGCCGATGCCGGTCTTGATCTTGCTGGCTTCCTCGCGGCAAGTCCGCGCAACGAGGCGAGCCTGCCGGTCGACGGCTTCGCTGTGGCGTTGTGCGCGCGCTGAAATTCACAGGTAGGCTGTCAGGGACTTTATTATTCGGTAAACTTTGTGCTTTGATCACGCCCGTTGGGGCGCGGCAATCCGCGGCCACTCAGGGCAACAGGAGAACGAATGGGTAGCTTGGTTAAAAGGACGGCTTTGGTAGCCGCATTTCTGGTCGGTGCGTCGACGTCGGTGCTTGCCGCCACCTGCACCGAACCGGTACCTCCGGTTATTGCGGTCAATGGTGCGACTGCGACTGTGCAGCAGATGAAGGACGCGATCGCCGACTTCAAGATTTATCAGTCAGCTGCGGATGATTTCCAAAGCTGCATCAGTGCTCAAATTGAGAAGAAAGAGGCAGCTGCGAAGAAGTCGAGCGACCATAAGCCGATCGATCCGGCGATTCTTTCAGCATTGAATTCACGTGCCAATGCGGTACAGGCTGAAAAGGAAAAGCTGGGCGGTCAGCTCAATGCCCAGATTGTGGCCTTCAAGCAGGCGCATCCAGGCAAATAGGTCGAGCGATGGAATAACGTAAATGGGCCCGCGGCGCGTCGCGTCGCGGGCCTAAGCGGTTGCTCCGCGAATCGGGCTATGCTTTGAGGATGGTGTCGTCCAGCCCCATTAATGCGTCTCGTGCAGAGCGCCGTGCCCGTTCCCGGGAATTTACCCGCGCGGCGATACTTGCCGCCGCCCGTCAGGTGGCGGTGCGCGAGGGGGCGGCCAATCTCTCTTTGCGAGCCGTTGCCGCCGAAGCCGGTTTTGCGCCGGCGGCCCTATATGGGTACTTTGCGAACAAGAATGAGCTCCTGATCGCGTTGGCAGCGGAAGATCTCGGGGCAGTGGTGCGAGGCCTTCGTGAGCTACGCGGGGAGGTTCCGGCGTTAGGCCGGGCGGCGGGCGTGGTTATCGACCTGCTTCGGCACAGTGAAACCATGGCGGCTGGTGCGGCGGCGCTGCCGTCTGCCGGGGGCACAGCTGACGCAGAACGCCTGTTTAACGGGCGATTGATCGCGGCATTGCGCGCCCTCGCGGAAGCCTGCGGGACGCCGGATGATAGCCGGCAGGACCAAGCCGACATTGTGCTGATTGCCGCAGCTCTTACTGGCGTTGCGGTGCTGGCCCGGTCCGGCCGTCTCCAGGCGCTAGGATTTTCCCCGGCGGAGCTGATTGGTGCGCTCGACCGTCATTTCGCCGCCGGGACGGCTCCGGTCAAGGTATCGTGACCTGCCCCAGCGTCAGGCTACGCTTGTGCTTTGACCCGTGCCGCTTCGCGCGCTTAGATGACGGGGATCACCATTTGTGCAGAGAGGCCATACGTGCATCCTTCCATCTTTGCTGCCAAAACGCCTGACAAGCCTGCCGTCATCATGGCAGCCAGCGGGCAAACCCTGACCTATCGCGAACTTGACGCCCGCTCGAACCAGGGCGCGCAGCTTTTCCGCGCCCTGGGATTGGAGACAGGCGATGGCATTGCAGTGTTCGCCGACAATTCGCCCCGCTTCTTTGAGATTTGCTGGGCGGCTCAGCGCGCCGGTCTCTATTATACCTGTATCTCGACGCGTCTGACCGCCCGTGAAGTCGAGTACATCGTTCGCGACAGTGGCGCCAAGGTTCTGATCGCGAGTCATTCTCTTCACGCAACCGCGTCCGAACTCGTGGAACTTCTGCCTGAGGTTGACCGATTCATGCTGGGCGGAGTTGTCGAAGGCTATCGTTCTTATGAGGATGCAGTGGCACGGATGCCTGCAGTACCGATTGCCGATCAAACTGCCGGGGCTGATATGCTCTATTCTTCAGGTACGACCGGACGGCCTAAAGGCGTGCGCCACGCCTTGAGTGGGGAATCAATTGACGCCCCTAGTCCCCTGCTTGGACTGGTCGTGGCTCTCTTCGGCGCAAGCGAGAATTCGATCTACCTGTCGCCGGCTCCGCTCTATCACGCTGCACCCTTACGCTACTGCATGAGCATGCATCGGATTGGTGCCACTGTTGTAGTCATGGAGCATTTTGACGCTGAGGCCGCTCTGGCTGCAATTGAAAAGCACAAGGCCAATATCAGTCAGTGGGTACCGACAATGTTCGTACGCATGCTGAAGCTGCCGGAGGAGGTTCGGGTTAAGTATGATGTTTCCTCGATGCGTTCGGCAATCCACGCTGCCGCTCCTTGTCCTGTTGAGGTTAAGAGGAAGATGATCGAGTGGTGGGGTGAAGTCCTGCATGAGTACTATGCGGGTACAGAGGGAAACGGGTTCTGCTACATCAGTAGCCGCGAATGGCTCGCTCATCCAGGATCGGTTGGTCGCTCATTGCTGGGGCCAATACATATTTGTGATGACGATGGTAACGAAGTGCCGAACGGTGAGGAGGGCACAATTTATTTCGAAAGCGAGAACCAGTTTGAGTATCACAACGATCCGGAAAAAACGGCCAGTGCTCGCCACCCCCGCCATCCGAATTGGTCAACACTTGGCGACGTTGGGCGCCTAGATGATGACGGTTTTCTCTATCTTACCGATCGCAAGGCATTCATGATCATTTCCGGGGGTGTCAATATCTATCCCCAGGAAGCCGAAAACCTGCTGATTAATCATCCGCAGGTGGCAGATGTTGCGGTTATTGGCGTGCCCAATGAGGAATTCGGTGAGGAGGTGCGAGCTGTCGTACAGCCTGTGCGCTGGGAAGATGCCGGTCCCGAACTCGCTGATGAACTAATGACGTTCTGCCGTCAGAATCTCGCGAGTATCAAGTGCCCCAGGGCTGTCGATTTTGAGCGCGAACTGCCGCGCCACCCCACCGGGAAGCTCTACAAGAGACTGATCCGGGATCGTTATTGGGGCAAGAGGAATAGCCGTATTGTCTGATGTCCGTGTAAGTCCCCATCAGCTGACGCGCGATGATTTTACCGCGGAGCGCGTCCAGATTTATGCGGCAATGATGCGTCAGCGCGGCATGCCCGAGCCCATGAGCGAGCAGGAGCGCGAACAGTCGCGTCAGGCTGTGCTTGCGACAATCACCAGTGGTGAAGACCTGTGGCTGTTTGGCTACGGTTCGCTGATGTGGAACCCCGCGATTACGGTGTCCGAGAGCCGGATTGCCCGAATCGCAGAGCACACCCGACGTTTCTGCCTGACGCTGTCGCTAGGACGTGGCGTTCCGGAAAGGCCTGGCTTGATGCTGGCTCTTGATCATGAGCCCGGTACGATCTGCACGGGCATTGCCCATCGTATCCTTAATCGCGATCTTGATAGCGAGACAAAGGTTCTGTGGTATCGGGAGATGATTTCCGGTGCTTACAAGGCTCAATGGCTCATGGGTGAATTCCCGGATGGGAGCCGGTGCCGCATGCTGAGCTTTGTTGTGCGCCGCGATCATGCGCGCTACGAGAGAGGATTACCTCAGTCCGAGCAGGTGCGGCGGATCGCTGAAGCTGAAGGCGTTTTGGGAACAAACCGCGATTATCTTTATCGGACAGCCGAGTTTCTTATATCACGAGATATTGCGGAAGAGTGGCTCGTAGAGCTCGCCGAAGATGTCCGTAACTATCGCATTCAGCAAGGAGAAAAGCCGTGAAAACAGTCAGCTTTGATGAGCTCACCTCATTGGTAGGTCAGGAAATTGGTGTGTCGGAATGGGTTGAAATCGATCAGGCGCGGATCAATCAGTTTGCCGAGGCCACCGGTGATCATCAGTGGATTCATGTTGATGTCGAGCGTGCAAAAAAGGAGATGCCTGGCGGCAAGACCATAGCACATGGGTTTCTTACGCTATCTCTAATTCCGATGTTGGGTGCCCGGATCCTGCGTATCACCGGAGTAAGCCGTGGCATCAATTACGGGTCGAACAAGGTGCGCTTCACCAACATGGTTCCGGTGGGCTCGCGGGTCCGCGCACGCCAGAAGCTTTTGTCGGTTGAGTCACGAGGCGCCGGTCTGCAGGTCATCAATGAAATGACCATCGAGATAGAGGGACAGGAACGTCCCGCCTGCGTAGCTGAAACAATTTCGATGATCTACAAGTAGAAAATATTGCTTTGTCTTGCCACCCCCTCCCGCAATGCACGTGCGGGGGGATGCGGCGCTGATGGACTTTCAATCCTCAAGCGTTGTTGTCACAAAGCGGCAGATTTTGTCGATTGCCTGGCGTGCTTCTGGAACGACGTCAGCAAGAACCTGCCAGACATGCGGCACCTTGGGCCAGACCTCAAGTTCAACCATAGTGCCGGCGGCCCGCATTTTCTCGGCAAGGCGAACCGAATCGTCGCGAAGCATCTCGGCGCCAGAACATTGCAGGAGCGTGGGTGGCAGTGCCGAAAGATCGCCACGCAAGGGTGAAATCAGTGGATC
Organism: Pseudomonadota bacterium; assembly: GCA_021808875.1. The sequence goes on along the minus strand of JAKBAU010000026.1, from coordinate 14,461 downwards.
GCGGGCATCCTGTCCCGGGCAGTAGGCTTCTACCAAGGTGGCAAAGCTTGTGGGCACGAAGAGGGCATCCGAACGCGCATTTTCGAGCTGAGACGGCCCCGGTTCGACAAGATCTGTAACCGGCGACAAGCAGACGAGGCAGCCCGGAAGGGGAACGCCCTGCATTTTCGCCTTGAGGGCGACAGTGAGGGTCAGATTGCCTCCTGCCGAATCACCGATGATGGCGATACGCCGGCTCTCTATTCCCTGGGCCAGCAGTCCGTGATAGGCGGCAAAGCAGTCGTCAAGACCGGCGGGGAAGGGATGTTCGGGCGCGAGGCGGTAATCCACCACGTGCACAGGCAGATTGGTAAGACGGGCTAACCGCCAGGTCAGAGGGCGGTGCGTACTTGGTGCGCCTGCGACAAACCCGCCACCGTGCAAATACAGGATGGCGCGGGTCTGGTCAGAGCCTGGCTGGCTTAGCTTCTCGGACGCGACACCACCAAGCTGTTCATTTTCGATCGCAACCGGCGGCGGCGGGGCTTTTGAACTGGAGGCCATTTCCGTCATGACGGCTCGCAAAGTCATGACGTTTGGCGCTTTTGCGAACCTCCGCTTCACCGAAAACCGTAACATCTTGTCCATCAAAAACAGTTGAACACTCACCAGTTTGCTCCTGTCCTAAGTCCACCACATCCGGTCTGGTTGGGCATGCATGCTAACGCTTTTTGTCGTGCTTAACAGCAATGTTTGCCCGATACGCGGGTGTCATTCGTTCCAGTTTCGGCCTAAAGGAGGCCGGATCCTGATCCTGGCCGCTGGGGCCGCCAGCCAGGATGGCGTTAATGAGAGTGGCACAGGGACACTCAGGTCATGTTGTCCCGGAAGGCGCCGTCGATCAGGTCAAGCGCGAGCGCCGGGAGTTTTTATTCCCAAGGCCGAGCGCGAGAAGCATATCTATGGCTCGGAATTTGAAATCCAGCTCCGCAACAAATTGACTCAACGCGCCGTAGCGCGGGAGTGCGCGGAATGGATTCGCAAGAAGGCGTCATTCCGGTCCAACCGGACCAAGGCCCCGATGCAACAGTTTGCCTGCGTTGCTGGGCAGGATGCCTCAGTCACCTACATGCCCGTAAATGGCTTCACCACCTTGGACCTGGGATACCAAAAGGGCAATGCGGTCTCCAATATGGTGAACCATTTCGATGACGCTGCCCATACGACGGCCTACCTGGAGCTGTTCCATCAGATTTGGGCGGACGCGGCCAATGTGCAGGACGTTACGGACACGATCTGCCAGCACATCGAGTCAGTCTATGAAGAGAACTCGCCAGAGCGAATCTACTTCCTCATTCTCTACAATTTTTTCCGGGAGTTTCTGGAGAATATTGACGAGGACGTTCTGCCCAACGACCGCACTGGCTACCTCGAAAGCGGGGTCTGGAAGAAGTTGTTCAATTTTCAGCGTGATGCGGCGACCGGCGTCAACACCACGATGGTGACAGGCTAGGATGCGCCTAAGAGCACTATCCCTAGGAGCTATGACTTTCAATCGATCCTGACACTGTTCTCGCCCCGGTCGAAGGAAAAGTCAGTAACTATGCCGAACGATCCCAATCAGATCGATATCCTGATTGGCACCGACTGTATCTCTGAAGGACAAAACCTCCAGGATTGCGATTACCTCATCAATTACGACATCCACTGGAATCCTGTCCGCATAATCCAGCGCTTCGGGCGCATTGACCGTATCGGATCGCCTAACGCGCAAATTCAGTTGGTCAATTATTGGCCCGACATCACAACGCATGCTCAAAATTGAGTTGCATCGGGTTCTTCCGAGTCATCGTGTCATAGATCCACCTGAGCTTCTTGTCGCCCAGCTTTGGCGGACAGCCAAACAGCGGCTTTGCTTTAGTTCCCCCATCCTCCTCGCCGTTACTCATTTATCCATCGGTATATCGCCGTCCGACCAATGCCGAAAACTTCCGCCGCAACTTCAGGGCTATTGCCCTCCTGTACGCGCCGCATGGCGCGCTCCCTCATCACTCCTCAAATTGTCAAAATCACTGCAGGGACGTCAGCGCGCTGCGTCCGTATCTCAAGTTCCCGATTTGGCGTCCAACTCTTCGCACTACGTGTCGGCGTAGACCATGCCTCTCAGCCTTTTTCCAGTTCATCCGCCAGCTTTCGGCGGGCTCGGTAAAGGCGCATCTCGATTGCCTTGCGTGTCGTTCCGAGGATCACCGCCGCCTCGTCTTGGCTCAGGCCCTCGATCACTGTGAGCAACAAGGGTTCCTTGTACAGCGTCGGCAATGCTGCAATGGCCATGTTGAGCCGGGCGAGCCGCGCGGAAGCTTCAAGTTCCTCGTCGGCGCCCCCTACGTCCATTGGAGGCTGATCTTCAGTGCCAAGAGCAAGAAGGCGCAAGAAGGTGCGGCGAACGGCCTTCCGGCGACCAAAGTCCCTACACTTGTTGAGGGCGATGCGATGTAGCCATGGCGAAAAGGGCCGCTTTGGGTCGTAGCGGTGGAGCGCGCGCCAGGCCGAAATGAAGGTATCCTGGAGAAGATCATAGGCATCATCGGCATCGCCGACATAGCGGCGAACGAAACGATATAGCGGCTCCTTGTAGCGCCGGATCAGACCGTTGAAGGCCGCGCGGTCGCCGCCTGCGGCACGGTGTGCGAGTGCCTCATCCGATGCGCTTTCCGGCGCATATGTCACGACGAGCCCGCGGTCAGTGCCTCGTAGACTGCGCGATCGAAGACCTTGGACTGTTTGACCGTGAGGATGGCACGCATGGCGAGCACGTGCCGGATCGTGGCTTCCTGGAGGCTCTTTTCTGCACGGTGGAAGCGGTCGATTGCCGCCTGTTCCTTCGGACCATAGGTGTGATCCGCCTCCAGCGCGATTGCCAACTCCAGATCCGCCGCCTGCATTTCTGCCTCGAATACCTTGCCGCGCGTCGCGAATCGCTGTTCGAGGACAGCAATCCGTTCGCTCTGCGCGGCAGTCAGGTCGAGATCGTGATGCAGAATCGCGTGAAGGTCCTGGGGCGGGGCGGCCTGCCGTGCGCCATAGGAAACGCCCAGCCAGCCGCCAAGAGCGCCCGCTGCCAAGGTCAGCAGCACCATCGCGACGACCGCGCGAAGTGACACGCTCACGGAAGTCTCCCAAACAGGAGGTCGAAAGGCGCAAGCCCACCGCTCGGTCGCGCGATGGCATTCGCGGTCGGATGCGCCGGAGCGGCTGCGGCGCCAGCTGCTACGCTGCCGAGCAAGGCCACGACCAGTGCGACAGCCTGACAGGACGTGATGACGCGACCGGTGCGCCGCTCCGTCGCGCGCGTCGTGATGGCCCTCCAGACGCCGATCTCCAGCCGATCGAGCGGTCTGTCCGGCGGCAGCTTTGCGAGGGCTTGAAGTTCACGATCAATCATGGCGTCTGGCCTCGCTCTCAATCACGTCCACCTCTCTGATACGCATCGTTCTTGCCTTTCCCTCCAGAAGGAAACCCCTGGCGTCCGCGTAACGGATCGATAGGGGACCAATCCCCCCTACACACGAACTCCGTTTGATCGGGAAGGAGTATGAACAAGCGGACCGAGTTCTGGAAGTGGGTCAAGGCCGCCATCGCCGCTATCCCCGTGGCCGGGTTGACTGTCTTGGAGTTTGCCTATTCTGGTGCCTGCGACGTCGCTACCGATGTGCCGCACAGCAGATGAGTCCTTATGCGGGTGAAAAGAATGCGGTTGCTCGAATTCTCGGGTTCTCGGGAGGGGTAGTGCGCGCTCGTGCGTATGACCGTGATGATGATTGCAATACGTACGAAATCCATGCCGACTACCTTCAAAATGCGGTATCTGTGCCTGTTCGCCGTGGGGCTTCTCTCCGGCTGCGCCACTTTTCAGCCGCGTCCGATCTCTCCTGCCGGATCCCTCGGGGCCTATGAGAGTCGCTCGCTCGGCAATCCGGGCCTTGTGAAGTTTCTGGTGGCCAACCATGTCGCATGGCCCGGCAGCGGTCAGTCCTGGGATCTTAAGGCGTTGACCCTGGCCGCATTTTACTACCAGCCCGCGCTCGCCTATGCGCGTGCGCAGCTGCTCTCTGCGCAGGCGGCCCGGATCACAGCCCGTGCGCGTCCGAACCCGTCTCTTTCGCTGAGCCCGGGATACGACTCTGGGGTTCCGGGTGTGCGCAATCCCTGGATCGTGCCGGTCGCCATCAACTGGCCGATCGACAGTGCGGGCCGGCGCGGCGATCGCATGGCGCAGGCGCGTCACCTCGCGGTCGCCGCACGGTGGGACCTCATTGGCACAGTCTGGGGGGTACGCAGCCGCCTGCGCCGTGCATTACTTGCGCTGTATGGGGCGCGTCAGACCAAATCGCTCCGGGTCCGCCAGGTGACTGCGTTGCGGAGCGTCGTCAATCTCCTCGAAGGCCAGTTCAGGGCCGGTGCGGTGTCGAGTTACACTGTCACCGGGGCGCGGATCGCGCTCGAACATGCGACCCTTGCCAGACAGGCACAGGCGGGCCGGATTCGCCAGGCGCGCATCGCGCTCGCCGGCGCGATCGGGGTACCGGTAAGCGCATTGCGAGGAGTGCATCTGTCGTTCGCCGGATTCAGACGGTTCCCGCGTGATCTCACCCGCCCGGCGGTGCGGCAGCACGCTTTGCTCGGGCGCTCGGATGTGAGGGCATCACTCGCGCAATACGCGGCCAGCCAATCGGCCCTGAAGCTCGAGGTCGCGCGCCAATGGCCTAGCGTCGTGCTCGGCCCGGGCTATGTCTGGAACTCGCAGCTCGTCGACGATAGCCAGTGGCAGCTCAGCCTCTCGCTGACGTTGCCCCTCCTCAATCAGAACCAGGGCCCTATCGCTCAGGCAAGAGCTCGGCGCCGCGTGGCCGCTGCACAGTTCCTCGGCGTGCAGGCGGCGGCCGTAACCCAGATCGATGGCGCGCTCGCCGCGTACCGGTCGGCGCTCGCGCAGGTCAGGACGGCCGACTCGTTACTCGGAAACTTGACACACCAACTCAAATCCATACGCGCGCAGGTCAGCGCCGGAGAGATGCAGCCGCTCGACCTCGCCAACGCAGACGTCGCCTTCTATGCCGGGGCACAAAATCTGCTCGCAACGCGGCTGGCCGCGCAACAGGCGCTTGGCGCGTTACAAGACGCGGTGCAAAGCCCGCTCACCCTACGTCCCTCCATGTTGCAATCCGCACAAAACATTCCTCACCCGGCAGGTCCATGAAAAAATCCCGCACATTGGTCACCATCGGCATCGCCGCCTTTGGATTCGCGCTCGGCGCGTACTTACTCCTCAGATCGTACGGTGCAAGGTCTGTGGCAGCTGAGCAGTCCGATGCATCCCGAGGCCCCCGGATCACCGTTCAGGTCGGTGAATTAAGGCGCATGACCCTGCACCGCTACGTGTACGGCTACGGCGTGGTGGAGCCGGCACCGACGACGCCGCAGCACCCTGCAGCCTCTGCGTCTGTTGCCGCTCCCGTCAGCGGTGTCGTCACCCATGTGCTCGTCGCGGCAGGGGAGCGAGTCAGGCGAGGCCAGCTGCTGGTTGTTCTCAATTCTGGCACGATGACGGAGCGCTACGCGGCACAGCAGGTCGCACGGCTCAAGCGGCTGTACGCCGAGCACAACGCTGCGCTGAAAGCCTTGCAGAGTGCGCAAGCGCAACTTGCGCTCCTGCGCGTCACCGCCCCACTCAGCGGGCAGGTTGTCAGCGTCAATGTGAAGGCCGGTACCGCGGTAGATGCGCGTACTGTGCTCGCCGTGGTGGTCGACGTCGACCATCTCGTGGTACGAACGGATATTCCCGAAGAGGAAGCTTCGCAACTCGCCCCCGGTGATCCCTTGCAGGTGCTGGGCGCGCGGCCCATCTCGACGCGGCTCGCCTATGTCAGTGCAACGGTCAACGCGAACGATGGAACCGTGATGGCCTGGGGTAGCCTGCCGCGGAAGAGCAGTCTTCGACCGGGCCAATACCTTCACCTGCGCATCGTGACGGCGACAGAGCCCAATGCGCTGGCGGCGCCCAGTAAAAGCGTAATCAGCCAGATCGCAGGCAGCCGTGGCGTCCTCTCCGTCGTGCGTGGCAGCACGGCGATCCGCGTTCCTGTCGAGGCAGGCCTGCGGGAAGATGGCTGGGTGGCGGTGTCCGGTCCCGGGCTCAAGGTCGGGACTCGGGTCGTCACCGAGGGCGCCTATGGCTTACCGGACCGGACGGCAATCCGGATCGCCGCTCCATCCAGCGGCCAGGCCGTCTCATCGCGCACCATGGATCTTCAGACGCAATGAGCACCCCTGAACCCGAGCGCGCGGGCACGCCCCTTGGCAGATTTGCAATTCGCCACACGATAGCCATCGCATTCATCGCGATTGTGCTCTGTGCGGCGGGGTTATTCGCGGCCCTGAATACGCCATCGTCGGTATTTCCGGCCACGGCCTTTCCACGGATCGTCGTCAACATCGGCAACGGCATCATGCCTGCTGATCAGATGATGGCGACGATCACGCGACCGGTCGAGCAGTCCCTGAAGAGCATTCCGGGTGTGACCTCCGTGCTCTCTACCACCACCCGCGGATCGGCGATCGTCAACGTGAAGTTCGCCTGGGGCACGGACATGCACCGTGCGGAGCTCTACGTGCTCGGACGGCTCTCCGAGATGCGCAGCGAGCTGCCGCCTACTGCGGTGACCAGCGCCGAGCGCGTCGGGTTCTCACTGAGCTACCCAATCATCGGCATCAGCCTGACGGCGCGCAACCATAACCTCATGGACCTGTGGAATACCGCCACATATACCATCAAGCCGCTCTTTCTGCAGATCCCCGGGGTCTCAAGGGTGGAGATCGTCGGGGGCCAGAAGCCGGAGTACCATGTGGTGGTCGATCCGCTCAGGCTCCAGGCGGCCCATCTTGCGTTGCAGGATGTAACTGCAGCGCTCGGTCGCAACAATATGGTCTCCTCCGCGGGGTTCCTGCCGCAGAACTATCGTCTCTACCTGACGATGGTTGACGGCCGGGTCTATTCGGCCAGGCAGATCCGTAAGGTGGTGATCGCCGAGCGCGGTGGCCATCCGATTCTCGTCCGCGACGTGGCGCAAGTCGTCCGCGGGCCAGCACCGGCCTACACAAACGTCACCGCTCAGGGGCACCGCGCGGTGCTGTTCGACATTGAGAGCCATACCAACGCCAGCACCTCCGCGATTGCGAAGGCGCTCCAGGCAAAGCTGCAGTTGCTGCGGCGCGAGTTGCCGCCCGACATGCACATCAGGTTCTTCTACGACCAGTCCTCCTTCGTACGCTCTTCCATCAGAAATGTCTGGGACGCGGTCATTTTTGGACTGCTTCTATCGGCCGCCATCCTGTATCTCTTCCTCAGAAATTGGGGCAGCGTCTGGACGGCGATCGTCACCATTCCGATCTCAGTTCTGATCACCTTTGTCGTGATGAAACTCGCCGGCATGAGTTTCAACATGATGACGCTCGGCGGGATCGCGGCTTCGATCGGCCTCATCATCGACAACGCTATCATTGTGGTCGAGGCCATGTGCCACCGCCTGGCCCTTGGCGGCCCGCGCCTGTTGGGGATTCAGGAGGCCATGGGCGAGATCCTGACCGCGCTTGTCGGCTCCACGCTGACGCCCGTCGTGGTTTTCCTGCCCCTCATGTACCTGACGGGGCTTGCGGGGGTGTTTTTCCGTGCCCTCGGATTGACCATGGTGGTCTCGCTCCTGGTTTCGCTCCTGCTGGCCGTCACCTTGACCCCTTCTCTGGCCGCCTGGCTCATTCGCGGCGGCAAGCAGGTCAGCGAGGAAGGCGGCTTTATCTTAAGGCCCATCCTGCGCGCCTATGAGAGCGCCGTGCGCTGGTCCTTGCTGCATGCCGGGCAGACGCTCCTTGCCTGTGCTGCCATCGGGGTATGCGCGGTCATCATTTACGGGCACTTGCAGACTGGATTTCTGCCTACATTCAATGAGGGCGGATTCAACATCGACTACTCGGCGCTCCCGGGCACCAACCTCGCGGAAGCCTCGCGAGAGCTCGACCAGGCCGAGAAACTCATCCGCGCCGACCCCGATGTCCAGGCGTATTCGCGCCGGCTGGGCACTGCGCTCGGCCCATTTTTGGCCGAGCCGAATGTTGGCAGCTTCCTTATCAAGCTCAAACCCGTCAGCAAACACACCACCGAGCAGGTTCTCGATCATCTGCGTGCGCAGTTCGATCAGCGCTTTCCGATGATCCATTGGGACTTCAAGGGCTTCCTCACGGACCTTGTTGGTGATCTGCAGCTCGCACCTGACCCGGTCGAGATCCGCCTCTTTTCCCCGAATCTTGCCTGGCTAAAGAAGACGGCGCCGCGCGTCGCGGCACAGATCAAGAAGATCCCGGGACTCGTCGATACGTTCGATGGTCTGGTGGTGAGTGGACCCACCATCGATCTGCGGGTGCGCCATGTGCAGGCTGAGCGCTTCGGGCTGACAACGCAGGGCATCGCGGATGCGGTCAGGAACGCTCTGCTCGGCAGTACCTCGTCGTACATTTTGCACGGCGATCGGGTCGTTGATGTGCGCGTGCTCGCCGCGCCGAGCAGTGTCGACCGGCTTTCTGAGTTGAACGAACTGCCGCTGCGCACGCCAACGGGCACGATTGTGCAGCTAGGTCAGGTCGCGCGCGTGCAGGAGCGGCCCAATGACGTGGAGTTGAACCGCGATAATCTGCGCCAGGACGACATCGTCTCGGCGCGACTGGAAGGCGTGGATCTCGGTACTGCCATGCGCGAGGTGCGCGCAACCCTTGCCAAGGACAAATGGCTGCCGCCTGGGAGCGTCCAGTACGCAGGACTCTATCGACTGCAGCAGCGGTCGTTCCGGAACCTCATGGTCGTGCTGCTCGCCGCCATCCTGCTCGTCTTCACGGTGCTGGTGATCGAATTCCGTTCCTTCTACGAACCGATCGCGATCGTGTTTGGCGCAGTGCTCGCGCTCTTCGGAGCGATGGTGGCGCTCTGGGTGAGCGACACGACCTTGAACATAGTGTCCTACCTCGGCGCGATCATCGGCGTAGGTATTGTTGCCAAGAACGGCATTCTGGTGCTCGACTATTGTCGGAAGCTGCGTGGCGAGGGCGTGGAGCTCATCGAGTCACTAGTGCGCGCTGGTCATCGCAGGCTCCGGCCCGTCCTTATGACCTCCCTCGCTGCAGCCCTCGGCATGGTGCCGCTCGCCTACGGCGCAGGCGCGGGTGCACAGATGCTGCAACCTCTGGGTATCACAGTCATCGGCGCGCTGTTTTTCTCCGTGCTGCTGTCGCTAATCGCCACGCCAGTGGTCTATCATCTGCTCATTAGGTTCCATGAGAAATACATCGCCAGGCATACTGACCCTAGGTTGCCCCACGCGGAGGTGCGCGGTTAATGACATCGCAGACACGGGGCCGCGCGGGACTGCGCCCCTCTTAGGAGGATAGTGGTCTGGCCAGAACTAAAGTGCCAGTTGAGGGCTCCTATCGTCTCGGCGTCGCGCACGGCTGTGAGTGACGGATGAAAACTCCTCACTCATGCCACACAAAATTCCCCAGTTTCGGAGCTGACCGGCGCTCCAGGGCATGGCGGCATGGGGCGAACTCCATAGCAGTACGTGTATCTGGGATAGGTCGCGCTTCTGCGCCAGCCGCCATCACTGTCGCCTGCGGCCTACAGGTGCACATCAAGAAGCGCGCGCCGATCCAGACGTCTAAAGTTATCCGCGCAACCTCAGCATACGACTCGGTCCGTCGCTTAAGGAGTCGCACATAGGAAGCTATACCACCAGGCCGAAGCCTCTTCGCAGCTACATGAGCGCTGAATTCATGGCATACCTGCGAGCCCAATTTGACCAGCGCTTTCCTACGGTGCGCTGGGACATCAAAGCATAGCCCAGCGACCTGCAGTTTGCTCCCTATCCGATAGAGGTCAGGTTGATTCCCCGAATCTCAATTGGCGCGACGAAAACGCGCCGCGTGTAGAAGCCCCAATCCGCAAGATCTCCGGCCTTGCGGATTCTCTTGACGATCCGAAGGTGTGTGGGCCCACCGCCGATTTCCACATACGTCAGGCCGTGGCTGCGCGTTACGGGCTGACGAACGAAAGCACTGCCGATGTAGTCGGCAGTGCTTTTCCTGGAAAGCTGTCTTCTTTCGTGCGCTGTGGTAACCAAGTCGTGGATATCGGGATAATCTCTGACCCCGCGAGTGTTGATCGGCTTTCCAAGTCGGGGGACCTACTGCTTCGCACGCCGATGTGCACGTTAGTCATACTTGAGCAGGTCGATTTCCTCCAAAGAAGGCTCGACGTGGTGGAGCTAAGCCGTCAGAATTTAAGGCAGGACGATGTGGTCTCAGCTCGACTGCAAAAGGTGGACCTCGGTACTTCCATGAGCGAAGTCAAGACAGTCCTGAGCCAGGACAGCTGCCTGCCACCTAGTCCGGTCGAGTACTGTGGACACTATGCGCTCCAGCAAGTGTCGTTCAGAAATCCACTTGTGGTTCTGCTGGCGACTATATTACTGGTCCTTACGGTACTGGTAGTGGAGTTTTGCTCGTTCCACGACCCGCTTGCTATTGTTATCGGTGCATTGCCTGCTTTGCTCGGTTTGATGCTTGGCTTTTTGGACAGGAAGCATCATCCTCGACAGCGTCTCCTACCTGGGCGATCATAGGCATCAGAAAATAGAGTAGGAAGTGAGCCCGGGATAGGATGGAGAGCCAAATGACTTTCAAAGTAGGGCTAAAACGGGAGAACAGATGTGAGACGCGGCCTTAACTCTCGTGTCATTGGAATTGCGACATTGATGATGATCGCGACCTTTCCATCCTATGTATATGCGAAAGCCGAAACTTTTTCATTTGGACATCAAGGCGTAGCGGCAAACGTCGACCGCACGGTCAAAATCGTGGCTCTGGATACGATGCGCTTTAGTCCTGCCATGCTCACGGTGCATGCGGGAGAAACGGTTCGCTTTGTGGTGACCAACCGAGGCCACCTTCTGCACGAGTGGGTGCTGGGGAGTATGCGTGAACAAGTGGAGCACGAGGCAGAAATGGGACGGATGGGTATGAAGATGGACCACGATCCCAACGGCATTCTTCTGCCTCCAGGCAAGACGGCAACGCTAATTTGGACATTCGTCAAGCCTGGAAAGCTTTATTACGCATGCCACGAACCAGGTCATTACGCTGCTGGAATGGTTGGAACTATCGTCGTTGAACCCGCGTCACCCGGGAGCGAGCAGCGCACTCGGCCCTCTGTGCCAACAATGATGAGACCTCTGCCCCCGGGAGTTTAGCCTCGAAGGCGTCGGAAACTCATCGTCATGGTTATGTCCAGCAAGATCATGAAATCTCAAGCAGAAGCCCGCCCCGGCACTGGGGATGGTCGTAGGCCGACGACCGTTCCGGGGCCGGTTGCTGCTTCGCCTGAACTGTCTGATCGGCACCCGTGGCCCAACATTCACGGCTCAGGACAAACTGCGCATCTTGGCGGAAACCCATCGAGCGGTTGAGAACGGGGCCATTGGTGCCATTCTCCTCCGGGAAGGGGCCAATTCGTCGATGCTGCCGGATTGTCGTCGGCTGCGTGACGCCGCCACTCTCGGTGCGCTGGCTCCGGTCAAACGCGGTCTGAAGGCGCCGGCAACCAATCCACAGGTTGGCGAGCTGGCCGCCGCCCGACGCGCCACCGCCCGGCTCCAGCAGCGGGTGGACCGTGCCGAGGCCATCGTCGCCCTCGCACCTGCCAGCGGGCTGACCGCTGGCGCCTGTGTAGCGCTTGGCCTTTCACGCGCCAGCGTCCATCGCCATCGCACCCGCCGGGACCGACCACACCCGATCCCGGCGCAGCCAACGCCAAAGCCCAGGCGGGCGTTGACCGAGGAACAACGCGAGTTGGTGCTGGCTCTTCTGCGTGAACCACAGTTTGTCGACCAGGCCCGGGCGGAAATTTATGCCACTCTGCTCGACGAAGGCATCTACCATTGCTCGATCCGCACCATGTATCGGATCCTTGATGCAAATGGTGAAATTCAGGAACGCCGCCGAAAGCTCCGTCACCCCGTCTATCAGAAGTCGGAGCTTATGGCCGAACGGCCAAATGAAGTTTGGTCCTGGGATATCACCTAGCTGACGGGACCAGCCAGATGGACCTGCTTCTACCTTTACGTGATTATCGACATCTTCAGCCGGCGTGTCGTCGGCTGGCGCGTGGCGGTCACGGAAAGCGCCATTCTGTTCAAGCCGCTGTTCGAAGACACCCTTGCCAAGCAAGTTGATTTGCCCGGACAGTTGACGCTGCATGCGGACAGGGGCGCGTCCATGAAGGCCAAGGCCACCACCCTGATGCTCGCCGATCTCGGCGTCACCAAATCACATAGTCGGCCACACACCTCGAATGACAGCCCGTTTTCGGAAAGCCACTTCAAAACATTGAAGTACCAGCCTGAATTACCCAAGCGCTTCGGCTGTATCGAGGACGCCAAGGCCCTCTGTAGATATTTCTTCGACTGGTACAACCGCGATCACCATCACGCCGGCCTTGTCTCATGACGCCCGACCAGGTCCATTATGGCCAATCCGGAACGCTTCGTTCGAAAATCACCAACCCCGCCCGAAAAGCCAACCGCGGCATGAATCAACCCGCCTGCAACAGCGGAGAGTGCCGATCTTAAATTGCCAAACCGGCTGTCTTATAATTGCTGATACGTTCCGCTATTGCGAGCAGTGTCTCTTCGTTTCCTCGCTTGCCCAAGTTCCACATCGTCCCATTTTCCGACGGCAAGAGTCCTTCGCTTACCTGCAAATCGGTAGTCGAAGCGCCAGAGCTTGGATAGGGAAGTTGTGACCAGAAGATAGAGGCCTTTTCGTCGGATAGCTTGTAAGGCTTGTCCTTCGGCTTAGCGCTTTTCACGCCCAATTCGGTGAGTGGCAATGACGGTATCCTATTCCTAAGCCTCGCCTCGATACCGTCACCGATACCGTCAGGCGCACGGAGTAGGGCGGGGTGTCCAGGGTCACAGCCGAATAGAATCGGCAGAGATTTTCTGGGTTTGCCAAGCCCACCAGATGCACTCGCGTGGTCCCGGATAGAGATTGGCTGGGGGTGGGAGGATCCACAGCCCTAGAAACTATTAGCAAAATCTCCTCTGTACCGACAGAAATGCCGTCAAAAAATATTTTACCAATACGAGTGGCGATATACCCATGGGATATAGGCTGAGATCGGGCCGTCTAACCTTGCAATGTTAGTCACGCGTCCGATTCACCTTTTCTTGGTCCCGAGGGCCCTTGCCTAAACCTAACTCGCCGCGTGAACCTTGGCCCTGAGGTATCCGTGAACATCTCTGTACTTGCGCCGCTGTTATTAAAGCCACCTTGCGGGCGAACCGGGTAATTTCCCTCATCATGTAAGCGCTCATCCTGACAAGACCTGCCGATCACCAAGACGGCTTCGACACTGCAGATTGGGACCGCGAACGCCTAGGGGACTCAGAAGGCCTTGTGGCGCCATGCGGGTATGTGTAAAATACACAGTGCATGAAGATCGAATTTGACACGGCCAAAGACGCCGCGAACAGGGAAAAGCATGGTCTTTCCCTGGCCTTCGGGGCACGGGTGTTCGATGACCCTGAAGTACTGATCATACCGACGATCCGAATAGGGGATGAGGAAGAACGGCATAAAGCCGTCGGCGTGGTTGACGGCAAGCTGTACACGGCCGTGCACGTTTGGCGTGAGGAAGTGGTTCGGTTTATTTCGGTGAGACGGAGCAACGACAGTGAAGAAAAAGTCTATCATTGCGATTGAAGCCGACCCTTCCGACCCAGAGGATCGGTCGGTGAGCGACGAAGGGCTTGAAAAAGCCCTGCAGGGTCGGCGCATCAGAAAGCTGCGGCAGCGTTTGAGCCTGAGCCAATCAGAATTTGCCGATACCTACGGCATTCCGCTGGCCAATCTCCGCCAATATGAAATCGGCCGCACCATGCCGCCGCCTGCCGTGCGCGCCTATCTGGCCGTTATTGAACAGGAACCCGAGAGAACTGCGGCGGCTTTCAGGAAGTCACGGGCAGCGTAACCAAAACGAGCGCCACGGTTTCCTCAGTGGCAGGCCGGAAGTTCCGTTGAGGGCCACCAGCCGGCCTCGATTCCATCGGATTGCTGTTTCGCTGGATTCAACAGATGGCTGGGACAGAGGACGCAAGAATTTGTCCCGCCAGGGAGAGCGGCCCAGCCGGAAGAGCAACCGTTCAATGGCGTAACGCCGCAGGATGGGCTGTGGGTCAGCCTGCCTTTCGCGCGCGACATCGCGCAGCCGAGCGAGGATCGAGGCAGGAAAATCGTTCTCCTACGCATCTTTGGAAGGAGCCGGCTCAGGCGCCGGACGCGACGGCCCAGACACGCCCGGTTGAACTAGACGAGCGTGGAT
>JAKBAU010000025.1 GCA_021808875.1 Pseudomonadota bacterium | reverse complement strand
CGGCCTTGTCCGTCGCAAACGGCATGGAGCTTGGAATTCAGCCCACCCTTGGTCCGTCCGATTTGGCGCGGAGCCCCCCTTTTTTCCGCAGGCTGGCGGCCGTGCGGTGCGCTTTGAGGTGCGTGGAATCGATCATAATTCGCTCCGGAACGGCCGACTCCCCGGCCAATCCGGCGAAAATCTTCTCGAAGATCCCGCGTCGGCTCCAGCGAACAAAGCGATTGTAAAGCGTCTTGTGCGGGCCGTAGTCCTTCGGTGCGTCCTTCCACTGCAACCCGTTGCGGATGACATAGATGATCCCGCTGACAACCCGCCGGTCATCGACCCGCGGCTTTCCATGTGAGCAGGGAAAGTGCGGGCTGATACGGGACATCTGCTGGTCGCTTAACAAAAACAAATCCGTCATGGCGGCTACCTCCGCCAATCCCGGAATCACATCCCGTCGAGCCGATGCAAGAAATTAATGGGTCCTGACCCTAGCTATACCCCAGCGAGGCGACGGCATGAGACACTGTCTACGCCTCAAGTGGAGGACACGGCAGGCGTGCCGGACAGACAACGCGACGCTGTTAGCCGCATTCGTCGAGCGCGCGGCACGCAACTGGAGACAAAGTTCGCGAGGCTTATGAGCTTTGGCCGCTCGGATACACCGACGATGACCGATGGGTCTGCGTCGATCACAAATGACAACTCGAATTAACCCCCTACTGCTGGAAATAGTCCGATGAGCTTAGGGCCTTCCTGACCAAGGCAGACGTTCCAGCCAAACAGCCGCCCCATTTCTGGGCGGAGGGAGGCCACGGGCCGAAGTGCGAGGTCAGCCGTCACAGCGAACCGCATGATCACACGTCTCCCGGATATCAGCTTGGTGTCCCTACCGATTACCGGGGGTCTGGTAGCAACGGAACCAAAAGTTCGATTCAGCGTAGAGACCTTTGTGAAATGCTCCGCTCTATCGCTTGAGCCATTCCCTGAGCGCCTGTGCAATCTCCTCACCGTTCAACGGTCGATCCGGACTCTCGGCAATCAGATTTTTCAGTACCGAGATGTACGCTTCCCCCAGAGTCGTCGTCAGCGTAGCGGCCACACCGGCGGAAATCATACCTCCAGTCACTGAGCCCAATCCGGGTATTAGCTTTAGCAGTCCGCCGACCAGAGCTTTCCCCGCGACTGTTCCCGATGTGGCACCGAGCAACGACGTTACCAGCGTCGTCAGGAAACCCGTGGTGACATCGAGCCCAAAGATGGCGCTGATTGTTGCGATCATCGTAACCTCAATGGGGACGATTGCGATCGCGTCAGAGAAAGGGATCGGTACGGCTCCCGCAGCGGCCGCAAGCCCGGCAGCCGTCACGATGGCCGCCCTGCTCCGATTGGCCTTGAGGTCGACCTTGATACGCTGAGCGGAGGCAAAGGCGTTTTTTTGCCCCTTGGGCACGACCTCCATGGTCACCTCGACGAGTGCATCGAGGCCCCTCACGGGCGCCACCAAGCCCTCGTCCATGACGTAGGGTTCCGAGTTTACGCGGACCACGTTGCTCGCAGAGTGGAACGCGTCGCGCACCTCGGCGCGGAAGCCTTGATCCGACACTGCGGTGGTTATAACGACCACCATGGGAACCGATTGTTCGTGGAGGATCTTTGCCAATTCTAACTCCGCAGCCTCCACGCGTCTTGCACCTTCGGCGATACACAACCACGCGACGTGGATGTGGTTCTCGGGCCGCTCTGATCGGTTGATCTCGCGGACTTTTGCCTGAAGGTCGTCGAGGATTTTCCGATAGTCGACGATTTCCAGACCTTTTGTGTCGTAGATCGACACCGGGCTTCCGTCCTTGGTGTACCGCCGCATGTGTTGGGTGATCGGACGGCCCTGACCCGTCTCGGCGATCCTGTCGTTGAAGACGGCATTGACGAGCGTACTCTTGCCAGTCCCGGTTTTTCCGGCGATCAGGACGTTGACGTACCCGCGTTCACGCAGTGCCTTCTCGTAAGCCGCCTTGACCGTATCTGTCAGGTTAATTGTATCTACAGGCACTTTCAAAATCCCTCTCTCGCCAGCCAACAGGGGTAGGTTAAGGATGAGTGTCCATGCCGATGTCGGAATAGAAACGTATTCTTAACCTATCGCAGGCTCGACTATGGCGCGATTAAGGTCAATACATCATCACCCGCGACGCTCGCGAAGGAGCACGCTGTTCCGGTCAGCTACCCGGACTCTATGCCTCGCCGAAATGGTAACCGTGTGGTCAGCCACACGGCTACGTGCGAATGCCGGTCGATCGTGCATCAGAACAGGGACAACTGGTTCACCTGGTCGAGCCGTAGTACGCCTACCAAGAGCCACTGCTCAGACCGACGAGAATGCGTTCCCATCGCGAAGGCCATTCCCTTCTCGGGATATTCCTCGCCAAACGTCTTCGCCATGCTCGCGAGCGCCTCATCGGCGCCGATGTCCCTCTCGCGTCGATAGAAGGTTACCGCGGTCTCCCAGTCATCGCAGGTCGCCTTGTGCGCCTTTCCGTCAGCGTCGGTCCAATCGAAATGGAAGGCGTAAGGGCATGGATTGAGGGCAATGAGGTCGGGATCCGGGTCGAGGAAGGATGTCTGCCGGGCGGCATCCTCGTACGCCTGGCGCTCCTCGGCGATCTCCCGCGCCGTCTTGGGTTTGTATCGGAATCGCACCTTGGCTGGACGGACCAGGGTAAGGCTCATGCCTTTCGAGGCCGCTTCAGCCGTCGATCCGGTGAGGATTGGTTCCAGGAACGCCGCCCGTTTCTGTCGCGGCATGACGTCGCCGAGCTGGATGGTGTCCTCCTGGACCCGGCGGCTCTCCTTGCGCCGGTCATCGGAGCCGGGTGCGATCCAGTCGTATTCGATCCACTGCCAGCGGCTGAACTGGTCCTTGAGGCGACGGAAATGAATCGGATACTGCCGCCGCCACTGGCCATCCATGGTCACCCCAGCGCAGCAGACTGTCTCGCCGTGCCGCTGCCCGACGTGCGGGAGGGCCTTGACCAGAATAAGGACCCGCTCACGTCCTCGTTTCGGCGACAAGTAGGGGATGCTCGCTTTGCTTGCTGTGTCGGTCAAGTCCCTCTCTTACGCCCAGGTGGCGAATCGCGACCTGCATGCTACCAGAAATGGCGTCCGCCACGATACTGCGATGGCATACGGCGTGGTCGCGCTCGTAGCACATTAGGCAGGCGCCGCCCTGGCTGACCAAGTCCACCGCCCTCTTGAGGTCGGTCTGTGCGATCTCGGTGGACATGTGGTTGGTGAATACGCGACGGAATCGAGCGACATCTCCTGCCCGCGCCGCCTCCCGTCCTTCCTTGGGATCACCCAGCCCGCGCAGGTGGACGTACTCAATGCCAGCTTTCGCAAGAGCCTCGGAGAGTGCCCGTTTGGCGAAGCCCTTCCGCCGCGAGATCGGCAACTCGCGTACGTCGATAAGGCGGCTGATGCCCGCGTATCGGAGCGTGGCGATGAAGTCGGCGAGGTCGGCTGCCTCGTAGCCGATCGTCGTCAGAAAGGTGCGCGTGGTCCCCATGGCGCCGGGTGTGGTGTCTGCCGTGCGTCCCTGTCAACGAGGGAACTGCCCGAGCGGCACCTGACCCCGGCGGGCGCCAGCACCGACCACTCATTCATCAACCCCGACACCGCGCAGCGGAGGCCTTCGGCTGCCCCAAACCAGGAAGCCGATACCTTGCTCACGCCATTCCACGCAGAAAATCGCCGATACAAATTCGTTGACTTTTCGGATCGCTCGTGGTCTAAGGTCTCTTACACGCGATCGGCCCTGTGCCGCCCGCGGATGTAACGAAGCCGAAGACCGAAACTTTCCGCAGCAGGGTGCAAAGAGGCACCGCCTACCCCCCACAACGCTGCGGAGCGCACAAATGGTCGAGGCACAGACATCCCGTATCAATCCGTTTTTCGAAGCCTACGGCGTGGGCGGACTCCATCCCTATCGCGATGCTCTGCCGTCGCGCTCGGGCATGGTCGCACAGTACATGCCGGGCGGCATCGTGCTGCACGTCCTGCTCGACAACTGCACCGATGCCGACGTGTGCGCATGGCGGGCCGGTGGGCGCAAGTTCGGCCTCCTGCCGCTGCGTGGCGGCTACGTCTGGCTTCTCACCGACGCCGTTGCCGTGTTCGATGCGCCCTATTGCCCCGGAATCGAGCCGCCTGAGAATCAAGCGCTGCCATGGGAGGCGTCCGAGCGCGGACTGGAAGCCCGCGCGGGGATCACGCTTATCCTGGCGGACGAGCGGCGCGTCGTGCGCGCGCTCAAGCTGGTGACGGTGTCGCCAGACTTCACGCGCCGCCTTGAGGCGATGCACGCCCGTACTCTGGCGAGCGCTCCCGCCAGCCGAATGGCCTGGGATGCGGAGATGGAGCGCTACTTTCGCGCGTATCCACGCCCGCAGGCGGCCTTCCGGCACGCGACCGCGACCTGCCGCGGCGGCGACTGACCTGAACCGGGCGTCAGCCCGGCCGTCGGCGCCCGCGACATTCCCCACCGGCCATCCATCAACATCATGAAAGCATCTCCATGCCCACGATCACCGCATATGTCGAGCCACACGAAGGCGCCAATTATGTCCTCGGCGCGAGCCGCATGTCCCGCCGTCTGCTCCAGGCGCTGCCAAGCCTCCCAACCGGCCGGGACATCCTGTCCGCGCTGATGTCCGCCGAAATCCTCCGCGGGTGCGGCTTCCAGGCCCGCGCCGTCGACTGCCTCGCCCACCTGTGCTTCGTCGGGAGCGACGAGCCCGGGATGGACGGCGCGCTGCCGGGCAGTCCGAGGGTCGCCGCTGGCGTGCCGACCGAGCGCGCCGACAGCGACAATGCCGCCGTGCTCATCAAGGACAAGGCAATCTGCCTGTGGATCCCGACGGCGGGGCTGCTGTGGCACCCCGAAGCGCCGGACATGCCCGACGGTGTGCTGTCGACTGCGAACGAGGACACGGAGGAGGTCCTGTACGGCCAGGGCGAGCCCGGTGAATACCGGAAAGCGGTGGAGTGGTTCCGGCTCGCTCCGGGCGGCGGCGTCGTAAAGCTCACTTGGGGCGTGACGCCGGTGCCCTCGTGGCGGCATCGCGAGGCCGCGCTGACGCGGCAGGCGCGTGCGCTGCTGGTTGCCTCGGCGGTGTCGCGCACAGGCACGGCCTTCGTGACCGCTACCGCCTGATACCGCCTCCGATCTTCGATCCCCCCGCCCAGACGACTGACGCGGCGCGCACGTGCGCCGCGAACGCCTGCGGCTAGCCAAGAGCAAGGATTTCGACGATGCCACGTAAGCCCCAAAAACCCGCCTTCCACCATCTCACGCTGAACACCGGCCATGTTTCGCGGCAGCGTCGCTCCGAGACGGTAGGCTGGTACATCGACCTCCTGCGCCCTGTCATTGGGGCCGGAAGCGGCCAGGTGCCCAGGATGCCGGGATGGTACGTCAAGTTCAGCTTCCCCCTTGACGCTGAAGGCCGAAAGCTGCCCGGCGCGGCGCTCTTCCTGGTCTCCCGTCATCCACAGTTCGCCATGCCACCTGTCATGGGCGCCGTCTGCTGCGGCTCTGCCGCCGCGACTGAGGCGGTGGAGATGGCGGCCAAGGAATACGGCAAACTCGAGGCTCCGCTTCAGGCCCTGAGTTTGTGGCGACCGTTCCCGTCCGTGGGGATGCCGGTTCCGTGGATGGCGGTTTGGCTCACGCCATTCTTCCCGCTCGCGGGAGCCGACGTGGAGTTGCTAGGTGGCCTCGAGGCCCACATCGCATGGGCGCTGGCGGCAGAGAACGAGAAGCGAAGCGCCCGCCCTCATGGCGATGGCGCCATGGACGGCGGATCTTACCGTCCGCTTGAGTCCCGGGACGAGTAACTGCGCCGACCGGGAAGCTGCGATGTTCGTGCTGCGAGCAAATCTATCGGACATCGTACGAAGCCTGCCGAAGCGCTGTCGTGACCTGAGGTGCGACCCCTGACCCACAGGTGCGAACCCCAACCATCCATTCCCCGGAATCCGTGAGCCGACACGGCGCACAGGTGCGCTGTGGACCACGTCGGCCGCCCAGAACAAGGATACCTATACCGTGCTCAACCCTCCCGACTTCAGCAAATCCCCGATCGGCGACCTGATGCCGCACGTCTGGTACGAACGCACGCGGCAGGAGGTGCCGGACATCCTCGTAGGCCGCTGGCATGAGGCAATTCGTTCCTCGGTCGGGGACGAATACAAGGCAGTATTCGCGGAAACCAGGGCGGAGCGCGCCGAGGCAGATGCGGCGCTCCTGCGGCCGCTCAAGGTCATCGGGAATGCCATGGACTTGACGCACCCGCCGATGGCCCGACCGTCAGGTGTGCGCCGTGGCCGCTTGTGGGTCGTCGCCTACGATCCGCCCGCGGCCGGATGGCCATTCCTGATCGTGACCATGCTTCCGGAAAACGTGCCCGGTAACGACTTCGGCCGCCAGTGCTATGGCTGGGATGCATTCATGTCGGCAGCGGCGGCGCTTCGGCACCTGGAGAAGATCGCTTGCCACGGGCGCGCGATGGGGGCGGTGCGCGTCGAGGTGCTTTGGCCGTCTTAGCTGGGGATCCGTTAGCAACGGAACCGAAGTTCGATTGAGCAGAAGCCAAAGGCGGATGGGTTTGCTGGCCGCAGATTGATGCACGAGTAGATGGGCGGCAGAATCGCGGTCCATCTGCGGCCCGCGCATGGGGGCTCCTGCATCAAACGGTGACTTTCTAACCCCTCCCACGTCAGCTACAGCCGCTTTGGGTGGGAAGCCGTCCGTCTGGTTCGGGCTTCGACTGGGCGACTGCGGACATTCGCTTCACGACACGAGTTGGCCGGAAACGGAACGGCGGGTTTAGACTGCTCAAGGCAGGAAGCTGCCGTTATGCGGTCTCTGCGTCCAGAGCGGCAGCTCAAGACTTTTCGTCGCACCTTCGACACTGCGTTACAACCTGAAGATAGGAGCTGGCAGGCTGGCGTATCGAGTTCCAGCGACGGCACCTCCGTTCCCTCTACGGGTCATGAACATGACGGGTCGGGGTTATGATCGTCGGATTCCGGCTGATGTCGGAGCGATGTGGGGGCGAAGTCCCGGCCATATTGCCTGAGACGACCGCTCGATTACGTTCCAGATTGCTGCGGTCATGGTTTTTCGCGTTCCGTTCCATCAAGCCCTGGTTGCCATTGCGGCGGTCCGTCCATCACTGCCAGCGACTGAGAATGAGATCACCATCTCGGTTGCTCGCCGCGTTCCCCGGGGGAGGCACACGCCCGACTTCTCGGGGCGCGGATCGGACGAGTCTTCGTTTCGGCAAGTGCTGCGCGGCTATACAGCGGCCGATCCGGGCCCCAGGAAGGCCTTGACAAGAGGATTCATAATATCATCCCATCCAACCTTACGGGTCAAATTGACAAATATTCTGGGAATTGCGTGATTGTAAGCCTGAGCATCAAATGAGATCGCGGAGACAGGGATGTCATACGGTCCAATCTCAGTTAAAAATCTGGGCTACTGGCTTCAAGCGACTGTACTAACCGCATTAATATCGTTGCTTTGGACCTCGTCAGCCTCGTGTCAACAATCATTGTGGACTCCGCAGCAGGGGGGTATCGGCGGCGGCAGTGTTTCGGGGCCGTCCCTCACGGTGTTCCAGAGCCGCCTGTATGCCGTCTGGAACGGTGCGAACGGAGACCAGCGCATGTTCTGGTCGAGTTTCGACGGTCAAACCTGGGCTCCGCAACAGGTCGGTATCGGCGGCGGCTCCAGTGGCCGCCCCTCCCTGGCCGTCTTTCAAAACCGTTTGTACGCGGCGTGGAAGGGCGCGAATGGCGACCAGCGCATGTTCTGGTCGAGCTTCGACGGACATACCTGGGCCCCGCAGCAGGTCGGCATCGGCGGCGGATCAACATCCGGCCCCTCGCTGGCCGTGTTCCAAAATCGCCTCTACGCCGCCTGGAACGGCGGGGCGGGCGACCAGCGCATGTTCTGGTCGAGCTTCGACGGACATACCTGGGCCCCGCAGCAGGTTGGCATCGGCGGCGGATCAACATCCGGCCCCTCGCTGGCCGTGTTCCAGAATCGCCTCTACGCCGCCTGGAACGGCGCGAATGGCGACCAACACATGTTTTGGTCGAGCTTCGACGGGCAAACCTGGGCCCCGCAGCAGGTCGGTATCGGCGGCGGCTCCAGCGGCCGCCCCTCCCTGGCCGTTTTCCAGACTGGCTTGACGAACTCCGATCTCCGTTTGTTTGCCGGATGGAAGGGTGGGGGCGCAGACCAGCGGATGTTCTGGTCTAGTTTCGACGGAGCGCAATGGGCTCCCCAGCAAGTGGGAATCGGCGGCGGCTCCTCGACAGGCCCGTCGCTTGCTATGTTCCAGAACCGGATCTATGCCGCCTGGACCGGCGCGAACGGCGACGAGCGGATGTTCTGGTCAAGCTTCGACGTAGACCGACAGACCGTTGTCTTGCGGGTGAGTGGCTGGAACGAAAACAATACGATACGCTCGTTCAGCGACACGCCCGTAATCGGTACGTTTATCGGGCACGGCATCGATTGCAGCCACGGTGGGGCAGGTCCTCGCAACGCCTCGCCACCGAGCGGACCCGGTGTTTTTGGCGATGCGGGGTGGGGACAGGTCGAAGTTTCGAACAGCGATTCCTGCGTGTCCTGGGTCAGGCGTTTCGCGTTCGACTTCGATATTCAGCCTTTCACGTCCTTTCCCGGTCTCAAGCAACTGGAACGGGTCGTGCTCCGCTATAACGAGAACGAGACTCCTGACTGCTTCGCCCTCGTCTTCACGCAGGGCGGCTTCCTGGTCGACACCTTGGCATGTTGGACCAATGGCAACGGGGATCGGGAGGAGAAGCCCGAAGGCTGCCTCTTCCTGCGGGTGCCGAGCGTGGATTGGGGTACGTTGCCGGATGACCGCCCAAAGTCCTTGTTGGACGTCACTTTCCGAAAGATCGGACCGCGCGGTCGGTGGGACGTGACGGACCTGTTCCGGCGCCGCGTGATGCCGGGGCTTGAGTCCCCGCCACAAGCGGGCGGCCCGGCCCCGAGAGGATGGGGCTTCGCGCTAGTGGGCGCTTTTACCGATACGGATCATTTGGACGCTAGGGACAACACGCGATGCACCTCGCACGTCACGGACCTCGCGTTAGAGGTGACCTTCGTTGTGATCCCGGCGCCGCCCAATCCCGGACCGCCTGAAATTATTCGTTGAAATGGAGGCGGCTTGCATCGGAACGTCCTTACCGGCCTTCTCTCAGTTCTTCTCGCCAGCACGCCAGTCAATACAGCGATCGTTGATCCAAACCGATAGGCCCAATTTCGGATCCCGAGATACATGATCGTCCAAGGCTGAGCCTCGAGTATTTTTCAGACGATGCAACAGTGGTCAAGGGGGGCGTGAGCAGTGTCGACCACTCGATCGAAGAGGCGGTTAGACGCCTCGAATAATCAGGTTGCAAGGCGCGGTATGGTGCAATCCGTGACGCGTTCGAGGCTTTGTTTGCGGTTCGGTCTGAACTGGCGCCCAATATGTCCCCGTTCATAACCGGACTCCATTCTGGTTGTGGTCCGTCCTCGACCATGCTGCGAACTCGTTTGGGGTGGGCCCACGCAGGCTGGTGTTCGGTGGATGGCTAGGGTCAGGACCCTTTACACCGTTCGGCGCGACGTGGTTCTCTGCGCGTGGGGAGTCTCCGATGCCCGAACTCTTCCTTTGGCCCGGCGCGCTGTGCGCGCGAGCCTAACGCACCCGCTGAATGTCCGCTATCAGGCACAGGTTGCCGACCGGGTGATGACCCCAATGGGCGCAGAGCAGCTACTGACCAGCGCGCGCAAATGACTGCTCTTGGACGTCCGCCGAAGCATTGCCCGATGACTGGGTTGGGTCGTGTGCGGTTCCACGGGTCTTGCAGCTCTGCCCGGTCTCCAGCCTGAATCGAATTTTCGGTTCCGTTGCTACTCGATCCCCGCTCCCAGTCCGAGGAGCAGTGGACACAGTGGTGGCAGGTTCCTTCTTCTTTTCCGCACTCGGTTCAGCAGGCCGGGCACGCGCTTCCACGGCTTCTGACGGCACGCCTTCCGCCGCCGCATGCCCGGGCTTCGTGGCCTTGCGTTCGCGCAGCGGCTCTCCGAGCGCAAGCGCCACGATCCCGGGATCAAGCTGACGCTGATACTTGCGGACAAGGTCCCGCCCGACGATCGCCTGGGCGTCGTCCAGCGAGGCAAGACGGGCCAGAAAGTGGCCGTGATAGCTGTCCGGCTTGTTGTAGCCCGCGTCGTTACGCTCCGTGGCGCCGTCCGGATCCAGCGCGGACAGCACCCCCAGACCGGCAATGATAGCGGCCCGCGCGGCATCGTCCGGCGGCTCTCCGGCTTTGATGGCCTGGGCCATCTTGACGATGGAGGCGTTGATCCGGTCCTCACGGGCGGCCGCACGTGCTGCCGCCCGCTCGATGGCTTCCGCGATCGCTTCGGCCCGGGATGCCTTGCGTGCCGCACGATCGGCCTCACGCTTTTGTCCGGCGGCACCGAAGAGGGCCTGGCGGGCCTTGGCGCTCTCCAGGGCCCCCTCGACCTCGGCGTCGAAGGCGGCCTGGAACTCGGCGATGCGGCGCGCGCGCTCCTCGGGATCCTCGACATTGTCCAGCGCGGCGTCGATGACCTCCTGCTTCGCCATGACCGTTTTCGCCATCTTGGCGTCGATAGACCCTTCAAGGACCAGGTGCTGCACCAGGACCGCGTTCCGCTGCCCCAGCCGGTGCGCGCGGTCCTCGGCCTGCGACAGGTTGCCCGGCGCCCAGTCGAGTTCGGCGAAGACGACGTGCGCGCTGGCGGTCAGCGTCAGGCCGACGCCAGCCGCCATGATGTTGCCGACAAACACCCTGATCTCCGGGTCCTGCTGGAAGCGATCGACGATGCCCTGGCGCTTGGCGGGCGCGGTGCCACCGGTGATCTCGACCACGCCGGGGTCGGCAAGTGCCCGGCGCAGGATGTCCACGACGTCCTTGTGGTGGGCGAATACCAGCACCTTGGCGCCCGCCTCCACGACCTCGCGCACATGCCCGGCGACGACGGGGGCCTTGGCCATCGCTGTCAGGTGCCGGACGCGGGCCAGCTCCGTGAAGCGTACGTGCGCGCCCGCCCGGAGCGCCTGCACGGCAGCCTGGTAGTCCTGGCCGTCCTTCTCGGAATCCGCCACCGCGGCGCGCAGGCGGGCCAAACGGGCGTCCTGCCCGGCCTCGGACTCCGCCTCGGTCCGAAGGGCGGCGCGCAGCTCCGGCGTATCGGCCGGGAGCTCGATCATCTGGCGACGCTTGGGCGGCAACTCGGTCAGCACGTCCTTCTTGAGGCGGCGGACCATCACCGTGGCGCGCAGCCGGTCCTGAAGTTCCTCGAGGTTCGACGCGCCCGAGAAGTCCCAGCCATAGTCATTGCGGTGCGCGTTGCAGTAACGGCGCGCAAAGGAAAACTTGTCGTCAAATTCGGCAGGCGCGAGCGAGTGCACCAGCGGCCACAGCTCGATCGGGCGGTTCGTCACCGGCGTGCCGGTCAGATAGATCCGGCGTTTCGACACCTGGATGCCATTGGCGCCCAGGATGGCCCGGGTGCGTTTGGACTCTCCGTTCTTGAGGAAATGCGCCTCGTCGAGGACAAGGACATCCCATGTCGCCGCACGGATGGCTTCGGCAGCCGCGGTGGAACGCGAGAACACGTCGTAGGTGGCGATGACGATGTCCGTGCCAGGCACCTCCTTCATCGTCGCGATGCCGGTCGAGAGCGGCCGCGAGCCGAAGAAGCCGAACTCACGGACCCAGTTGCGGGCCAGCGATGCCGGGCAGATCACCAGGACTTTCCGCAGGCTCTCGTCAGCGTTGACGAAGCCGATGGCCTGAGCCGTCTTTCCGAGACCCATATCGTCGCCGATGAGCATGTTTGGCCGCGCCAGCGCGAAAGCAATCCCGGCGCGCTGATAGGGCAGGAAGGTGCGCCCGGGACCGCAGGGAAGGAAGATATCCGCGTCCGTTGCCCGGCTGGCCGCCACCGCACGGGTCGCCGCGGCGTCGGCCGCCGCCTTCGCCTCGAGGGCCGCCGCCGCTTCCGCGTCCAGGCGAAGGCGGGTGCCGTCATCGGCGTAGTCGCGTAACTTCATCGCGGCCAGCACATCCGCGGTCTGCCAGCGAACATGCTTGGGGTCCCAGCGAAAACCCGCCGCCTTGAGGGCGGGCACGGCGGGGTCACCGAATTTGGTTACGCCCTCCCAACGCAGGCGTGCGGTTTCGAAAAAGAGCTGCATGGCACTTCATTTTATCCGGGGGGCACAACTGATGCTCACCCCACCGCATGTCCCGCGCGAGCCTTTTCGTATCTAACGTCTGAAAATCTTCTATGGGATACTATGTTGACATTGTGCGCCCGGCTGCCGGTTCTTGGATGTTGTCAACATAGTCCTGTGTCATTGTGCCAATCCTCGTGGTAAACCAAAAATAGTGCGACGACCTTGTAGATATTCTTGTGTCCCGCCAAGAAACGGGCGACGATAGGAATGCGAGAAGGCCGGGCCCGGGACAGGCCCGCTACAGAGGCTCCCGCTCCCGCAAGGGGCGACGCGTCGTGAACGAGTCCCGGCACGAGGCCGCGGTGGACGGCGGCAGTAAATGGCGATCCAAGCGCGGCCGGGGCGCCCGATGAGGGCGCCCCGGCTTTTTGCGTTTCTACCTACAATGCGCGCTGAAGATTACTACATCAAACTGCTGACTGCGTAGGTGTTAGGACAGCGCACCCACTGGCCGGTCGCGGGCGGCGAGGATTCCGTCGACCAGCCGCCGCAGCTTGCGGAGAGATCCGCCCTTCCACGCGGACGCCAGCGCGTCCATCTCCAGGCCATCGAACGGCGTGGCCCATGCTTGCGGCAACCCGCGCTCAGCGACGGCGCGGCGCAGCAGCGCAGGCGCCAGCAAGGACAGGTGGCCGGGGCCCGGCGACGGCATGCGGAGGATGCGCATGCGGTCGCGGAGGGAGGCGGGCACGCTGTCGAGGTCATTGGCCGTCCCGAGCCAGATCACATGGCTGACGTCGCATTCGCTCTCGAAATAGACATCCATGTAGCGGCTTGCGGACGCTGGCTCGAGAAACCCATGGAGAGCATCCGTTAACCGGCCATTCCTCCGGCCATCGTGCGTTCGCAAGCGTATCACATCAGAGAGGTGAAAGTCCCCTTCAGGGAAACCTGTTTCCGTCCTGTAGCCGACCGTAACTGCGTTGCCGTGAGGTGGCGTGGGGAGCAACGCGAGGCGAACGGACAATCCGTAGGATGACGAACTCGATTCGGCCGTGCTGTCTGGCGAGCCTCCGGTGGACCGGCGAAGCCCAGACCCGAGACAAACGGGAAGCCCTCGACGCTGACAGGACAGGTGACAAAGCGATCGGCGGGAGCGGTGCGGTGGTTGGAGACGGAGAGTCCGGAAGGTGCGGTACGTGAAGCGAAGAGACCCGCGCGTCCGATCGCAGGGGGTAACAGCGGAAGGCCATCCAGGCCGGAAGCCGGTCCCACGCGCGGGAGTCAGAGCCTCCATAGTAGCGTCGAAGCCGGGTAACGCCGGGGGAGCGAAGGGGGGCAGGAAGGTGGAGACGCGATGACTGGAACGGATGGACAAACACCGGTGACAATCCCGGGGACCACCCCGGGTAAAAGAGCCGGAGAGGCGAGGCATGGACAGCCGAGGGCCGAACCGACGGTCTGGACGGAGCGGATGCTGGCGACCCTGGAACAAGGGGTCAAAGGCGGCAAATGGCATAGCCTGATCGACAAGCTCTATCCCATCGCCACGCTGCGGGCGGCGTTTGCCGCGGTAAAGGTCAATCGCGGCGCGGCGGGTGTGGATCACGTGAGCATCGAAGAGTACGCGAGCCAACTGGACACGAACCTGGAACGGCTGAGTGAGAGTCTGAGGATGGGCACTTACCGCCCTCAGGCGATCCGGAGGCACTTCATTCCGAAGCCGGGAAGTCAGGAGATGCGTCCCTTGGGCATACCGACCATCCAGGACAGGGTGGTCCAGACGGCGTTGCGCATGGTGCTGGAACCGATATACGAGCGGGACTTCGCCGCACAAAGCTATGGGTTCAGGCCGGGCATGGGATGCAAGGATGCCCTGCGCCGCGTGGATGAACTGCTGAAAGCGGGATATATCCACGTTGTTGACGCCGATCTCAAGAGCTACTTCGACGCGATCCCGAAAGACCGCCTGCTGGCCCTCGTGGCGTGCAAGGTGGCCGATGGCCGGATCCTGAAACTGGTTGAGGCGTTTCTCGGCCAGAGTGTGCTGGAAGACACCCGTGAATGGGTGCCGGACCAGGGCACGCCTCAGGGTGCGGTGATCTCGCCGTTGCTGAGCAACATCTACTTGGACCCGCTGGACCGCTTGATGGCCGGACAAGGGTTCGAGACGGTGCGATACGCGGACGATTTCGTGGTGCTGTGCCGAAGCCCACAGCAAGCCGCCGAAGCGCTTGGAGTGGTGCGGGACTGGACAGAGAAAGCCGGTCTGACGTTGCACCCGGTCAAGACAAAGGTGGTGGACGCCCGGACGGACGGATTCGATTTCCTCGGCTACCACTTCGAGCGCGACCGTCGCTGGCCGCGTAAGAAGAGCCTGGACAAGCTGAAGGATACGATCCGCTCGAAGACGGGGCGGAATGTGGGGAAAGCGCTTGCCATGGTAATCGCGGACATCAATCCGGTCCTTCGGGGCTGGTTTGGTTACTTCCAGCACAGCTATCGTCCGACCTTCCGGTTCGTGGACGGCTGGGTGCGCCGCCGGTTGCGGAGCATTCTGCGGCGCCAGCAGCGGCTGGAGGGAATATCGAAGAGACACGGGGCCGATCATGTGCGATGGCCAAACGCCTATTTTGCCAAACTCGGGTTGTTCAGCCTGCAAGGAGCCCGGGATGCGGTCAGCCAGTCCTCTTGAAGGTAAAACCACCGACTGGAGAGCCGTGTGCGGGAGATCCGCCAGCACGGTTCGGAGGGCGGGGAGGGCAACCTTCCCGACCTCTATGGCGGCCCTGGCGAGTTCGTCGAGAATGATCCCGGGCGCCGCCGTTTTGTATCGAAGCGCCAGATCGACGCAACGCGCAGGGGCCCCAGAACTCCATTGTCGGGGGGTACCCGCGATCGAGGAGTCAGCGGCGGCACCACAGTTGTAGACCTGGAAATGGATGCCGAGCAGCTCGAGCAGGCGGGCGGCAAACGACGTCTTCCCGCACCCAGGCTCGCCGACAAGGACGAGTGGGCGCAATCTGACATGCTCGCGGCCGTGCAGCTCACCAAGGATGTTGTCAACAACAGCGATAGCATGCGGGAACTCGAAGGCCAGCGCAGCGCGCATCGGCGCCAGGTCGGGCACGGTCGGCAGCGGCAGGGCGCGTCCGATGCTGCTCTCGTATGCGGTCTTGATCCGCCGTCCTTCAGTGGTTTCTGCGCCACCTACAGCAGGCACCACCACGACCGCGGCATCCCGCTTCGTGTTGGCCTGCTCAAGGATTTCGCCGAGGTCGCAGTCCACATCCAGGGCGCGGGCCTCCATCGTCGTCGTGCGTCGATCGCGGCGGATCGGGTCGTGCGGCGGTGACTGCCGGTGCGGCTCGATGATGGTGGCCGCCTCTGCTTCCGCGGCATGCAGGATTTCGCGCACGGCCACAGATCCCGATGTTGCGGCCTCGGCGCGCGTTCCCTCCAGCAGCCCCGCGCGCCGCGCCAGGTCGCTGGATGGCCGGGGATTGGCAGCAACAGAAACCCAACCCAGTGCGGCCTCGAACAGCAAGGCCGCCTCATCGCTCGGACAGTCGACGGCGCGGGCGAGCCGATCAGCATGCATTGCTACACGCAGGCTCGCGGATGCGCAGCCGCTGCTTGCCGCGTAGAAATCCAGACGGGCGGAGAGCATCGGGATGTCGATATCATTGATACCGTTGGCCGCCGACAGGGCATCAATCGCGCGCCGATATTCGGCCAGCGATGGCTCGACGGTGAGCTGAGAAACTGCGGAGGCGAGGCGGGCGCCTGATTCTGTCGCAGTTGGGATGCGCGGCAGCACGCGGGTGGCCCATGCGCCTGCATCCTGCCAGATGTCGGAACCGAGCAAGGAGCAGCCCAAAATCAAATCTCTGACGCCAGGGAGGTGTTCTCCGTCCCTCGCGTAACGCGACCGGATGCTGCGTTGCCGCTTCCTGCGCTCCACATCAGCTCGACCATCGCCGCCCGCAATGTCGTCGTCGTTGGTTGACATAATCGGCCTACCTTTCCTGCGAATCGGGACACGCAGGCGGCCTGGCTGGCTACCTGCGGGAGGTGGAGTGGTCACCTATTCCATTGCAGGCAGGCATGAAGGTCTCCGTTCCGGGAGCGGTTATCTAGCCAGAAAATGGATCAATTACAAGGGGATAGATGCACGTAGACGGCTGGAAGCTAATTGGCCCCATAGCAGCGATGGCTGGGCGTCCTATTCCTTGCCAGCTTTCTTGAACACGCTTGTGATCATGGGGATCTGCGGCTTGTGCTCCTCGAAAAGTTGCGCGACCGTCAAAATCTGAACCTTGGGTATTTGGGCGTGGTGCGGCGGCTCGTAGAACCCCGCTTTGGCCGCCTCGACGGTCATGGGCTTGGTCGGCGAAGTCAGGGTGATGAATACGCCTATCTTGGCTTTCTCGTGCGCGACCGTGGCTATCAAGTCTTTGACCATGGCGACCCCTACATTGGCGCCGCCTCTCACTGAGACCAGCGCCCGTTCCGTAACTTTGCCATCCGGCTTGAAGTAGACGATGCCGTCGATACCGCCGTCCGAACCCTTCTTTTTGCCGCCGAATGGCACCGCGTCGACCAGGCTAACGGCCCACCACCGGAACTGATATTTGTCGGCCGCCGCGAGCGCCTGGGCGCCACCGACGTCCTTAGGGGTTCCGTGCACAGTATTAGGCGATGCTGGGGAAGGCGTCCTTGAGCCGCTTCTCGATCAGGAAAATGGCCAGGTGGGTGACGACGATGCCAACCCACTTGCGCTCGAGCTTTTGGGCGGCGTGTATCGAGGTCCGGCAGGCACAAAACGGATCTAGGACCACATCGCCCTTTCTCGATGAGGCCGCGATGACGCGCGCCAGCAGGGCAACCGGCTTCTGCGTCGGATACTCGCTGGTCGTCACCTCGTCGAAGGCTTGCTCGGCATTGGCGTTCCAGTGTCCTCGAAGGCCTCAACCTGAGCCTGGGGCTGCTCGCCGGTCGGCGCCTTGAAAAGAACGTTGTAGTTTGCGTCCGAATTAAAGAGCGGATCGAGATAGACCAGGTCGACGCTCACCTCGGGGATATGCTCCCGAAGGATTTGCAGGTTATCGCCATAAAACAGGTGACTGCCGGTTAGAGGGAGCCTGAGAAGGTCGGGCGAAGCATTATGAGCGGTCCTAGGAACGAATCGGCGGAGGCTATTGAGAGGCAAGGACTTTGGTAGGTAATCCTTGCGCAATGGTAGCCCTATGGCGCGGTGGACCGAAATAGGGTTAGGTGTAGGAAAGGGATGGTGGCGGCCGAGATGGTCGAACGACGGGAACTCACTCTGACGCTGCACGGCCTCGAAGAGTTCAACGACGAGGTGGACGCGGACGTGTTCGCCCGCAAGCTCACCTCGTTCCTCAAGGGCATCCGGTCATCGGATAAGGCGGTAAATGGGCGTAGACGGCACAAGCTGCTGCTGACGGACCTCCGCAAAAACACGGCGACGGCCAGCGTGCGAGAACAGGTCTACCTGCCAGGATCGGTGCCCTGCTCCGGCCTCGACTACTTCGAGGATGCCGTGCAGGCAGTGCGCGATAACCGACCAAGTGCGCGGTTGCTTTCGCTGCCAGTGGTGCGCGAAATCGCGGCGCTGAATAACGGCAGTGGTCACTCGTTCGCCTTCGGAGAGCTCAAGTCGACCAGTGGTAACATCATCCGTCTAGACGAGATGCTGGGGAAGCGGGCCCGCTCACTGGTTCTGGAAATTGAGGCTGAAAAGAAGGGCCGCGACGTCAGGTTTGTCGGCGTCGCTTACGGGTCATTTGAGGGCAGGCTTGAGGAGGTCGACCTACGCGGAGAGCTCTGGAAGGGCGTTCTCGTGTTGTCGGCGGGGGGTAAGCAAATCGTGTGCACTGTTAGCGCATTGGAGATGCCGGAGATCCGCCTCGCGCTCAAGCGCCGCGTCCTGGCCTACGGTCGGGCGCACTACGGGGCGTCATCTGGCTTGCCAGAGCGGCTCGAGATCACATCAATCCAGCCGGTTAAATCCGCCTCCAACGCAAACCTAGGGCGCTGGCGCGGTGCATTTGATATTCCGGATTCGGATCCGGCGGAGGACTGGAACTAGGTGTCGATGCACTACTACTGGGATGCCTGCGTTTTCATAGCGCACCTGAATGACGAGCAGGATAAGCACGGCGCCCATGTCGAGCATATCCAACAGTTCCTGGACGAGAGTCGCAATGGCCAATGTACCATCTACACATCCTCCATCACCATCGCCGAAATACCATCCAACCGGCTTAAGAGCGCTGAATACGGCACATTCGCCGAGTTCCTTGACGATTTCCAGGGCAGCATCATACCCATCGGCGCTGACCCGAACGTCATGGCGATCGCGGCGCAAATCCGGGGTCTGCCGTTCGTTAAGCAGGGCAGCAGGCGCGAGGTTGGGACGCCTGACGCGATCCATCTCGCCAGCGCGCTGGTGCTGACATCCGACTACGGCGTCCCCTTGACTGCGTTCCATACGTTCGATAACGGCAAGAGCAAAATGCCGGAAGGCAAGACGGTGTCACTCCTAGCGCTCGAGACTTGGTGCGACGCGTGCCGTGATGATCCATTGGCCAAGCGCCTCATCGCGCTCTCCAGAATAAGGCCACTACACTCGGACCCGAGGCTACCGCTACCAGCGTCTGCTCAACGCGGAGTAATCGGCCACAGGGGGCCGAGCACTTCAGCCGCGACTCCGCCGCCAGCGGGGCCACCGAATGTCGTGCGCCTGACGCTGCCCAACTTAGTCACCGACATTCAGCTACCGGCGTCGCCGACGTCGGGTAATAGCGGCAATGTGCCTAGGCTTCCGGCGCCGCGTAAGCCGTCTGGTTCATGACCCAACAGCCCAAGCCACCGGCCAAGCCGCGGTCGGTCGCAGACCTCGCAGAAGCCGTCCGCAAGCTCGGATCGCCCGGCGATGCGGCGAAGCCGCGCAAGGCGAGGCAGCTTGCCGAGGAGCTACGCGACCGGCTGCATGAGGCGCTGGGCCCCCTCGCGCTGGCCTATGCCGCTGCATCGGACCTCGCTGATAGGGTCGAAGTAACGCACAACCCTAAGGCGCAGGCCCTGGCACGCGCTGCCGCCGAGAGTTCGCGCCCCGCAAACACAACGCTGAACCGCTGGCTGCTGGGGTCGTCCGTCGGCGATGTGGCTGACAAACTCAAGGTAGCGCTTGATGACCTCGATAGGTTGTTGACTGGACGCTAGCCGTCACCTTGTAGCGGGCCGCGCCGCATGACACGAGGGAATGGCGTAGGCGGAGCAGCGGCATAGACACCGCCATAGGGCAGTTCTGCGATGCAGAACATAATGTGAACCTGTTGTTTGAACGAACCGCCAACATCAGTCTGATTTGTGCCGATCCCTGTGCCGACCTTTGTGCCGACCGTGCCGGACGTGCGCTTCATGCACTCGCTAACCTATTGTTCTGACGATGGTCGCCGCGTAAGCCATTGTGCCGACTACCCCGTGAATCGGTTTGCTAAACCGTTGTACGGGGTCAACCCGTACCGTGAGTTCGAATCTCATCCCCTCCGCCAATTCCCCCACCAACACCTTGGAACTCGGTCATTTCAATCGATGAGGCGTCATTGCCCTCGTGCATTGCGCCAACGCTTTCGCCAATTTTATACCAACGCTATGCATCGACGTCTTGGCTTTTGGAGAACTGGTCGATGGCGTCGGCATCCCTCAAACTGAAATTGCTGGTCCACTATCGCGACATCTGGTTCGTCAAGATGCGGGTGATGATTTCCGTTGAGATCTGACCCGGCGAAGCGGTGAGCCGAGACAATTCAACACCGTTGGCACATCGCCGATTTTCTGCACTGCAAGCGCGCTGTCACTTCCCGGGGGGATCAATCGCGCATCCTTGGATATGACATCCT
>JAKBAU010000275.1 GCA_021808875.1 Pseudomonadota bacterium | reverse complement strand
TCGGCGATGCGTAGTGCGTCAGAATAAAGTGCATCCATCAACTTATGCACGCGTTCGCGCGCGGTCTCGCTGAGTTTGAGCATGTGTGAGACGTAGCGAACGTCAGCAGCACCATCCATGTTAAGGAAATTGCCGCGCACGGATTGCTCGAATGCGGTTGCCAGAGGGCCGTCGGAACGCCACCTTACGGCTTGTGTTGTCAAAGGGCGCAGGCGTCCGGCCGCCGTGATGCGGATGAGCCCAATCCTGATGAGGCGTTGAAGATGCTGTTCGACATCTTCGGGCCGCAGGGTGAGATCGTCGATCAGATCCTGCCTTTGCGCACCGTGGAGGATGGTAAAGAATATGAGGGAAAGCGCTCTATCGGCGGCCAGCAGGCGTTCTTGCCGCTCCGTGAATTGCGTTTCAAGCTCCGCATGCGGCGTCTCGAACAAGTCCGCCATATGAATGTCAAGAATTGCGCAAATCATGTTCAACCCTTCAACTGTCAGCCCCTGATTGCGCAACCATCGCCACATGGTTGGCTCGGAAATACCCAGGCGCTGGGCCAGATCTGCGGCTGTCAGGTCCTGCCGTCTCATTTCGGCACGTAATATTGCAATCATCCGCGCAATTGTATCTGGCTTCCACATTGCTTTTCTTGATCTATCGTTAAACGATAGCTAACCTATCGTACTATTTAATGTAGTGCAATGTGGTGATTGCCATGCGGATGTCGGGAAGAATATCTGAATGGCAAGGCTTGAATGTAAACGGAGGTCACGAGGACGCTCTTCGCGGCAGGCGCGCTGAAGAAGGGTCAGCCTATCTCGATAAGGGGTGGGTGCATGTTCCTGGGTTAATGTCGTCAGACCTGGCGGCGGACATTCTCCGGCGCGCCCGCGGATTGATGGGCGACCAAGCATTGGCAACCTCAGGTGCTGGCGGTGGTGATCCGCAATTCGCACATTATCATAGTATTCTCCGTAATTATCTCGGTGTCTGGAAAATCGACGAGGTAATGCGGGCGATTTCCCACTCTCCTGCGCTGGCGCGCATTGCCTCGCAACTTCTTCATGGTCGTTCGATACGTTTTTTTAATGATGAGATACTGGTTAAACCGCCCATCTCTGCGGGTGGCAAGACAACGCCCTGGCATCAAGACCTTCCACATACTGCTTTCGAGCGGACGGGAATGGTCAATATCTGGATTAGCCTTATCGACCTGCCTAAAGATGGCGGCGCGATGAGCTTTCTTAGCGGCTCTCACCATTGCGGCCCGCTCGGGCGGACCCTGCTTGATCAGGATGACGTGGTAGATCAGAATCCATGGCTGCTTGCGGAGCATGAGGTCGCCATGCCGCCTGCGATGAAGGCCGGGGATGCGACGATTCATGGCGACATGACCATTCATTCAGGCCCAGCCTTTGCCGGCTCCCATTGGCGTTGGGCCTATCTTGTCAACCTTGTCGAGGCGGGGGTCCGCTACGCTGGTGGCCCATCTTATGGAGAACAGATCGAGGGCCTTGCGCCCAACGACCCGCTCCCGGATGATCGTTTTCCAATCCTTTACCCAGAGGGGCTGGCGGCGTAGGTGTCTGGTTGCGAGACATCATTGGCATAATAGAGAATTTCATCGACCTTAGGCAGCAGGTCATTGCTGTCAGCGGGTTTGTACTTGCAATCGGCACGGAAGTGGTACCCCTTTGAGAATTGCTTCGAGTACTTGAAATCAAACCATAAACTAAATCTGAAAGGGATCCCGATCGATGCCGATTGGGATCCCTGCAACGCTAGACACTGATTCTTTTGTGTATTTCAATGAGTGTGTTGGCTTTGGGAGGGGTTCCTTGTCGGTGCCGCTTCTCAGCTAAAAGAAAATGGGATGCGGGCCCAATGGCCTATACCATATTTTGCGCTGAGTATGGGAAGTACAATATCTCCCTTATACTTTCCATAAGATAAATTCTGACTTTTTTGATTGTAAGCGCAATATAGAGATGTCACCCTTCTGCAAATTAGAAATGTCACTCTCCTCCACGCCCAGGGTCCGGAGGATTTGGCATGGTGGTGGTATCGATGAGCACGCAGGAATTTTCGCGGCTGCAGGTCCTGCTTGATGTCCAGTCTGGACGACTGCGCATCGAGGACGCGGCCCAGCTCATAGGTCTTGGGCGGCGGCAGGTCTTCAGGCTGTTGAAGAATATCCAGGCATCTGGGCCTGCCGGGCTCATTTCCAGGCGCCGTGGCCGTCCCAGCAACCGGCGCCTGCCCCCTGAGTACCGAGAGTTGGCGATTGCGCTGGTGCGCGAGCGCTACGCCGATTTCGGCCCGACGCTGGCGGCCGAGAAGCTGACGGAGCTGCACGGCTTCGGTATTTCGCGTGAGACCTTGCGGCAATGGATGATCGAGGACGGGCTTTGGCGCGACCGCCGGCACCGCCTCCCCCCGGTCCACCAACCCCGCAACCGCAGAGAGTGCGTCGGCGAGCTCGTGCAGATCGATGGCTCCGATCACGCCTGGTTCGAAGCGCGCCGGCCGCGCTGCACGCTGATTGCCTTCATTGACGACGCCACCAGCCGACTG
The DNA here is from genome assembly GCA_021808875.1 of Pseudomonadota bacterium. The sequence continues at coordinate 1,291 of JAKBAU010000275.1, read as the reverse complement.
ATGGCGCTGCGCTTCGTGGGTGACGAGACCACCTTTGACTATTTCCGGATCACCCGAACCTATCTGGAGCACTGGGGCAAGCCCGTGGCGTTCTATTCCGATAAATTCAGCGTCTTTCGGGTCTATAAGCGCGATGCCGAGGGCGGCAACGGGATGACGCAGTTCGGCCGGGCGCTGCACGAGCTGAACATCGACATCATCTGCGCCAATTCGCCGCAGGCAAAGGGTCGTGTCGAGCGGGCCTTCGGGACCCTGCAGGACCGCCTGGTCAAAGAGCTTCGGCTGGCGGGGATCAACACGATCGAGGCCGCGAATGAATGGCTGCCTTCATTCATGGAGGATCATAACCGCCGCTTCGCTAAGCCTCCGAAAAGCGACAAGGATCTGCACCGCCCGCTGACCGCACAGGAGGATCTGACCGAAATTCTGACGACCCGGCATGAGCGCACGGTGTCGCTCAATCTGACGGTTCATTACGACCGAATGGTTCTGATTCTGGAGCCAAACGCGGCATCGCGGCCGCTCGCCGGCAAGCGCGTGATGATCGTGAATTACCCTGATGGCCGGTTTGCGATCCAGCACCGCGGCACCGATCTGCCCTTCCGCGTGTTCGACAAGATTCAGACCGTGAATTCCGCCGCCATCGTGGAAAACAAGCAGCTCGGCGCGGCTTTGGCACTTATCCAGCAACAGCAAGCCGCCTTCCCCGCCCACAAGCGCCGCCTCGACCCCGGGCGCAGACGACACGCCAACAACCTCGAAATGCCAGCCGCACCAGCGACCTGAGTGACATCTCTATTTTGCGCAACCAGTGACATTTCTAACTTGCACCAACATAAGCCAAGGCAAAAACGTGGCCAGTTCTGTCAGCCGCGTCTTTGCCGAATACCACCCCACCCGTAGCCTCAGCTATGGTGCACCTCGACCGTAAGGTGCGACACGCGCGGAAATTCGGAGAGCTTGTCGCGGTAATAGGCGGCGCTGCGCCCCTGGCTGGTGCCGACGCTCAAAATTACGCCCAGATGGCCAGGCCCCAGGCGCCAGAGGTGCAAATCCACCAGCTCGTCCCCTTCTTCCTCTATAGTAGTGCGCAGCGCATCCGCCATGGCGCTGTCCGGTGTCATGTCGAGCAATATGGCGCCCGTATCGCGTATAAGCCCCACGGCCCAACTGGCGATGACCACTGCCCCTACCAGACCCACCAGCGGGTCCAGCCACAGCCAGCCGAAAATTTTGGCCAGGACCAGCCCGATAATCACCAGCACCGACACGGCGGCATCAGCCATAACAT
>JAKBAU010000274.1 GCA_021808875.1 Pseudomonadota bacterium | reverse complement strand
GCTCGCTGTCGTGTTGCCCATTCAGAGACGACGCGTGGTGCACCCTTATAGCCGGCGGCCCGAAGTCGGCGCCACAGTTCCGCGCCGCTATGGCAACCCTGCGCCCATTCTGCCTTAAGCTGTGTCCGGAGCAGATCAAGAGAGGTAAACCTGGGACGGAACACATCGGTCCTTCCGCCCCGCAACACCTGGCGAACAATGGCACGGGCATGGCCAGTTTTGCGCACGATCGCCTTGATCGAAAGACCTGCCGTGGCCAACGCCACAATATCCTGGTTGATGGCCTCACGCCGCCGCCAATTTTCATATTGCCGAAGCTCGGCACAAGTGAGAGTTTCGGGGTCGATCGTGCCGCTCCGAAATTGCTCGCGAATGCCCCGCATAGTCTGCCGTATCGCGCCCAGGAATGCAGCGCTTGCATTTTCCATGAGGTGCCAACGATCGGCTACCTGTATGGCCTCAGGCTGGCCCCGCGTTGCCGCCTGGCCGTATCCGCCACCCCGATCACGGGAGATGATCCGGATAGATGGGCGGTCGGCGAGCCATGCCTGGACCGTCGCCATCTCCCGATCAGGGAGCAAATCAATAACGCGGCGTCGCTCCAGGTCACAAATGATCGTGCCGTAGCGGTGGCCCCGCTTCCAGGCCCAATCATCGATGCCCACGACATTCGGGCTGCATTGCGTCTTACTGGCGTGAAGCCGCACAATCCGCAGCAGCGTATCCTTGCTGAGGGGGAGCAAAAGACGACGGGCAAGGTTTTGTCCAGGACGACCGCCAAGTGCCAAGCCGAGATGCCGCGCCAAATTTTCAAGCCGTGACGTTCGCCGCCCAAATGGTCGCGTAATGTCTTCGCAGAGCCGTTCACCAAAGATTTTCGTCGAGCATTGCCGCTGCCGGCATCGAAAGCGGCGTACCTCCAATCGGATCTCCACAAGCCGGCCATGGGCAGGAACGTCTGCCAAGCACCGCTGATAACGGCTGTGAACCTGAGCCGAAATGTTGTCGCAGGCTGGACAAGCCGCCGTGGCGGACGATGATCGCGCGGTCGCAGTGATCTTGTCCGGACCAATTTCGACATTGTCAGTGACCAACCCCAGGGGCATCAACGAATCCCGACCGCGGTAACCACGCATTTCTGAGCCTCCAAAGAAAGTCAGGACAATATAGTGGACAAGCAGGATTCCTGCCTCAACTGCACCGAGATTGATTCAGAGCCACGGGCTGGAGGCAAACCATAAACATGACCGGAGCGATGGTGAAATTAGATTTCACCATCGCTCCGGTTCATTTATAAAACAAAAATCCAGAACGAACCCTTCCGTCTATGCGCCATGGCGCAGCACGGGTAAGAATTTCATATTGCTCACCGTCGATCTCTTTGCATCTCTGCATCACCAACGTTGCCCGAATTCAAGCGGAACATTAAAAAACCAGCCCGAGGGCCGGTTTTCTGACACGTTTACAGTGTGGCCTTGACCTGGAGACCGAAGGCCCAGGCATTGGGGATATGTTTATAGGCAAAAGTGCCTGGATCCATGATATACTGCACATTGGGGTGGATGAGCAGCCACGGCGTGGCCTGGAAGCCATAGCCCATCTCGAGCACGCCCTCGCCTGAGGAAAGGCTGGCGGCGCTGGTGGTGGCCTCCTTGTAGCTGCGTACCCTGCCGTTGAGCACGGCACGTACATAGCCGATATCAGCGAAATCAGCCGGGCGTGCATCCAACGGCCCCTGGGCGATCAGCGCGCCGAGCAACGTGCCCTGGAACAGCGCCGTGCTGGGGTCGGAATAGGAGACCTGCCCCAGGGCAATCAGGCCGCGTTTGGGGCTATCGCCGAAATGCAGCAGATATTGGTCTCCCAGAGCGTAGAAGCCGTAGCGGCCATCCTGGATGGCCGGGGTGGTAATGACATCGGCCGCCTTCGCTGTGTCCCAGTAGGCGCCGAGCTTATAATGGCCGATCAGCCCGGCGAAATGCGCCGTGTAGCCAAGCTCTACGGGGATCAGCGCGCCGGTGGAGCCGGAGGTGCTCATCTTGAGGCCGTTTTCCTTGGCGTAATAGCCGGGATTGACGTCGAACACGCCGGCCTCGATGTAGAGTGAAGGCATCGGGGTCAGCTTGACATCGCCGCCCCATTTTCCGGTCGGGTAATCCGACCAGCCCGACGAGGCCGGTAGATTTTGCGGGTGCGCGCAGAAGCCAACATTCATGAAATCGCAACCGAGCGGGGTATCGGCGAAATCATTTCCCATCGGGAAGAAACCGCCCTTCGCGTCTACCAGAGTGCCCAATTTCTGCTCATAGGACAGCTCGGTGATGCGCAGCGTCTCACCCGCGCCATAAGCCTCCTGCACGGAGAGTTTGTTGCCAATGAAATCACTGCTCGCGTTGCGCCCCTGGCGCTGGCTGAAGCCGATATGGACCGTGCCACCCTGAATGCCAAACAGCTTGGCAGCGTCAAGGTCAACGCCGATTCCGAGCTGCTGGGCATAGCCGTTGCCGGAGCGTTTTCCGCCCGGCAACACATCGGCGAAGTTGCCATCGTAGAAGCCGTGGAACGACAGACCCGCATCAGCTAGGCGCACCCGCCCGCCGTTCCAGCCGCCTGTCATCGTCTTACGGGTCATAAGGCTGCTTAAAAATGAATCCGGCCGATCAGGTGATTGTGCATGGGCCGCTACAGCACTGAGTGACAGTGCCGCGATGCCCGCCAACAGCGCATTTTTTCTCTTTTGTCTCATCATCGTTTTTCCTCCGTTTTTTAGAATTTGGGAAAATCGCCCCCATTGCCGCGGCGGACTATCCGTCGCGGATAAATTTTTTGCCTCTTTTGATATCAGCGCTTATTTTCCGGCGATTGTCCGCCGGCCGTATGCGCCAGATTCAATCCGCTCTTGCAATTCGCAACAGATTTGTGGCGCCCGGTGTTCCAAATGGCATTCCCGCGATAATCAGCAGGGGTTGGTTCGCCTCAGTAAATCCTTCACGATTGGCAATCGTAATGGCTTTTGCCACCATGTCTTCAACATTTGCAGCATCTTCAGTGTGAACGGAGTGAACCCCCCAGGCCATTACGACATGCCTGGCCGTCGCGGCATTGGGTGTGAGGCTGAGAATAGGGGCTTCCGGGCGCTCACGCGCGATGCGCAGCGCCGTGAAACCGGATGACGTATAAGCGACAATGGCACGCACCGGTACAACCGCGGCGACCTGACAGACGGCGGCGCTAATGGCGCCGGCATCGCTGCAATCCGGCTTGGCTCCGTCGCTTCCGATGCCCTCATGGTAGTTGGGGTCATGTTCCGCGCGCAGGATAATCCTGCTCATCATGGTAACGGCTTCCAGTGGGTAGCGGCCCGAGGCAGATTCCGCCGAGAGCATCACCGCATCAGCCCCCGCGAACACGGCAGTGGCCACATCAGAGGTTTCAGCCCGGGTTGGCGTTGGCGCCTCAATCATCGATTCCAGCATCTGTGTCGCCACCACAACGGGCTTGCCCGCCTGCCGGCAAGCGCGGATGATGCGCTTCTGCAAACCAGGGACATCCTCTGGCGGCAGCTCCACGCCAAGGTCGCCACGTGCCACCATCACCGCGTCGGACAGGCCGACGATCTCCTCAAGCCGTTCGATTGCCGAAGGCTTCTCCAGCTTCGATAAAATCCGCGCCCGGCCGGCAATCATCGCGCGCGCCTCGCTGACATCCTCAGGGCGCTGCACGAAAGACAACGCGACCCAATCGATCCCGAGTTCGAGGGCGAAGGCCAAATCGGTACGGTCCTTTTCAGTCAACGGCGAAAGCCCCTGCACGGAATCAGGGATATTGACTCCCTTGCGGTCAGAGAGTGGTCCGGCAACCAGCACTTCGGTCTCAACAAAACCAGGGCCACA
>JAKBAU010000024.1 GCA_021808875.1 Pseudomonadota bacterium | reverse complement strand
AGATCGGGCTGGCGGCGACACGGCGGGCCTGGTGCGCGATGGTGGTGGGGGCGCCGGCGCTGCGCCGCTACCAGGCATTCGGCAACCTGTTTGCCGCCGTGGATGGCGTTGGCTACCGGCTCGACCGGCATCCGACCATGGCCCGCCATCCGGTGACGCCGATGGCGGAGGCCGATCTCCGTCTCCATCTCGCCGCGCAGACGCGAGAGGCGATCGGCCTCGTCGATCTGGTGGCGCTGAAGCAGGGGCGCGGCGCGGCGGCGCTGGCGGCGGCGCGGAACGCGGGCTTGCGCGCGATGCTGTTTGACGTGATCGACGACGAGACATTGGAAGCGGCCGGGGGCGCGATCTGGCGGGCACGCGGCGACGGGGTGTTCGCGGTCGCGTCATCGGGGTTGACCTACGGGTTGGTTGCGCATTGGCGCGCCGCGGGTCTGCTGCCGCCGGCACCTCCGGCGCCGGAAACCGGCCCCGCCGAACGGCTGCTCGTGGTCTCCGGCAGTTGCTCGCCCATCACGGCGCGGCAGATCGACTGGGGGGTGCGGAACGGCTTCGTTCCGGTCCGGCTCGACGTGCGCGCCGTTGTCGATTCGGCAACGGCGCGCGGGGAGATCGCGCGCGCCGTTGCCGCCGCCGCCGCCGCGCTGACCGCCGGGCGGGATGCGATCGTGTTCTCCGCCGAGGGGCCAGAGGACATGTCGATCGGTCAATTGCGTGAGGCCGCCGCGCGCGGCGGCGAGCCGGTCGGAGCGTTGCAGGCAAGGGTCGCCGACGCCCTGGGCGAGGTGCTGGCCACGGTGACGTCGTGGAGCGGCGTGTCGCGGCTGGTCGTGGCCGGCGGCGATACCTCGGGCGCGGCGACGAGCCGGCTCGGCCTTTATGCGCTGGAGGCGGCGATGCCGCTGGCACCTGGGGGGCCTCTCTGCCTCGGCCATCGGCGCGGCCTGAGGCCGATCGAGATCGCGCTGAAGGGCGGACAGATCGGCGGCGCCGATTTCTTCGGCCAGGTCAAGCACGGGCGCGGCGCCGGGGGCACAGACGGGCAAGGTCACGACGGCGGGGCTTGTGCCCGGGCCACTGGTGTGATGAGATGCTAACTCTCTGATGCCCCGGGCTGGGGGCACAACAACAATGAGGAGGAGGAGACCAGTCATGAAGCTGTTTCACATACTCGGAGCCGCAACGATCGCGCTCGCGGCGGCGGGGAGCGTCCCGGCGCAAGCGCAGGGCAACGGCAAGCTCATCGCCATCATCACCGCGTCGCTCAACAATCCGTTCTTCGTGCAGGTGGCGAACGCCGCCGACGCCGAGGCGAAGCGGCTCGGCTACACCACGCTGGTGCTGTCCAACGACGATGACGCCGCCAAGCAGGACCAGGAGATCGACAACGTGATCGCGCGCAAGGCTGCGGCGATCATTCTCGACAATGCGGGTTCCGACGCCAGCATCGCGGCGGTGGAAAAGGCGAAGAAGGCCGGCATCCCCACGTTCCTCGTCGATCGCGAGATCAACAAGACCGGAGTCGCCGTCGCCCAGATCGTCGCCAACAACTACCAGGGCGCGACCCTCGGGGCGCAGGAGTTCGTGCGCGCGCTCGGCGAGAAGGGCCGCTATGTCGAGATCGTCGGCCGTGAGGCAGACACCAATGCCGGTGTGCGCTCCAAGGGCTATCACGACGTGCTCGACCAGTATCCGGACATGAAGATGCTGGACCGCCAGAGCGCCAACTGGATCCAGACCGAGGCCTACACGAAGATGGAATCGATCCTGCAGGCGCATCCCGACGTGCAGGGCGTGATCGCCGGCAACGACACGATGGCGCTCGGCGCCTCGGCCGCGCTGCAGGCCGCCGGCAAGACCAAGGTGATCGTGGTTGGCCTCGACGGCAGCAATGACGCCCGTGACGCCGTGCTCTCCGGCAAGATGGACGCGACCGTTCTGCAGCCGATCACCCAGATCGCGACCATGGCGGTCGACGAGGCCGACCAGTACCTGCGCACCGGCGCCACCGGCAAACCCGAGAAGCAGTTGGTCGATTGCGTCCTGATCACCAAGGCCAACGCCAGCAAACTCAACAACTTCACGCTCGCGAAATAAGAGGACTGCCGTGGGTGTGGCACGAGACGCAAGCGTGACATACGGTCGGAGCCACACCCCGCGGCGGCGACGGTCCGCGCTGCTGAGCGTTGCGGTTGTCGCCGTCGCCGGCGTGCTGGTGGCGCGCGGCATCGCCGTCGTCCCGGACCGGGAGGTTGCCCGCACCGATCTTGCCGGCAACCCGACATTTGACGCCAAGCAGTTCGTGGCGTCGCTCTGGGTATCGCGCGTGCTGCCCCTGATGCAGGACAAGGCCACCGACATCGGCACCGTGCTGCAGGCGCTCGCCAAGGATCCGGACGCGGCGGGCAGAAGTTACGGCCATCGCCCCCGTGCCGGGGATGGGCCGTGGAACTTCATCGTCCGCGGCGAAGGGCGCATCAAGGCTGCCGAGACGACGCTGCGGCACGCGACGCTGAGCGTGGAGATCGATGGGCAGGACGTGGAATTGCAGATCGGGCCGGTGATCTTCGGAACCACGCTGCGCGACAGCTTGCCGTTCATCTCTTTCGACGAGGTGGTCAACCAAATCCAGTTCGCGCAGGTCTCGCGCGAGCTGAACGATCGCGCGACCGCATCCGCTCACGCCGGCCTCGACCTCGCCGCGCTGACCCCGGGCCGCGGGGTTGCGTTCACCGGTGCCATGTCGGCCTCGACCCCGCCGCAGGTCACGGTCGTGCGCCTGCGCGCGCTTGGCGCCGCGTCCCCATGACTGCCGAGGCCATGCCAGCGTCGGACGGCATCGTCCTGCGCGCCGAGCGGATCGGCAAGGTCTATCCCGGCACCACGGCACTGCATGCTGTCGATTTCGCCGTGCGGCGTGGCGTGGTGAACGTCCTCCTGGGCGAGAACGGCGCCGGCAAGTCGACGCTGATGAAAATCCTGGCCGGCGCCGAGCAGCCGAGTTCCGGCCGCCTGTTCCTCGACGGGCGCGAGGTCGCCTTCGCCTCCGTCAACGACGCCGCCGCGCACGGCATCGGTATCATTTTCCAGGAGATGAATCTCTGTCCGAATCTCAGCGTCGCCGAGAATATTTTTCTTGGCCAGCCGGCGTTGCGATTGGGCATCGACATCGATGCCGCCCGCCACGCCGCCGAGACGCGCGCTCTCCTGCGCCGGCTGGAGCACGATATCGATCCGCACACCCTGGTCGGCGACCTGCGCATCGCCCAGCAACAGATCGTCGAGATCGCCAAGGCGCTGGCGCGCGACGTCCGCATCCTGATCATGGACGAGCCCACCTCCGCGCTCAGCGCAACCGAAGTGGAAATTCTGTTCCGCGTCATCGGCGAACTGACGGCCGAAGGGGTCGCGATCGTCTATATCTCCCACCGGCTGGAAGAGCTTGTGCGCATCGGCGACACCGTCACCGTGCTGCGCGATGGCCGGCTGCAGGCCAGAGCCGAGATGCGCGACGTGGACATCCCATGGCTGATCGCGCAGATGGTCGGCACGATGGCGGAGGCCGCGGCACACCCCCCGCCGAGCCTCGGCGCCGGCGGCCTGCTGCGGATTTCCGAGGTCAGCCTCGCCAATCCGCATGGCGGTTTCCTGGTCGATCATGTCAGTCTGGACGTCGCGGCCGGCGAGGTGGTCGGGCTCTATGGCCTGCTCGGCGCCGGCCGGTCGGAATTGTTCGAGGTGCTGATCGGCGCGCAGCCGGATGCCACGGGCTCGGCGCAACTCGCCGGTCAGGAACTCTTCGGCCTGCCGATCGCCACCCGCATCCGAGCCGGCATCGCGCTGGTGCCGGAGGATCGGCAGCGCGAAGGTCTGGTGCAAACATTGTCGGTCGCCGTCAATCTGACGCTCGCCAGCCTGTGGCAGTTCTTGCGCGGCATCGCGATCGACGTCACGGAGGAGCGGCGGGCGGTCGCGCGCATGATACGCGACCTTCTGATCAAAGTGTCGTCGCCCGACGTGGAGGTGACGGCGCTGAGCGGCGGCAATCAGCAGAAAGTGGTGATCGGCAAGGCGCTGCTGACCCGGCCGAAACTATTGCTGCTCGATGAGCCGGGACGCGGCATCGATGTCGGTGCCAAGGCCGAAGTGTTCGGCACGATGCGCGCACTGGCGCGAGAGGGGTTGGGCGTGATGTTCGCAACCTCGGATCTCAAGGAGGTGATGGCCGTGGCCGACCGTATCGTGGTGATGGCCGGTGGCCGCATCAGCGGCGATTTCGCGCGTGCCGAGGCGACCGAGGAACGGCTGGTCGCCGCGGCCAATCTGGGCGGGGCGGCGGCTGCCGGGGGCATGCGATGAGCGGCGGCGCGCAAATTCCGATCGCCTCGCCCTCCCGGCCGCGCCGCACCTCGCCGCTGCTGCTGCTGCTCAGCCTGCGCACGCTGATCGCGCTATTCGTGGTGTTCGCCTTCTTCAGCGCCACCGCGCCGAATTTCCTGGCCCTGGAAACCCTGGTGCTGCTTGCCAAGCATGTTTCCATCAACGCGTTCCTGGCGATCGGCATGACCTTCGTCGTGATAACGGGCGGGATCGACCTGTCGGTCGGCTCGATCGTCGGCCTTGCCGGCATGATCGCCGGCGCGTTGATCGACCGCGGGCTGCCGCTGGCCTTCTGGCATGTCACGCTGTTCCCCGACGTGCCGGTGGTGATCCTGGCCGTGATCGCGGCCGGTGTGCTGGTCGGCGCCATCAACGGGCTGCTGGTCACCTGGTTGAGTGTCGCGCCGTTCATCGCCACGCTGGGGACGCTTTATATCGCGCGTGGCGCGGCGCTGCTGATTTCCGGCGGCGAGACGTTCCCCAATCTCGTCGGACGGCCGCAGTTCCATAACACCGGCTTTCCAATTCTGGGCGCGGGGACGGTTCTCGGGGTGCCGGTCTCGGTGATCGCGCTGGCCGTGGCGGGCGCGATCGCGGCCTATCTGGCGGCTCGCACCCCCTTCGGCCGCCGCGTCTACGCGGTTGGCGGCAATGAGCGTGCGGCGCTGCTATCCGGCGTGCCGGTGAATCGCATCAAATTCATCGTCTACATGATCTCCGGCGCTTGCGCCGCCTTCGCCGGCTTGATCGTCGCTTCCGAACTGGTGGCCGCGCATCCGGCGAGCGGCGAGACGTTCGAGCTGAACGCGATCGCGGCGACCGTGCTGGGAGGCACGTCGCTAGCCGGGGGGCGCGGCACCATCTGGGGCACGATCATCGGCGCCTTTGTCATCGGCATCCTCGGGGACGGGTTGGTGATGCTTGGGGTCAGTTCGTTCTGGCAGATGGTGATCAAGGGAGTTGTCATCATCGCCGCCGTGGTGCTGGATCAGCTGCAACGACGGTTGCAGCGTCGCATGGCAATTCAGGCGCAGGCCGGCTGAGCGAGTGAAGCGGAGAGGGGAGCGCACGACTCATGTGTCGCCCGGGAAATCCGACGAGGTTCGCCTATGGCATCGAGCCGATCCGTAATCGGATTTTTTCCGCATCCCCCGGCGTCGCCGGATTGTAGACCCCCATGCTGAGATCCGTCCGTCCGTCGACCGCGAAGGCGGAGTATTCGAAGGCGAGCGGGCTAGAGCGGTAGCCGAGCTGTTTGGATCGGAATGGGGTTCCCAACCGTGCTGAAATCTGATTGAACTAGACCGCTCTAATCGCCGTCCGGCATCACCAATTGGCACTGCTCGCCCAGGCCGGCCACGCCCAGGCGCACCACGTCGCCGGCCCGGAGATAGCGCCCCTGGGTCATGCCGACGCCAGGCGGGGTGCCGGTGAGCATCACGTCGCCCGGCTGCAGCACCATGAAATGGCTGACATAGCTGACCAGCTCGGCCAAGGAGAAGACCATATCGTCGGTCGATGATTCCTGCATCCGTTCACCGTTGAGGTCGAGCCATAGTTGGAGGGCCTGAGGGTCGGCGACCTCGTCGCGGGTCACCAGCCAGGGGCCCAGCGGGCAGAAATTCCTCCACGATTTGCCCTTGATGAACTGGCCCCCGCGCTCGCTCTGAAAATCCCGCTCGGAAATGTCGTGGCCGACCATGTAGCCGGCGACGTATTCGAGCGCGCGCGCCACCGGCACCCGGCGGGCGGGCTGGCCGATCACCAGCGCCAGCTCAACCTCCCAATCGACCTTGCTGGCACCGGGGGGAATCCGGATGGGATCATCAGGGCCGCATATCGCGCCGGTATGCTTGGAGAAGATGATCGGTTCGTTGGGCAGCGCAACGATGCTGGCATGGCCGCGGTAATTCACGCCGATGGCGATGACATTGCCGATCCCGGCCACCGGCGGGCCCAGCCGCGGCGTGCCCTCGACCAGCGGCAACGAGGCCGGATCAACGGCGCGCAACCAATCGAGACGATCGGGGGCCAGGGCCGGGCCGTCGAGATCGGCGAGCCGCCCGGCCAGACTGTGCAGCCGTCCCGCCTCGTCGAGCAGGCCCGGCTTTTCGGCCCCGGGCGGGCCATAGCGCAGCAATCGCATGATGCCTCCCAATTGGTCGCGCGTGTTGCCTATGGCGGGTCGACGATCTCGACGAAGCCGCGATCACCGTCGAGGCTGACCGTCATGCCGTCGGTAAGCCGGGCGGTGGCATCGGCGAGCACCACGGCGGGAATGCCGCTCTCGCGCGCCTGACAAGCGGCATGGGCAAGGATGCCGCCAACCTCGACCACCAAGCCGCCCGCCATGCGCAGCAGGGGCGCCAGCCCGAGATTGGCCGAGCGGGTCACGATGATCTCGCCGCCATGGAGTGCCGCGGGCGGCAAAGCACCGCCGTCGTCCAGCACCCTGACCACGCCCACGGCCGCGCCGGGCGCCACCGGAACCGCCGCGAGCCGCCCTGTCGCCAGCCCGGTCGAGCAGGCGCCGAGCGCGGCAAGATCGGCTTCGAACACCACCGCCGGGAGCCGCCGCTGGCGCGCCAGCAAACCGGCGATCCGGCGCTCGCGCCGGCGCCGCGCGACGGTCCCGGCCAGATCGCGAGAAGTGCCGAAACACTCGGCGATTTCCTCGGGGTACAGATGGAAGACATCGTCTTCCGCCCAGCTCAGGCGCCGGTTAATGGCGACGAGAATGGCGCGCAGCGCCGCGTATTCGGCGGCGAAATAGTATTTGATGGTCTCGCGCAGCGGCAGGAAGGTTTGCGCCAACCGCAGATCGGCGAACAGCGCCGTGATCTCTCCGGCCGGCGCCGCGGCGGCCCGCAACCGGCCGCGGAGTTCCCGCTCCGTCGCCAGACGGCGCTGGCGCTGCTGGCGGAATTCTTCAGCCGGCCGTCGCCCCGACAGGGTCAGGTCATGGAGCAGCCGGTCGATCACCGCCGGTTCCTCGACGAGGCGCGGCCGCATGATTTCCAGTTCGTTCGAGGCCATGTGGCCATAGCGGGCGAGGAAGGCGGCACGGGTCAGGCGCCCTGCGGACAGACGTTCGAGATCCAGGGCCTGTCGCGTGATGCGGCTGCCGGCAAGCCCCCGCAACAAGGCTGCGGCCGCGCCGCTGTCGCCGAGATGATGATCGAGCCGCCAGCGCACCATGTCGGCGAAGAAGAAAGCTAGCCGCGCCGCCACCACGAACCAGACGCAGGCATACCGCCGCAGATAGTCCAGCCGTTCCTGAAACGAGGCCAGCAGCTTCGCCTCGGTCATCGCCGCCGGCCGGTACCGCTTCGCCTCCTTCATGCCGGCGCGGAGGCGTGGTTCGATGCCGCTCGCGAAACGAGCGCGGAAGCCGTGGGCGAAGGCCGTCATGTCGGCGTGGAATCCCCATAGCCTGTCGTGCCGGCGCTGTCCCTCAGCGGCACCGTGCCGACGGATGGCTTCCACGAGGCTGATGCCCTGCCGGTAAAGGCCGAACTCAGGATAATTGGCGCGGGCGGGATCCCGGGCGATGCCGGCCAGGATTTCGTCGATATCGATCGGCAGCCCGATATCGAAGGTGCCGGCGTCCACCTCGACATTGAAATAAGGCTGGCCGCAGATCATCTCATACAGATTCTCGGCGCCATCATCGGCGAGCCGGTAGCCGAGCGCGCGGCGGCCGCCGACGATCGCCCCGTCGCGCGCGGCGAAGATGGCGCGGAACAGGCCGAAACTCATTGGCGAGGGGGTGGGCAGCAACTCGCCGATATTGCCGTTGCTGAACACCGCCGGGCGGTCGGAAAGGTGGTCGTCCCGGCGCCGGGCGGCCAGACGCGCGGCCAAGGCGCGGCGTTCGCGCGCGACATAGGCATCGATATCGCTGCTGGTGATGGTGGCCCCGGCGGCGGATCGGGTGATCGGCCGCGACTGGACGATATGGATGCCCTGGTCGCCGATGGCGAATTCGATGTCCTGCGGGCGGCTGAACACCGCTTCGATATCGACCGCAAGCCGCGCCAGGGTTGCGGCTTCGTCCGGCGAAATCACCGGTTGCCGGGATCCCTGGCCGGCCAGCGGCACTTCGCCGACGGGCGTCAGCATGAATGGCTGCGCCGACAGTCGCGTTTCCTTCAGCCTGCCATCGCGATCGAGCACGAACACGTCGCCGCTGACACGGCCGGCTGCCAGAGGCTCGCCCAGGCCGTGGACGGCATTGACGATGATATCATCATCCTCTCCGGTGAGCGGATTGGCGGTGTAGATGATGCCCGCCGCCCGCGCCGTCACCAGTTCCTGAACCAGCACCGACATGGTGGGGCGAACCGTCCCGCGCCGTGAGTCGCGATAGAGCGCCGCCTCCGGCGCGTGCAGGGCGGCAAAACACTGCGCGACCGCGTCGAGCAGTTGCTCCTCATCGGTAATCGGCAACAGGGTGGGAAAAATGCCGGCCCAGCTCGCCTCGCGGCCGTCTTCCTCGCTGGCCGAACTGCGCACCGCCGCGATCGTGAATTCCGCCCGCCGCCACGCCTCGACCACCGTGGCACGCAGCGGCGCGGACAGCCACGCCCGCCCGCCATCGGCCAGGCCGGCGCCGCGCGCGGCCAGGCTGGTGATGCAGAAGCCGCGGGGAACATTGAAGCCACAGCGCATCAGCCGGCCGAGATGGAACGCCTTGCCGCCAACCAGCGCCCTATCTTCCGCGCCGATATCGGCCAGGTCGCGGATGAACGCGCCAGGCACGGCGCGCTGGGCGGCAATGTGCATGGTGGCGCTCCTTGTCGTCGCGTCTACTGTGCCAGAACCATTTGCGCGTCATCGATGCGGGCATTGTCGCGACGGCCGCGCTCCTGCGCCCAGCGGGCGCGCATCTCGTGCCATTCCTCGGCAAATCTTGAGACGTCGTCGCTGCCGGCCAGCACATGGTCGAGAACCCGCCGATAGAAACCGCAGATCGCGCCGACCAGTTCGACCGAACGCTCGCGGCCGGGAATCTTGAAGCGGTCAACCCCCAGCTTCACATAGTCCGGCATTTCCCAGAGCAGCAGTTCCGGCGTGGCCTTGAGATCGGCCACCACGCCCTGGGAGATATCGTCGATGTCGAGATTCCACTTCGCCCGGCAGACCCGGTAGCAACTTCCGCCCTTGCTGGCGCTGCCGAGATTATGGTCCTTGCCGTCGGCATCGAGCTGATGGGTTATGCGGAAATAACTGCTGGAATAGCACCGTCCGGGACAGATGCGGCCGCGCTTGATGGTCTGGAACAGAAACGCCTCCAGCTTGACCTGGCTTTGGTCGCGGATCTCCGCGAGTTCCGCCGTCCCCCAGCGATAGGGAATGACGACGATGTTGGCGCCGAGAGCACGGTAGAAATGAATGTCCTCGTTGTTGAAGATGCCGGCGGTGACGCTGACATGGATGTCGAGATCGGGGAATTGTTGATGCACCAACCGGATGCAGCCGGGATCACAGATCATCACTCCCCCGGCTCCCCAGCCGACATAGCGCTCGATCTTCGAGAGGAACGTCGGAATTTCCTGCGGGGACGGCATCACGTTGATGGCGATGCGGATGTCCTTGCCCCGCGGACGGCTCCAGGCGATCAATTCGTTGATCTCGCCATCGTCGAGTTCATCGCTCGCCGGTCGCCGGCTCCAGCCCTTGGGACCGACGAACACGGAATCGCATCCTTGTTCCAGCGCGGTAACGGCCATGTTCAGGGTGCCACCGGGCCCCATCAATGCAACCATGCTGGCTGCTCCTTTCAATGCGTCGGAAAGAGGGCGAACGTGCCCGCGGGAATGGCGCCAATGCCAAGGGCGCCTTCGCCATCGAGAGATTTCAGCCGTTCGAACAGGCGATCGAGATCGTCCAGGTCGTCGGAGCGCCAATCGATGCACACCCGGCGGCACCAGGCGGCGCGCAGGCCGTCCAGAACCTCTGGTGGGTCACCGGTTTGTGCCGCCGCCTGATCCCACACCGCGCCATCCGCGCGCATCAGCATCACCGCTTCGCGGTACGCGGCGATGAAGCCGGTGATGACGTCGGGCTGCTCGGCGATAAATTCGTCGCGGCAGGTGAAGAAAGTCGTCGGCGGCGAGGCGACGCCGAGGAGATCGAGCAAGTCGAGAACGTCGTATAATTGGCGAAAACGGCCCGTCGTCGTCAGCCGCGGCACCAGATGCCAGTAAACAAGAGCGGCATCGACACGGCCAGCCTCAAGCCATTCGACCAGCGTCGTCTTCGATAGGGCCTCGCTGACCTCCGCCTCGGTATCGGGGTCGAAGCCGCGGCCAAGCAGGCAGGCTCCACGGACCACCGACCAGTTCTTGTCGTCGCGGCGCACCACGCCGACCCTCCGGCCGCGCAGACCGTCGAAATCGGTGATCCCCGATCCCGCGGCGACGACGATCCCACCCATGACGCGCCCGTAAGGAAAGACCGCGGCACAACCGATCCCTGCGTGGCGATGGCGCGCCAAGGAAATCCAGTCGGTGTCGATAAGATCGGCCGTGCCCTCGACCAGCGCCGTTTCGGTCGCCCGTCGCGTCCGTGTGCCACGGTCGTGGCCGAGGGCGAGCGCGAGGCGAAATCCGTGCCGGCGATCCAGCGCGTATTCCTGTATCGTGCGCATGATCCAAGACGGGCTGCCGGTAGCCTCGAAGGCGCAGCGCAAGGCAGGTGGCGCGGACGTCACGCGGTTGCCCAGCGCATGGGCTCGGCCTCGTGCGGGACGGCCCGGTCGATCAGACTGTCGACGCGCTTATTTTTCTCGATCTTCCAGCGCGCGCCGAGAAGTGCCGCCTCCCCGGCATACACGCTCATATCCAGCGCGCTCTTGTCGATGATTCCGTCCAGCACCTTGCGATAGAAACGCACGAGGTCGCGGATCATCGGCACCGGCCGCTCCCGGCCCGACAGCTTGAAGCACTCCACGCCGAGAGCCACCATGCGCGGCAACTGTTCCAGCATCAGCCGCGCATCGCGGCGCAATTTCAGACTCTGTGCCACGCCCTGCCCGCTGGCGAACTCCCACGGCACCTGGCAGACCCGATAGCATTCCTTGGCGCCGCGATTGGCGCTGCCGAAAAATGCGTCCTTGCCTTCCACCGGGAGCCAGTCGCGGAACTTGAGATAGCTCGACATGATGCACTTGCCGGGACAGATCTTTCCTGTCTGAACGGTCTCGAACAGGAAGACTTCGAGCCCGATATCGGCGCACCGGCTCACCCGCTCGATCTCGCTTTCGTCCCAGCGATAGGGCAGAATGATCATGTCCGCCCCGAGATCCCGGTAAAAGCGCGCATCCCAGGCATTCGTGATGCCGCTGCCGATGCTGACATGGATCACCGTCTGCGGCAGCAAGCGGCGCACCACCGCGATCGCGCCAGGATCGGTGATGATGAATCCGGAGCAACCGAACTCCGCATAGCGACGGATCTTGGCGATGAAGCCTTCCATCTCGAACGGACTGGGAAAAGTATTGAGCACCACGCGAACCTGACGATTGCGGTCGCGGGCATAGTCGATCACCGACTTGATGTCGTCGTCGTCCATCTCCGATTCGGCTGGCCGCCGGCTCCAGCCCAGTGGTCCAACGTAGATCACGTCGGCCCCTTCATCGATGGCGACAATGGCCATCTCGCGGCTGCCGCCCGGCGCCAACAGGGTTGGCATGGTCAGGCCCTTCCGACATAGCGCCGACCGGCGCTCTCGAAGTAATAACCGTTGCACAGACCCATTTTGGCGAATGCGCCGACCTCGCGCAGGGCGTCGGCGAGATCTTCGGCCGGCGCGCCGGCGAAGGCCTTGGTCAGCGCATCGCGATACAAGCGGCCGACGGTTGCGACATATTCGCCGCTTTCCCCGTGACTCTGGACATAAAATGCGTCGAACTTCGCCTCGACCAGCTTGTCGACGTGCTCAAGCATACAGAGATCGCTGCCACTCAGGGTCATACGGCCGGTATCCTTGAGCGACCATCCGCCAGCGGCGCGGCGGGTCAGCCAATGCTCGCGGGTGCATAGATAACCACAGCCCGTATCCGGCCGGCGGTCGGAATGCTCAAGGATGAAGCAGGTCTCCGAGATCACCAGCGGAATCTTGCCATGCACCGGCATCAGCACCTGAATCGGTGTCTGATCACGGATGTAGATGGCCTCCTTGAGGCTGAGTTCGGGATTGGGATAGACGCGCGTCACCCCATAATCCTTCACCACGCGCGCGGTCGCGTCAGTGTAGAGATTGCCGAACACCCCGAGATGGATCGGCTTGTTGCAGCCGATTTCGCGCAGCATCTTGAGGAGACCGAGATTATGCACCTCGAAGGCATCGAACGGCAGCCGCATCGCCGTTTCGATAATTGTCCGCACCGAACCGAGTTCGTGGTTGCTCGGAACGGCGTGGAGCCGGAGATAGCATTTCTTGCCTTGCAGCTTGACGGCTTCAACCCCTTCAACCAGGTATTCGGGGTGCGAGCTGAAATTGTCCAGCGTGTCCGGACATGAGAAATCGCCAAGATACAGGGCATCATAGGCGGAATAGTCGCCGCGGCGAAGTATCTTCGGCGAGGTGACGTCGGTCGACAATTCGAACATGGACATTCCTTGCGATCCGGAGGTCATGACGGTTACTGCGCAGGGACGCAGACGGGGGAAGCGGCGGTGAGGCGATCGGCACGAAGCGCTTCGCGCCGGGCCTCGGCGATCAGCCGCCGGTCACGCAATCCCCGCTCGGTTTTCCAGCGCTCATGGAAGCTCGCCAGCAAAGGGCGGTAAGCGGTGAAATCGATGGTCTCGCCCGCAGCGATGCGATCGAGCACCGTGCGATAGAAGCGCACGATGTCCCGAACCAGTTGCGCCGAACGGTCGCGACCGGGAACCTTCAGGCAATCGACGCCGGCCGCCAGATAGGCCGGCAGTTCCTCCACCCACAGCGCCGGATTGGTCTTGATGGTCATCGGCTGGCCGAGCGATTCCTCGTCGGTACCGAACTCCCAGTTGGACTGGCACACCCGCAGGCAATCGCCGCCTCGGCTGGCGCTGCCGAAAAAGTGATCCTTGCCGTTCTCGTCCAGCCAGTGGCGATAGCTGAAATAGCTGCTCATCATGCACTTGCCGGGGCAGATCTTGCCGCCGGAAGGCGTCTTGAACATGAATACCTCGATGCCGATCCCGGTCTTGGCCTTGATCTCGGCGATTTCCTCGACCGTCATGCGATAGGGCAGAACGATGTGGGTGGCCCCGCTCTCGGCGAGGAAACGGACATCCTGGAAGTTGGTGATGCCGCAGCCGACGCTGGTGTGGATCGCGACGTGCGGCAGTCGCTCATGCACGAGGCGCATGCAGCCGACGTCGCTGATCATGAATCCCTTGGCGCCCCAGCCGGCATACATATCGATGCGATCAAGGAACATCGGGATTTCGGTCGAACTCGGCAGGGTATTGACGACGACGCGCACTTCCTTGCCGCGCGCACCGGCATAGTCGATGATTCCCCGGATCTCGTCGTCGTTGAGTTCGTGTTCCGCGCCGCGGCGGCTCCAGCCGAGAACCCCGACGTAAACCGCATCGGCGCCTTCGTCGAGCGCCAGCCTGGCCATTTCCCCGGTACCCCCGGGCGCCATCATCATCACCATGCGAAATCCTCCCCGGCGTGATCACGTTGCGAGCGACGCTAGCGGCGCCTTCACCGGCCGGGAACCTATAGCCGTGATTGTGATTTTAAATAGCCAGGCAGGGGAACGTTGAGAACCGTTCATCGTGCGCCTGCGAAGGCGCGGAATCGCCGGCACGGAACATGCGTTCCATGATCAGCTACGGCGGTAAAAATCAGGCCGAGGTGAGATCGGCCTGGTGAGAGTCCGCGGCTAACTCGATGAAGGGTGGCGGCGGCAGAATATGGGGCAGACGTACCGTGCCGGCCGCTGCCTGTAATGCCCGAAGGAATGCCTTGTATGGTTCGACCCGCAGATACTGCGCCGGCACCAAGGCCACCGTCTTCCGGGAGGGCTGGTCGGTCGCGTAAAGGTCGATGCCGGCCATCCCGGCATGACCGTCATGCGCGGTCAAAGCCGGCACCAGGCAAACGCCGAGGCCGGCTCGCACCATGCCGAGCGCCACTTCGTAGCTGCGGCATTGGGTGACCAGCCGATGGCGCGGCAGCACCCGTTGATACCAATGTGCGATCCGCCTTGTATGCTGTGTGCCAAAATTGAACTGGATACAGCTGTTGACGATCTTCCTTTCCGCGGGCGACAGGCTGGCATCGGGATCTAGAACCTCCGCCAGTCGCAGCCCGCTCGGCACCGCAAAAACGTACGGATCCTCCGTGAGCGGAATTTTTTTGAACGAGACGCTGCTCTGGGCAACGGAATTTGCCGCGATCAGCCCGATATTGACGGCGCGGTTGTAAAGCAGGTCGAGCGCCTCGGCCGGCGCGGTCTCGTGAATGTCGAATTCGACGTCCGGATGGGTTTCGGCAAGTCGGGCGATGGCGTTGGGCACCAGCACGCGGATGATCGAATTGAGGCCGGCGAGGCGAATGACGCCGCGCAGCCCGGCCGCGAATTCCCCAAGGCCGATTTGCGCCTGGTCAACCTCATCGAGAATGAGTTGCGCTTGGCGCAGGAAAAAGCGCCCGACCTCGGTCAGCACCATCTGGTTCCGGGTGCGGTCGAACAGCTTGGCACCGATGCTCCGCTCGAGCTTCGCCAGTTGCTGTGAGAGCGTGGGCTGCGCCAAGCTGAGTTGCTTGCCGGCGCGCGTCAAGGTTGCCGCCTGGGCGACGGCACAAAAAATCCGCAGTTGGTGAAATGTTATATCGGCGTGCAGCATGCCGGCTCCCCGGGGAGGGTCTGTGGCAGAACGGCGATCAGGGCCTGGATGAACCGCTCGTTCTCCTCGGGCCGGCCGACACTGACCCGGATATAGTCGGGCAGGCCAAAGGCATCGAGCGGCTTGACCAGAACCCCCCTCGCCCGCAGATGCTCGTGGACCGCCTTGCCCTCGCCCACCCGCACCATCACGAAATTGGCCTCGGACGGCAGGAAAAAGAGGTCGAGTGCCGCCAGCCGGTTTTCCAGCCATTGGCGGCCGGCGCCGTTGAGGGCGACGCAACGTGCCAAGTGTTCGTGGTCGGCGAGCGCTGCCATGGCCGCCGCCTGGGCGATCCCGCTGGTATTGAAACGCTGGCGCTGAGCCTCGATCTGGCGCGCCAGCCGCACCGGCGCAACCCCGTAGCCGAGGCGCAGGCCGGCCAGGCCGTGCGCCTTCGAGAACGACCGCGTCACCACCAGCGCGTGGGCACCAGCGATCTCATCGAGGGCATTGGCGCGGTCGGCGCGCCCGACATAGTCGTGATAGGCCTCGTCGATGATGACGACGACCTCCCCGGGGAGGCGTTCGAGAAAGCGCGTGAAGGCCGCCTGCCCGAATGTCAGCCCGGTCGGGTTGTTGGGATTGCCGAGAACAACCAGCCGTGTCCGACCGGTCACCGCCTCGGCCATCGCGTCGAGATCGTAGGCATGGTCCTTCAGCGGCACCAGCACCGCCTTGGCTCCGGCGCGGTCAACCATCGATCGGTAGGCGGGAAACGAGGGCCAGCCGATCATCGCCTCGTCATCTTTGCCGAGAACGGCGCGGGCGGTCAGATCGAGGACCTCGCACGAGCCGTTGCCGAGAACCACCTGCTCGGCCGCCACCCCCAGAATCTCGGCCAGCTCCGCCTTCAGCGCCAAGCCATTGGCGTCGGGATAGCGATGCGCCCTCAGCGCGCCCTCGATGATGGCGCGGATGGCGCCGGGAGCAGGGCCAAGCGGGCTCTCGTTGGCAGAAAGATCGATCTTGTCCAGATCTGTTCCGAAATTCCTAGCCATCACCTGTCTGCCAAAATCGGGCGTTCGCCTTTTGCTGTGCACGCTCTTATGGCCTGCGGCTTCCCCTCTTCGCCGCAGGAGGGGCCCGAGAAACCAAGATGGAGCGCGGAAGGTTGCCCCGCGCCATGTTGAAAAAAAGAACGGCAGGTGCAATTGAGTTGCGTCCTATGCCGCAGCCGGCTACTCTGCAAATCGGTGAGGGGTGTGTGATAAAACGACTTTTCTTTATAGATTGAACTAAACCGCCAACGCGGTAGTTGCAGTTTAGCTCAATCACATTTTTCTGCCTATGTCGAGGCACTGACGCCGGTGCTGGGGCATGCCGGTCGCGCGGCGCATCAGTCGCTGCATCACTTCGTGGCAAAGGCCGACTGGTCTGACGATGCGGCACTGGCGGCCGTGCGAGCCTGTGTGCTGCCTGTCATCGAACGGCATGGCGCGATCCGCGCACTGATCGTCGACGACACGGGGATCCCGAAGAAGGGCACCCATTCGGTTGGGGTGGCGCGGCAATACTGCGGGCAACTCGGCAAACAGGACAGTTGCCAGGTTGCCGTCAGTCTATCGGCCGCCAACGACCATGCCAGCCTGCCCATCGCCTACCGCCTGTATCTGCCGCATGAATGGGCCGATGATCGCGACCGGCGGGTCCAGGCGGGCGTGCCTGATGAGATCGTTTTCCAGACCAAGCCGCGGATTGCGCTGGACCAGCTTCGCGCCGCCCGCGCCGCTGGAATCGAGGCCGATGTGGTATTAGCCGACGCAGGCTACGGCAACGATACCGACTTTCGCGATGGCATCACCGAGATCGGTCTTGCCTATGCCGTCGGCATCACCCCCTCGACCACTCTGTGGCCGCCCGGCAGGGAGCCGTTGTCGCCGAAAAAATGGAGCGGGCGCGGCCGCCCGCCATCGGCGATCCGGCGTGATAGCGAGCATCAGCCGGTCTCCGCCAAGCAACTGGCACTGGCTTTGCCCAAGAAAGCCTGGCGGCACGTGACCTGGCGCGAAGGCACCAACACCCAGCTCGCCTCGCGTTTCGCAGCCGTCCGGGTGCGTCCTGCGCATCGCGATTATCAACGTGCCGCGCCACGCCCCAAGGAATGGTGTCTGATCGAATGGCCCGCGGGCGAACCCGAACCGACCAAGTATTTCCTCTCCACTCTGCCCGCGACCATCAGCCGCCGAGCGTTGGTGGCCGCGACGAAACTGCGTTGGCGGATCGAGCGGGACTACCAGGATCTCAAGCAGGAGCTCGGTCTTGGCCAATACGAAGGACGAGGCTGGCGCGGCTTTCATCATCATGCCACGCTGTGCATCGCCGCTTATGGATTCCTGCTCTCCGAAAGGGGAGCCTTTCCCCCCTCAGAACCCAGCCACGCCGGTCTCAGCGAAGAATATCCCCTACACGGAGATTATCGACCCCGCGGATCCCCCGGTCAGACCTGAGCGTCACGTGCCAAATTCGATCACATCCGTCCGGATCGCCATCGCCCGCACAATCGCCCGCGCCTTGCCCCGCTGCCCGTGCTGCCAACGCACCACACAGCACACATACTTATGACACAGTAAGACTAAAACCCCCTGTGACCACTTTTTACACGTATCCCGACCCTACCCCTACTGCGATGAGGTAACGGATAACTTCCGCATCATCTCGCCAAAGGATTTTCGGATTCTGGCGTGAGCGGGGTATATCTCGAATTGGCGCGGCGCGAAGGCGTGCCGCAAGCAGCGGTATCTTCGCCGATTTCGCCGCCCCCCTCAAGTCGCCATCGAGCGTCGCAAGCGGCACGCGCAGCGAAATGAGCCTCGCCGCCGTTCAGCGGCCGGCGACGTGGCGAGGGTTCCCCCGCCCGCGCTGGGCTCGGTTCATCGAGCATCGGATAGCTGGAAGATGCGGATCAACAAGAGTTTTATCGACTCTTTCTGGGCCAGGAGACACCATGCGACACTAGCTCCTTGCGGCGACTCGAGCTGCGAAAGGTGGGGTGGGTTCATGCGGCTGGTGGTGTCGAAGCATCTGGCGAAGATGATGCTGCTGGGAGGGCTGTTGCTCGCTTGGTCGGCGGCGGCCGAACCGCCAGCGGATAGTCCGAAAAGCGCCATCACCCACGGCGAATATGTGATGCATGAGGCCGACTGCATGGCCTGTCACACGCAGCCCGGCGGCACCCCATTTGCTGGCGGGCGGGCGATCGTTACACCGTTCGGCACGTTGGCCTCGCCCAATATCACCCCGGACCCCGATACCGGTATCGGCAAATGGAGCGATGACGACTTCTATCGCGCCGTTCATGACGGTATCGGCCATGGCGGGGAATATCTCTATCCCGTGATGCCTTACACGTCTTATACAAAAATGCCTCGCGCCGACGTACTGGCGATCAAAGCGTATCTGTTGTCGCTAAAGCCCGTCTATGCGCCACGACCGCCAAATGAGATGGCGTTCCCTTTCGACATTCGTGAGACGCTGCTCGTCTGGCGGGAACTTTTCTTCCATCCAGGTACTTTCAAACCCGACCCGATGCGCTCGGCGGACTGGAACCGTGGGGCCTATCTCGTGGAGGGGCCCGGCCATTGCGGCGAATGCCACTCGCCGCACAACGGCCTGGGTGCAGTGGAAGCCAAGGACAGTCTTGCGGGCAGCATGGTTGGTCATTGGCTCGCGCCGAACATCTCGTCGAATCCGCTGGCTGGCGTTGGCGGCAAGTCGGTCGCCGAAATCGAGACCTTTCTCAAGACCGGCCGCGACAAGAGCGAAGGAGAGGCATTTGGGCCGATGGGATTGGTGGTGCATGACAGTCTGCGCGATCTGCATGCCTCCGATATCCATGCAATCGCCGTTTATCTGAAGGAAAGCCCGGATCAACCGGCTCCGAAGGAGAACGCGGTCGCCACCGCTGCCGATCTGCAACAGGGCGCGCATCTCTATCTTGACTACTGCGCCCGGTGTCATCAGGATCACGGCTCCGGCATCGCTGGCACAGTGCCCAATCTCGCCGGCAACGCGGCGGTGGTGGCACTGCGGCCGAACGACGTGGTGATAGCGATACTGAATGGGCTTAGTCCGACCGGCGGACCGATCGCGATGCCAGGTTTTGCCGGGGCGCTGGATGACCAGCAGGTCGCCGATATCAGCAATTACATCCGCACCAGTTGGGGGAACACGGGAGTGCCCGACACCGCGGCCAAGCTAGTTACATCATTGCGAAGGGGAAACTCTGTCGGCGCCGCAGGGACCGAAGCGGCACGCGCCTTTGATTGCCCAGCCGTCGGCGGGACTGAGGTGAGGGATGCGCTGGCCACCCCGGCGGAGGCTAATTTCATCGCCAGCGCACCGGATTTCCAGTTAAACGACCGCGTTGATCAGTTGATCCACAATCTACGCATGCAGCGGCCCGGTATTTCCGGTGGCGATCTGGTTGACAGCCTGAATGCTGCCTACTGCCCATATGTCGCGGACAATGCGGCGCTGAGCAACAGCCAGAAGCGTGCGCAACTGGCCCGCTTCAACGAGCATGTGCTGCAACGCGTGGCCGCCAGTGCTCCGCCGGTCGCCGCGACAGTGGTCGTCAACGCGCCGGTGCCGCAGAACGTAATGCAGCAGATCGAACTTGCGGCCAAAGCACACCACGAAACGAGCCAGCAGTGGATCGCCGACGTTCTGGCGAAACATGCGAAGAGTGCATCGGCTGGCCAAAATTGACATCAACGGCAATGAATCAGTAATTGCGCAAGTGGCAGATTTGTAACCGCCCGGGTTGGGCGGGGATGTCCCGTATTTTGTTGAAACTCGCCTGACCCGACTTGAACAGCGATTTCCTGTAAGCTTTACGGATCCTGATGCTCCCCTGATCCGCCGCTTGACCGGCGTGGTGAAACGGTGCCTCCTGTAGCCGGCCTTGATGGCCGCATGGGAGGCGGAGCATGACGGCAGCGCGGCTCAAGCATTTCGGCTGGGGACGGGAAGGCGAGGGCGCGACGCGGGAAGAGTTGGACTCCACCCGCCAGCGCTATGCGCGGCGCTTTGGCGTGGTGGATTTCCCCACCCGCCGCCCGCCGGCGCTTGACGCGCTTCATCTGGCTCCGTCCCGGCTTGTCCCACCTCCCTCCCTTGCCGCTTGCTGTTCCACCGAAACCTACGACCGCGCCGCCCACACCTACGGCAAATCCTTCCCCGATTACCTGCGCGGGATCGCCGGCGACTACGGCCCCGCCCCCGACATCGTCGCCTATCCGCGAAACGAGGCGGAAATTGCCGCGATAATGGACTGGGCGGGCAGCGCGGGCGCGGCGCTCATTCCTTTCGGCGGCGGCAGTTCAGTGGTGGGAGGCGTAGAGGCGCGGCTAGAGGCGGGGCGCTATCGTGGCGCGGTCTCTCT
>JAKBAU010000273.1 GCA_021808875.1 Pseudomonadota bacterium | reverse complement strand
GCGCATTCCCTTGATCAGGATGAAGCCCTCATAGCTGCCGTTCTGCGTCATGCGCGTGTAATCCATCACCGTGCGCGGGCCTTGACGAAACGTGAAGCGGGGTTCTTCGACGGCACGCGCTCGGGCTTCAAACTCCAGTTCGGCATAGATGTCATGCGCTGCATCGTTGATCAGGATTTTGAGCCGCTTGAGTGGCTCGACGATCTTGATCTCGATCGGCCCGACGCGGGTGTCGAGCCGCTCACAGTTCAGGAGGCGCGACGCATGCAAATTATGCTGCACGCCGTCAATGACGACGCTGAACGCTGCGTCCATCACATTGAGATGGGGATAAACACCTAGCGCACAGGCGAAAAAAAGGTGACCGTCAAGGGTGTAGCCATTGAAGAAATAACGATCGTAAAAATTGCGGTCTGTACCAGATCCCGCAATCGGTTCCGGGCGCTGGTGCACCGGATAATCATCGGCTTTCGTGAGCATGGCATTTCCGTCAGTGATTTTTTATCACTGTGACGGAGCCAGGGCCGGGGTGCAATGGCTGCTTACTCGCCAAACTCACGGAAAAGTTGGCGCTGTTCGCTGCGGGGGCGCGCGCCAAGGGGCAGCGTCAAAATGTATAGGGCAAGTCCACCGGACAATGTTGCCCAAGGCCACAGCACAGCCAAGGTCACGATTGCTGCGCCAACAAGGCTTGCCAGCCACAAATAACGGCGTTCCAGATGCAGGTTCTTCAGCGACAGGGTGGGGATTCGGCTCACCATCAATAATGAGACGATCGAGACGACCGCACCGTTAAGGATAGGATCGGCGAGCCAAGCGCCGGCAGTGGTGTCGTGCCACTGGAAGCTGACGAGCATGGTCAGCAGCACCATGCAGGCTGCCGCCGGGGTCGGCACGCCGGAAAAATGAGCATTGGCAGCATGCTGATCGGCCGCTTCCACGGTTTCGATATTGAAGCGCGCCAGGCGGATCGCGCAGCATACACAATAAATGAGTGCAATGGTCCAGCCAGCTCCACCAGCTTGGTGGAGGGTCCAGCGATAGGTCAGCACAGCCGGAGCGATGCCAAAGCTCACAAGATCAGCCAGGGAATCGAGCTGCGCCCCAAATTTGGAATCGGCACCGAGCAGACGGGCAATCTTGCCGTCCATAGTGTCGAGCACCGCTGCGACAATGATGGCGATGACAGCGGCCCGAAAATTGCCGTCCAAAGCGAAGCGGATTGCAGTGGCCCCGGAGCATAGGGCCAAAATCGTCAGGCCACTGGGCACAAAACGGCTGAGTGCTGAGGGCTCAAAGCCATCGTCACGGGTCTTGGCGGTAATACGACCGTATCTCATTCTTCGCATAACCGTCATCCTTAGCCCGAAACCGGGAATTCCGCCAGAACCGTCTTACCTGCCCGGACAAAACTCCCGGGCTGCGCCACGATATGGGCCCCTTCGGGCAAGTATATATCAAGACGGCTGCCAAAACGGATCATTCCGAACCGTTCCGCCCGGCTCAAATCTTGCCCCTGCGTCAGGGGGCAGTAGATCCGCCGCGCCACGAGCCCGGCGATCTGTACCACCACGAGTTCCTTTCCGGCCACTCCAGTAGCGCTCCCAAGCTCGAGCAGGATGGACATGCGCTCATTGTGAACAGAGGCTTTATCAAAAGACGCATTGAAGAACTTCCCTGGGCGATAGGCCAGTTTCGCCACCCGTCCGATAGCTGGACTGCGGTTTACGTGTACATTGAAGACGTTCATGAAAATGGAAAGTCTGGGCCTCGGACCGGGCACCAGTCCCAGTTCAGGAGGGGGCTCGGCCTCGGTGATAGGCAACAACCGTCCATCTGCGGGACTGACCAAGCGGTGTTCCCCGGGGGGCGCAGTGCGCTCAGGGTCCCGGAAAAAGGCAATGACCCACAGGGTTACTGGAAGAAGTATCAGTCCCCACCAGCCTAAGCCCCAGGTCAGCAAGAGGTTGGCCAGCGCAGCTGCGCCGATAAAGGGCCAGCCTTCCGAGTGAATGGGAATGCGCAACCGAACGAGCCTCCTAAAGCTGGCAACTGGAGCGTGAGCACAGATAGGCGCTCTTGCCTTACCCTGCAATGCAGGGTGGCAGTCCTCCCGTGCGTCAGCGAAATCCGCCCTGCCCGGTTGCGGTACGACCAATGCTCGATTACTTTCCGCCGCCTGTCGCAAGCTCTGCGTGCTTGTGTGAGGGGCCGCCTTAGCTCAGCCGGTAGAGCAACGCATTCGTAATGCGTGGGTCGGGTGTTCGAGTCACCCAGGCGGCACCAAGTTCTCAGATGCGCAGGACCAGCCCCTTTTTCGGCCTTTCGAACGTCCCGAAATGATTGGACGATGCCAGATCGCCCTCAGACTTGCTGTGACCTCTCCCGGTCCTGAGCATGCCAGATGCCCCTCTTTCCGGACATGCCGAAGCATTCGTCGTCCGCGCGCAGTTGACGCAGCGAAAGTGCGTAATAACCCTTATTGTACAGAGGCTAAGTGCCCATAGGCTGAGGAGATGTCATCCGCAGCCGAACTTCCCGCCGTGCATGAAGATGGCGATGCGCACTTCCTCGCCGAGATTCGTGCATTTCTCGCCCAGGAATTGAGCGAAGACTTGCGCGAAGCGGGCAAGCGGACCACTGGCTTCCACACTGAGATCGCTGCGGCGCGGGAATGGCATACACGACTTTACCGCCGCGGTTGGATAGCGCCGGGATGGCCACGCGAGTATGGCGGTTGCGGTTGGAGCGTCCGCCGGCGCTTCCTGTTCGAGCAGGAATGCGCGCGCAACGATGCACCAATCATCTTCGGCACAGGTATCCGCAGCATCGGGCCCTTGATGATCGCGGCCGGCACGGCGGCGCAAAAGGCGCGGTATCTCGAGCCAATCCTCAGTGGCGAGGATCTGTGGTGCCAAGGGTTTTCCGAGCCGGGTGCTGGATCCGATCTTGCCGCACTCACCACACGCGCCGAAATCGAAGGCGATTTCTATGTGGTGACAGGACGAAAAATCTGGACCACCGGAGCGCACCTGGCCAATCGCATGTTTGCGTTGGTGCGCACCGCACGTGCAGAGCGGCCACAGGAAGGCATCACCTTCCTGCTTATCGATATGGACAGCCCCGGCCTGACTGTGTTGCCGGTAGTCACAATTGACGGCGAGCATGACTTCAACGAGGTCGCTTTCGACGAGGTACGCGTACCGATTGCCAATCGCATAGGTGAAGAAAACCACGGTTGGGCAATGGCGAAGCAGCTGATGCGATTTGCTAGGAGCAACAATACGACCACCGGTTCGCTACGGCGGGCATGGCGTCTGATGGAGCGCGAAGTGGCACGATATCAGCCCGGCCCGGACTTTGCTCTACGCATGACTGAAGTCAGCATCGCGCTGACGGCGATGGAGGCGCTCGAGCTACACCTGCTTGCGGCGGGCAGGCTGGACGGCGAGGACGAGATGGCCTCTTCGCTCATGAAGACGACGGCCACCGAGCTCCACCAGAAAATTGCTGAACTCGCGCTCGAAGCAAGCGGGCCGCTCGCACGGGGATCTGAGCATGGTGCGAGCGGAGCCCCGCAGATGCCTCTGGCGACAAGAAAATATTTCGCCACACGCGCCGCAACCATCTATTCCGGCACCAACGAAATTCACCGCAACATCATGGCGCGCCATCTCCGGCAGTGAAGTCAGTGTAAGGTGATGCAGCAGGAAGTACGACGTAACACAGAACCTCGTTATGCAATCATTCGCTCCTGACGCACCAAACGAGGTTGAGGCAACGCTTCAATCCGTATTCGCGGCTTCAGAGTTTCGGCTGGATGATCCCGCTGATCACCTCGATGTCCGACCTGACTGCTGGTCATCCCCGCGGATGAGCCTGTCATATTACAGCTAGCGCGCG
>JAKBAU010000023.1 GCA_021808875.1 Pseudomonadota bacterium | reverse complement strand
GGAGACTGGTCTCCCAAATTAACCGCCGTCCGAAAAATCAGAACAGGTCACCTCCCGTTCGACGAGACGACGGAGCCGCGCCGTGGCGCAAGGTGAAGCCCGCTTGCTGGATTTGAGACGTTGAGATTTCCTCAACGATGATGGACCATTTCTCAGTTGCGTTAGCATCACGCTTTGCTATTCCTCGACTGAGATAGTCTCGGTGGCCTTGGCCCCTGGATCGAGCGTACGAGCCGAACGCTGAGCCAAAATTGCAAGCCGTTACTTCAAACATAATAACGAAAGAGGAAATGTATGACGAGATCAGTAGCAGTTGCTGCGGCGTTGGCCGGTCTGCTCTCGACCGATGCGTACGCGCAGACTACGGCCGATTTGGAGAAGGGCACGGCGGATACAGCTAACGTGCTCAATTACGGCATGAGCTACAGCCAGCAGCGCTTCAGTCCGCTTGACAAGATCAGCAAGGAAACCGTCAAATCTCTCGTTCCGGCGTGGAATCTGAGCTTCGACGACAACCGTGCTGAGGAGACTCACCCGCTCGTCTACAAGGGCGTGCTCTACGCCACGACCCACAACGCAACCATCGCCGTCGACGCCAAGACCGGGCGACAGATCTGGAAGACCAAGGTCGAATACCCTCCTGAGACGCCGCGCATCGTGTGCTGCGGGATCATCAGCCGCGGGTTGGCGCTGTTTGACGGCAAGGTGTTCAGAACCACGCTCGACGCCAACGTCATCGCGCTGGACGCCAAGACCGGCAGCGAGTTGTGGCGCTCGAAGGTGATCGACTGGAAGGAGGGCTACTCGCAGACGCTCGCGCCGCTGGTAGCCGATGGCGTGGTGATCACCGGCACCTCTGGCGCGGAATACGGCATTCGCGGCTTTATCGACGGCTGGGACCCGGAAACCGGCAAGCATCTCTGGCGGACCTACACCATTCCGGGGCCGGGCGAGCCGGGAAATGAGTCTTGGCCGGGCGACAGCTGGCAGCATGGCGGTGGCTCATCCTGGATCACCGGCTCCTACGATCCGGAGCTGAAGACGGTCTACTGGGGCGTCGGCAACGCTGGTCCCTGGAACGCCAAGGTGCGCAGCCCCGGCGACAACCTGTATACGGCGTCGGTGCTGGCGCTCGATCCGCAGACCGGCAGGATCAAGTGGCACTTCCAGTTCACGCCGAAGGATCCGTATGACTTCGACTCGGTGGCCGACATGGTGCTCGCCGACATCGATGTGCACGGCACCAAGACCAAGGCGCTGCTGAACGCCAATCGCAACGGCTTCTTCTACGTGCTCGATCGCACCAGCGGCAAGCTGATCGCCGCCAATCAGTATGTGAAGACGCTGAACTGGGCGAACGGCATCGACGAGAATGGCCGTCCGGTCGATTCCGATATCACCAAGCACATGCGCGAGACCGGCGAGCAGGTCGAGATCTGGCCGAGCGTGTGGGGCGGCAAGGCGTGGAGCCCGTCGGCTTTCAGCCCGCAGACTGGGCTCGTCTACATAAATTCGCTCGAGCTCGGCATGAAATACAAGCCGATCGAGGTGAAATACCGCCCGGGCGCGACCTACTGGGGGGCCGACCTGTCCTGGGTCTATCCGAAGGACGGCATGGTCGGCCACCTGAAAGCGATCGATCCGCTGACCGGCAAGGCCAAGTGGGAGGTGGCGAGCGAGACGCCGCGCTGGGGCGGCGTTCTGGTGACCGCCGGCGGGGTTGTGTTCTCCGGCCAGGAGACGGGCGAGTTCAACGCCTTCGATGCCGATACGGGCAAGAAACTCTGGCAGTTTCAGACCGGATCGGGGATCGAGGGCCAGCCGATCACCTGGCAGCAGGACGGCGAGCAGTTCGTGGTCGTTGCGAGTGGGCTGGGCGGCGCCTACGCTGTCTATGCCGGCGACGAGCGGATGGCCAACGTTCCCGCTGGCGGGTCGCTCTGGGCCTTCGCCTTGTTCCCCCGGCCCGTGTCTAAGTAAGGCGGGAGAGGACGGGTGGGCAACCGGGTGCGATGGTCGTCCCCCGTCCGCAGGCTGCTCCGCGTGGCCGTGTTGCCCGGCATGCTCGTCGTGACGCTGGGGCTTTGCGGGACGACGGCCGCACGAGCGGAGGACGATCAGGCCGACGCTCCGGCGGCGCCGAAGCTCGTCGAGCAGGGCAGGTCGCTCTACGCTCAGCTCTGCTCACATTGCCACGGCGTGAACATGGTCAACGCGGGCACATCGTCTTTCGATCTGCGCAAGTTCCCGCACAACGACCATGCGAGGTTCATCAACTCCGTCACCCATGGCAAGAACACGATGCCCGCGTGGGGCGACATGCTGGAGCCGGGCGAGATCGACGCGCTGTGGGCGTATATCCGCACAGGCGGGAAAAGCTGACGATGGTCGAACGACCGAGCATTGTCGCGGCCGGAGCGCGTTTGGCAACGCAGCTTGTTCGGTCGACCCTAATGCTCCTGCCACCACGGTCGCTGTCGCCTGCCGGCCTTCCTGCGCGCGACCGGCGGCCTGACCGGCTTTTTGGCCATTTGACCCACACCGCACCAAGAGCCCGGAGATCGGATGCAGAAAGTTCGCTTCCTCGGCTTCGACGTTTTCGGAACGGTGGTCGACTGGCGTGGCAGCGTCGCACGCGAGTTGGCTCCGTTCCTGCGGCGCTACGGCCTGACACATCTCGATCCCGCTTCGGTCGCCGACGAGTGGCGCGCGCTCTACCAGCCCTCGATGGAGCCCATCCGCCGCGGCGAACGCGGCTGGACGCGCCTGAGTGTGCTTCATCGCGAGAACCTCGAGACGCTGCTGCGTCGTCATCTCGATCCCGGCCGCGTCCCGGAGGTGGAGCTTGCCGATTTGACCCGCGCGTGGGAGCGCCTGGAACCCTGGCCGGACGTGGTCGTCGGACTGGCCCGGCTAAAGCGGCGATTCGTAATCGGCACCTTATCGAACGGCAACGTCTCGCTCATGACGTGGCTTGCCAAATGGGGCGGCTTGCCATGGGACGTGATCGCCGGCGCTGAGCCCACCCAGTCCTACAAGCCCCAACCAGAGGCTTATGTTCGCTCGGCCGCATTGCTGGAATTGAAGATCGAGGAGGTCGCACTGGTCGCCGCGCACAACGACGACCTCGCGGCGGCCCGGGCATGCGGTCTCAGGACGGTCTTTATCCCCCGTCCGACCGAGCGCGGGCCAGGTCAGGCCATCGATCTCGAGCCAAATGAAGCGTGGGACTTGATCGCCGAGGATTTCGTGGCGCTTGCCCGGCGCCTCGGATGCTGACGGGAAGCAAATGATGGCGGGTGCAGTGATCCGAATGCCCCGCTGCGACGATGAGGCCGGAGGAAGATGACCGCGACGTGTTCTGACCCCGGCCCGCTCGCCCCAGCCCGCCCGGACGGCGATGACGAGGACACCCTGTACCGGCGCGTAGCCTTCCGGCTGATGCCGCTGATTGTCACGTGCTACGTCGTATCCAACTTGGACCGCATCAACGTCAGCTTCGCCAAGCTGCAGATGATGTCCGACCTCGGGTTCAGCGACGCCGTCTACGGGCTGGGCGCCGGCCTGTTTTTCATCGGCTACGCTGCGGTCGAGGTGCCGAGCAACCTGCTGCTGCACCGGTTCGGTGCCCGTATCTGGATCACCCGCATTCTCGTCACCTGGGGCGCGATCTCGGCCGCAATGAGCGTCGTGACTTCGCTCTGGTCGTTCTACGTGCTCCGTTTCGCGCTCGGCGTCGCCGAGGCGGGTCTATTTCCCGGCATCATTTACTATCTCACGCAATGGTATCCGCGGCATCGGCGCGCGCGCATTACCTCCATGCTCTACATTGCAGTACCGATCGCCGGCTTTTCAGGATCGCTTCTGTCGGGACTGATCATATCAAAATTCGATCAGTTTCTCAGTCTGGCAGGCTGGCAATGGATGTTCATCCTGGAAGCACTGCCGGCAATCCTTCTCGCACCCGTGGTGTTCGCCACCCTTCCGGACCGGATCGCGACGGCGCGCTGGCTCTCGCCCGGCGAAAAGCTTTGCCTGGCGCGTATCCTCGCCGATGACCGTGAGGCGGCGGACTCCATGCCAGTGCTGCGCGTGTTCGCGACCCCCCACGTGTGGCATTTGGGGGCGATCCTGTTCACCATCGTGCTCTCGATGTACGGCGTGTTCTTCTTTCTTCCCACGATCATTCGTGCCGCCGGCCTGTCGACGCCGCTGGAAGTCGCGCTCGCCAGCGCGATCCCCTACGCCGCGTCGGTCGTGATGATGCTCGTGGTAAGCCGCAGCTCGGACCGCACCGGCGAGCGTCGCTGGCACATAGTCGGGAGCACCGCGGTCGGCGCCATGGGCATCGTCGCGAGCGTCGTCTGGAAGGACGAACTGCCGATCGTTCTTCTCGGGATGTGCCTTGCCGTTGGCGGCATCATGGCCGTCCTGCCTGTGTTCTGGGGTCTCGCGACCGGAGCGTTCAAGGGCGCGTCGGAGGCGGCAGCGATCGCCTTCATCAACTCGCTCGCCCTCACCGGGGGATTTGTAGGACCGTTCGTCGTCGGCGCGGTCTCGGAGTGGACCGGCAGCGTTGATCACGGGATGCTCGTCCTCGCAATCGCTTGGCTGCTGGGCGCTTTCCTGGTTCTCGCCTACCGTGTACGAATGGACGAGTTCCGGCTGGTCGGCCCTGCGACGGCGGCCTCGGACCCTGATCCCGACAGGACGTGCGTGCCGGCCCGACCCCGGCGCCGCGCCGGTCGGGTGGCCAACCACATAAAATAGGGAGGAACAATCCATGCCCACGCGCGTTCATGACCGGCGCGACGCGGCGATCGCGCGCAAGATCGTCGCCGCTTGGTCCGGAGTGCCGGCCAGCGTCGCGGCCGACATCTTCGGCGGACACACGTTGGTCGATCCGGCGATCCGACCGCTCCGCCCCTTCGCCCCCGGCCAACGCCTGGTTGGCCCGGCAGTGACGGCGTTCTGTACGGGAACCGACTACGGCGCGGTGCATCATGCGATTGCGGTCGCGACAGCGGGCGACGTGATCGTCGTAGCGGCGGGCGGGCGGGAAAACCCGGCGATCATTGGCGAGCTTCTGAGCGGTTCGGCGCGACTGAAGGGTGTGGCGGGGGTGGTCGTGGACGGGGCCGTGCGTGACAGCGGGCGGTTGCGCCAATGGGAGGATTTCGTGGTGTTCACGCGACACGTCAATCCGCGCGGGCCGTCATCGATGGACCATGGCATTGTCAATGATGTCATCACCTTCGGCGGCGCGCGGGTGGCGCCGGGCGACCTTATTCTCGGCGACGACGACGGGCTCGTCGTGATCCCGCGCGAGGAGGCAAAGGAACGGCTCGCGGCCTGTCAGGCGCGGGTCCAGGCCGAGCGGGGCTGGGAGGAGGAGCTGCTGAAAGGGCGCACGACCCTCGACGTCTTCAACGTGCCCGCCGCCGGCTCAGGCGGGGCAGCGCGCGATGACACTTGATCCGCGGCAACGCAGCCGCGTTCTCCTCGACGGACCGGATCGAACCGTCGCCCGGGCGATGATGAAGGCGGTGGGCTTTACCGACGAAAGCCTGTCGCGTCCGCAGATCGGCATCGCGCATTGCTGGATTGGCACCATGCCGTGCAACTGGAACCATCGCGAGCTCGCCGAGCGCGTTGCGGAAAGTGTGCGCGAGGCGGGTGGAACGCCGCTTGAGGTCAACACGATTGCCATCAACGATGGGATCACGACCGGCACCGAAGGCATGAAGACCTCCCTAATCAGCCGCGAACTGATCGCCGATTCAGTAGAGTTGGTGGCGCGCGGCCACATGTTTGACGGCATCGTGACGATCTCCGGGTGCGACAAGACGATCCCTGCGATGGCGATGGCGCTCGGGCGACTCAATATCCCGGGTTTGATGCTCTACGGCGGCTCGATCGCGGCGGGGCGCTGCGAGGCCGCGGGCGGTATGTTCAGCGGGCGGGATCTGACCATCCAGGACATCTACGAGGCGCTGGGTGCTTTCAACGCTGGCCGCATCACCGCCGAAGAGCTGAAAGACGTCGAGGACCACGCCTGTCCCGGCGCGGGCGCGTGCGGCGGCCAGTTCACCGCCAACACGATGGCCACCGCCTGCGAAATGCTCGGCATCTCCGCCATGGGCTGGAACGGGATCCCCGCGCGCGAGGCGGCAAAATTGGAGGCAGCCGCCGCGGCGGGGCGGCTTGCGGTCGAACTTGTCAATGCCGGCACCACCCCGCGGTCTCTGGTGACACGCCGAAGCTTTGAGAATGCGATCGCCGGCGTGATGGCGACGGGCGGATCAACCAACGCCGTACTGCATTTACTCGCGATAGCACATGATTTCGACGTTCAGCTCTCCCTGGACGACTTCGATCGCATCTCCCGCCGGACCCCGGTGCTTGCGGACCTGCGCCCCTGGGGCACTTACACCGCACCCGAAATGTACGCCGCCGGCGGGATGGCGGTGGTCGGTAAGCGACTGGCGGAGGCCGGCCTGCTGCACCGCGAGGAGCGGACAGTGACCGGCCAGAGCCTCGGCGACGCAATCGATCACGCGGTCGAACCGCCGGGTCAGCTGGTCGTACGACCACTGAACCGACCGCTGAAGCCACAGGGCGGTATCGCGATCCTTCGCGGCAACCTTGCAACCGGTGGCTGTGTGATCAAGCTGTCCGGTCAAGCAAAGGCCGTCCACAGGGGACCGGCACGGGTGTTCGAGAACGAAGAGACCGCCTTTGCCGCGATCAAGCAGGGGAGTATCCAGGCGAACGACGTCGTGGTTGTGCGCTATGAAGGTCCCAAAGGCGGGCCCGGGATGCGCGAGATGCAACTGGTGACCGGCGCACTGCAGGGCTCGGGGCTGGGCGATAGCATCGCGCTGGTCACGGATGGGCGCTTTTCCGGCGCGACGAGGGGATTCGTGATTGGCCACGTGGTTCCGGAAGCGGCCGAGGGCGGGGCGATCGCGGCGCTGCGGGACGGAGACCAGATCACCGTCGACGTCGAGCGGCGTCGGCTGGACGTGTCTCTCACCGCCACGCAAATCGCCGAGCGGCTTGCCGGATGGACAGCGCCGCCAGCGCGTTACGCGAGCGGCGTCCTGGCGAAATATGCAAGGCTGGTCGCCGATGCATCGTGTGGCGCCGTCACGGATATGCGCGATCCGCGGTAACACGACGAAACGGCGCTGACTTTATCAAAGGACGGCGCGGATGACGAAAATCGCGCCACTCCGTGCCGGCGCGAAGAGGGGCGTTCGTCCGTCGAGCAATCGTCAGGGCTCGCTCTTCGAGATGGCCCATGTCGAAATATCCGAGGAAGGACGCCAGCGCCTGCACGACGCGGTCGGCACCGAATACGTCGAGCAGGATCAGGCGCTGGCCAACGCCGTCGTCGCGGTGCTGGCCGTGTCCGACCGGCTGATCGGCCCATCTCGCACGACATCATCAGCAAGGTCCGTCCGGGCACCGCACTGATCGTGCTGGATGCGGTGTCACCCCATGCCGTTCGATGAGCCAGGTGGCGCTGTATGTATCGCGGATCGCGAGCAAGGCCTGACGCAGGTCCTCGATGGTGTTGAAGGTGGAGACCCAGAGCAGGTTCTCTTCGAGGGTGCGGATGAACCGCTCGGCACAGCCGCTTCCTTCGGGGGCGCGAACGAATGCGAGGGAGCTCTCGATCCCGAGGAACGCAATTTCCTTCTGGAAATGGCCGGACATGTATTGTGGTCCGTGATCGTGCCGCACGGCGAGTCCGCGTGCGGCGCCGGTGTCGAACCGGCCGAAGTGCTGACGCACGCCCTGACGGATCAGCTCCAGTGCCTTGAACCGGGTCGCCCGGGCGTAGGCGTGGATGCCGGCGCGTTCGCCTGAGCATTGGTCGACCGCGATGAATACCACGGCCTGGCCTTCGCCCGTGAAGGTCGTCGTGAGGTCGGTGCCCCACAGGGTGTTCGCCGTGTCGGGGATCATGATGCCGCCGTGGTTGCGCGGCCGGCACGGCGCTCCAGCGCGCCCTGACGCCAGCAGGTCATTATCACGCATCGGCCGCAGCGCCCGCCGCAACGATGTGCGGACGTCTGCCAAACCCGGCGGAACGCCGCCAGCCCGTAGTGATCTGCCCTGATTCTTCGGACCCTGGTTAACCTGAGGGACCGACTCCCGCCTGCTGCCCTCGGCGGGGCGGCGGCGCCGCAAGATGGCCTCGCTATCATACCAATAGCTGTTTTTTCCCGCATCTCCGAGCGCACTCCTGACCACGATCCGTCTCATTCCGCAGATCGCATATATGCTCTCCGCTGTCAGCCGCCGCGGATCGAGGCGGGCCGAATCACCGCTTGCTACAGGATGATTGGTATGATACGTGCACCATACCATGCGGGAGGAACGATGCGGACAGGGCGGACGGGTTGGCGAAAGGCGGTCCCGCGCGCGTCCGTTGCGCGGGATGTAGCTTGATCGCCATCGACCAATCCGCCCCGATGTCATTTCGAAAGGTCGCGCTGTGAGCCGCGTCTTCGCCAAATATCGGATCGAAAGCGCCTTCCCGCTCGAGGCTGTGGCCGCCGCCATG
The DNA here is from genome assembly GCA_021808875.1 of Pseudomonadota bacterium. The sequence goes on along the minus strand of JAKBAU010000023.1, from coordinate 12,127 downwards.
GCCGGCGAGCAGTCGACCGGCACATTCCTCAAGCTGGCGGCGGAAGACGACCCGCGCGTCGCCCGACAAGCCGCCTCGGTCGAAAGCCTGTCGGATCTCGGGCCGGTCGAGGGCGCTTCCCTGCCGGGTGCGAAACGCCCGAAGGATCGCCCCGCGGACTGGCGCCAGGGCATCGTGGGGCTCTCCTGGCCACTGGCCAATTTTGGTCCGTCGCTGCCGAACCTGATGTCCACGGTCGCGGGCAACCTGTTCGAGCTCAACCAGCTCTCGGCCATTCGCCTGCTGGACCTGGAGCTCCCGGGCGAATTTCTGGACCGCTACCCTGGGCCCGCTTTTGGCCCGAAGGGTACCCGCCAGCTCGCGGGCGTGGAGCGATTTCCGCTCGTCGGCACCATCGTCAAACCATCGGTCGGGCTCACCCCCGATGCCACCGCGGATCTCGTCGCGACGCTGGTCGACGGCGGTATCGATTTCATCAAGGACGATGAGCTGCAGGCGGATGGGCCGCTCTGCCCATTCGAAGACCGGGTGAAGGCGGTGATGCGCGTGGTCAACGCTGCGGCGGACAAGCGGGGCTGCAAGCCGATGGTCGCCTTCAATCTGACCGGCGAGATCGATGAGATGCGGCTGCGTCACGACATCGTGGCCGCCGCCGGCGGCACCTGTGTCATGGTCAGCCTCAACAGCGTCGGCCTTGCCGGTGTCGCCGAACTGCGCCGGCATTCGACGCTGCCGATCCATGCGCATCGCAACGGCTGGGGCCTGTACTACCGGTCTCCGCACATCGGCATCGACTTCCGCGCCTATCAGAAAATCTGGCGCGTGGTTGGTGTCGACCACATGCACGTGAACGGCCTGCGCAACAAATTCGCCGAGGACGGCGCCTCGTCGATCGCCTCGGCGCGGGCTTGCCTGACCCCGCTTTCCGAGAGCCATCCCCGCCTGGCGATGCCGGTCTTCTCGAGCGGGCAATGGGCCGGCCAGGTTCCCGAGACCTACGCCGCCCTGGGCTCGGCCGATCTGATCTACTGCTGCGGTGGCGGCATCGTCGCGCATCCCCAAGGGGTGAAGGCAGGGGTCGAAAGTATCCGCGAGGCGTGGGCCGCGGCCTTCGATGGCGAGTCGCTGGAGAGCCGCGCCCGAAGCCACCCGGCGCTCGCCGCCGCTCTCGCATTCTTCCAGTAGAGGGCCAGTGTCGATGTCGCTCCTGCTCGCCTTCTACGGCGATGACTTCACGGGCTCGACCGATGCGCTCGAGGTCCTCGCCACGGCCGGCGTGCCGACTATTCTTTTTTTGACAATCCCGACCGACGAGCAGCTGCGCGCTGCTCCACAGGCACAGGCGGTCGGGATCGCCGGCATCAGTCGCAGCCAGGATCCGGCCTGGATGGACGCCAACCTCCCCGTCGCCTTCAAGCGGCTCAAATCCCTGGGCGCGCCTGTCGTCCATTACAAAGTCTGCTCGACATTCGACAGCGCGCCGTCGGTGGGCAACATCGGCCGAGCCGCTGAGATCGGCCGTGCGATCTTCGGCCAGCGACCGGTTCCGGTCGTCGTCGGCGCGCCGGCGCTCGGCCGCTACGTGATGTTCGGCAATCTGTTCGCGACGGCGGCGGGCGAGACCTACCGCATCGACCGCCATCCGGTGATGAGCCGGCATCCCACGACGCCCATGGACGAGGCGGACCTGCAGCTGCATCTCGCGCGACAGACCCCGCTTGGCTCCGAACTCGTCGACCAGATTGCGCTCAGGACGCTGTCGCCCGATGAGCTTCGTCGCCGCGTCCTTGGGTCGGACGCCGGACTTGTGGTGATCGACACGGCAGACGCGGCCACCCAAACGGTGGTTGGCCGGATCCTGTGGCCGGGCGAAGACGCCAAGCCTCTGTTCGTCGTCGGCTCATCGGGTGTCGAATTTGCGCTGGCTGATCGCTGGCGGGAGCTTGGCCTCGCGCCCGCCGCCGTTGCGACGAGGAGGCCCGATCCGGTGGATCGCATCGCGGTCCTGTCCGGCAGCTGCTCCGCCATCAACGAACTTCAGATTCGCGCTGCGCTGCAGAGCGGATTCACCGGCCTGCCGCTCGACCCCCAGGCGCTGATCGCGAGCACCGCGGCCATGGAGGATGCTTCGAAGCGCGCCGTCGACCTGCTGGCAAATGGCGCGAGTCCGCTCCTCTACACCGCGCTCGGTCCGACGGCCGGCGTTGTCGCGCAATCGGGCGAGCAGAGCATCGCCTTCAATACGCGCCTCGGCGAGCGTCTGGGGATCATCTTTCGCGACATCCTGCGTCGCTCAAGCGTCCGTCGGGCGGTCGTCGCCGGGGGCGATACGTCGGGCCATGTCACGAACCAGCTCGGTCTCTACGCCCTGTCCTATCGCGCCGCCCTTGTCCGCGGCTGTCCGCTCTGCCTCACCCATTCCGAAAATCCCGAGTTTGATGGCCGTGAGCTTGCTCTGAAGGGCGGACAGATGGGCGGCGAAACTTTTTTTTCCCAAGTACGGGCGGGAACGCCCTGATGGAGGAGTGAGACGTGGTCAAAATCGCATTGGTCGGCGCTGGCGGCAAGATGGGCACGCGCATCACCGACAATCTTCTCAAGACCGACTTCGCGGTCGTGCATGTCGAGGTCGGCTCCGAGGGGCGAGCGAGGCTCGCGCAGCGCGGGCTTTCGGCCGTCGATGCGTCGGAAGCGCTGAAGGGCGCCGAGGTGGTGATTCTCGCCGTGCCCGACAACCGCATCAAGCAGGTCGCCGCGAGCCTTGAGCACGATCTGCGTCCGGGAACGATGGTCGTGGTGCTCGACGCCGCCGCGCCCTTCGCCGGCGATCTGCCGAAGCGCGACGACCTCGTCTATTTCGTGACCCATCCGTGCCATCCACCCGTCTACAATGACGAGACCGACCTCGAAGCTCGGCGGGACTTCTTCGGCGGCATCAAGGCCAAGCAGCATATCGTCTGCGCCCTGATGCAGGGGCCCGAAAGCACATACGCGCTCGGCGAAGCGGTGGCGCGCGCGATCTACGCCCCAGTGATGCGCTCGCACCGCGTCACCGTGGACCAGATGGCGATCCTCGAGCCGGTCCTCTCCGAGACCATCGGGGCGACCTGCGTCACTGTGATCCGCGAGGGAATGGACGAGGCGATCCGGCGTGGCGTACCGGCGGAGGCCGCGCGCGACTTCATCCTCGGGCACCTCAATGTCGAGATCGCCATCGTATTCAACGAGCTCGAAAACGGCACGTTCTCCGACGGCGCAAAGAAAGCGATCGAAAAGGCCAAGACGGACCTCTTCCGCCCGGATTGGAAGAAGGTCTTCGAACCCGCCGCCGTCGCGCAATCCATCCGCGACATCACCCGGCACTGAACGGCGAGCAGCGACATGTTGAAAAAGACAGTTCTCCAGCGGTCGCAAGACCGTGTCGTCATCATGGACTCGATCACCAAGGTCACCGCAGACGACAAAGGCGCGATCGTTCTCTCCGCGTCCCACGGAGGCGCAAGCTCCGGCGAGTTCGCACTCGAAGTGCCATTGAAGCTCGTCCTCTTCAATGACGCGGGCGTCGGCAAGAACGACGCCGGAATCGCGGCGCTCGCCATGCTCGCCGGGCGTGGCGTCGCCGGCGCGACCATCAGCCACACGACCGGAATGATCGGCGATGCCCAGGACATGTGGGACCACGGCGTGGTCAGCCACATCAATCCGCAGGCAGCAGCGCTCGGCCTCGTGGTCGGAAAGGACGTCAAAAGCCAACTATCCGCGATCACGAACTGACCGTGACCGCAGATCCGGCGCGCTCGCCGGCCAAACGGAAATCTCCAAGGAGTCTATCTGCAATGCGCGTCTACACGAAATACGGTTCTCTTGCCGCCCTCATGCTCGCCGCCTGGACATCCGCCGCACCCGCCCAAACGGCATCGCAGGTGCCGGCGAGCGGACCGAAGCCCGACGGTTCGCCCAATACGGTCGTCATGCCCTGGGGAACCTTCAAGCTTTCCCCCAAAATTGCCGAGAAAGTCGCCAAGCACGAGCCGCTGAACGTCGTCTATTCGTACATGGGCTCTGGCCTTCCGCTGTTCTCCCAGCAGCAGCTCGTGGGGTTCCAGACTGGATGCAAGAATGCTGAGAGTATCTACCCGATCAATTGCGCGGCGATCGCTCCGGTTCAGCCCGACGCCAACCAGCAGATTTCGCAGATCCAGGCGAAGCTAGCGGTCAACCAGGTCGATTGCATGTCCATTCTCCCCGTCACCTCCGATTCGGCGGAGCGTGTGGTGAACGATATGATGGGCAGGGGAATTCCGGTCTTCACGGTGGGCCTGCCGACGCATGGCCACGAATTCACCAACTTCACACAGATTCCGCTCAAGGAAGGCGCGACCGCAGCGCAGGTCGTGCTGGACTGGATGAAGGCGTCTGGCGCCAATCTCAAGATCTTCGCTGTCTCAGGCGGCGACCCGTCGCAGACCTGGGCGCAAGGACGCATGAAGGGATTCCGTGAAGCCATCGAGAAGGCGATCCCGGACGCCAAGTTCCTCGCCACCGAGACCAATCCAATCAATACGTCCTACAATCCGGGAAAGGTCTACGACACCTACCGCACGTTCCTTCTCGCTCATCCCGAAGTCCAATTCATCGAGAACGTCGACTTCGGCGCCGAGCACGCCGACCGCGCCATCACCGACCTGAACCGCCAAGGGAAGGTCTTCACGATCGGCTGGAACGTCAGCAAGGGTCAGCTCGACGGCATCGAGAAGGGCGTCCAGGTCGCGCTCCTCGACCAGCGCTGGCCTGATCAGGGCGCTTTCGGTGCGCTCGCCTGCGTTCGGTTCGCGACGACCGGTGAGATTCTCCCGAACATCCAGACGCTGCACCCGGTCCTGAAGGCTGAGGTGCCTGCCGCCCGGGCAGATCTCGACAAGTTCCTGTCAGCCGCCGAGTAGGCGGCCAACCAGCCGAGAGCTTCAAAGCGGAGGGCGACGCCATTGACCACAGATACCACAACTGTCTCCATGGCGGCCGCCCGTCGCGTCGCCCCGAAAAGCCTCACGCCGCTCGTTCGCGTCGGCGGGCTGCTGGGCGCGATCATCGCGGTGGGGATCGTCTTCGACGTTCTCAATCCCGCTTTCCTGACCGTCGACATCGGCACGACGGTGCTGCGCTCGATGTGCTCGGTCGTCATACTGGGGTTCGGGCTCACGCTGGTGATCGTCAGCGGCGAGATCGACCTCTCGGTCGGCGCCATGTACGGGCTGGCGTCGAACTCCCTGGCGATCATATGGATTCTCGGCGGGGTGCCGATCTATTTCGCGTTGCCCCTCGTCCTCTTGATCGGCGCGACGGTCGGCGCGTTCAACGGGTTCCTCAGCACCTACTGCCGGATTCCTTCCTTCATCGTCACGCTCGGCAGCTACAATCTACTCTACGGTCTTTCGCTGCTAATCACGAATGCGACGACCTATAGCCCCGCCTATCCGCCGACGGGCTACCAAGTGCCGGCGTCCCAGATCAGGTTCTTCGCCAACCTGACCCGACAGATCGGCGAACGCCAGATCTCGTTGGAAATTCTGTGGATGGTCGGCCTGGCGATCATCGTCGCCTACGTTCTCCATGGTTCTCTCTACGGCTTTCGCCTGTTCGCGATTGGAGGCAATGCGACCGCGGCCCGACTCGCCCGCCTGCCCGTGAGCCGTTACAAGATTCTCGCCTTCACCGCCTCGGGCGTCCTGGCGTCGGTCGCCGGCATCCTGGATTTTTCCTTTGTTCAGACCACTCAACCGGATATCGGGTTGTCGCAGACCTTCCCGGTTTTTGCCGCGGTGGTCATCGGTGGCGCCAGCCTGACCGGCGGCAAAGGGACTGTGATTGGCACGCTCGGAGGCGCGTTCCTGCTTTCGGAGCTGCAGACCGGGCTCGCTGTTTTATCGCCTGGCCCCTACGCTCAGCAGATATTCCTGGGCATCGTGACGATCGGTGCCGTCGCCCTCGACGTCGCGCTGTCTCACTTCGACCGCAGGCGGCGGCGATGAGCGGCGCGAGGCCCATGAGCCTGCGCGGCCTCGCCAAGGCCTACGGCGCCACGCGAGCGCTCCAGGAGCTCGATCTCGATCTCGTTCCCGGAGAGGTTCTTGGCGTCGCAGGTCCGAACGGGGCCGGAAAGAGCACGCTCATGAAGGTCTTGGCTGGCGAGGAACCTCTCGACGGCGGCGCTATCCTCATCGGCGGGCGGTCCGCTTCGCGAGGAGAGCTGAGCGAGCATGTTGCGGTGGTTCACCAGGAGCCGCAGCTTTTTCCCAACATGACGCTTGCCGAAAATATGCTGGTTGGACGCGAAGGAACCAGATTGCAGCGACCGCGGATGGGCCGCCACGATAGTGAGCTCGTTGCCGCGCTCGATCTTGATCGGCAGCAGGATATGCTGATCCGGGATTGCTCACTCGCGACTTGCCAGCGCGTGGAGATCGCCCGCGCCATCGCCCGGAAGGCTGAAGTCTTTCTGTTTGATGAGCCGAACTCCGCACTCGACGCGGTGGAGTCCAGCGAGATGTTCGCCGAGCTTCACCGTCTCGCGGACGAGGGCAACATCGTCGTTCTCGTCACCCATCGGCTCAAGGACCTGGTCGAGCACACGCGCCGCGTGGCGGTCGTTCGCGACGGGCGGATCACCGCCCAACTGGTCGGTGGCGACGTCACCGAGGTGGCGATCGCCGAACTGCTGGTCCAAGGCCTCGAGGTCGTGACCCACGGGGTCCGCGGCGGGCTCGCCGCGGCTTCGCCGGCGCAGCCCAGGGAGCCCGTGCTCGAAGTTGCGCACTGGACCCACGAAGGCGGCGCGTTTGCTCCAACCGACCTGAGGATCTTGCGGGGAACCGTTGTCTCGCTCCTCGGCGTCGAGGGATCCGGAGCGCGCGAGTTCCTCCGCTCCTTTGCCGGTCTCGAAAAGGCGCGCGGTTCAATCCGCTTTGAAGGCGGCGGCTCCAGTCGCAGCATCTTCGAAGATATCGCATACGTGGCGCCGTCTCGGACCGACAGCCTGTTCGCGAACCGCTCGATCGGCCAGAACGCCCTCGCCCGTCTCGGGAGCCCGGAGATCGCAGGCCTTTTGGGGGTGCTGGTGCCGCGCCGCATGCAAACGCTCGTCGACGGCGCGATCGAGCGGTTCAAGGTCAAGACGCAAGACCCAGACCTGCCCATCACGTCCCTCTCCGGGGGCAACCAGCAGAAGGTTGCCATCGCACAGGCGCTCCTGAGGCAACCCAAATTCGTGCTGCTCGAAGAGCCGACGCGCGGCATCGACATCGGCAGCAAACGGGAAATTTATGCGCTGCTCAGGGAAGTCTCCGAACGCGGCACCGGGGTCATCATCTTCTGTACTGAGATTCTGGAGGCGTTCGAAGCTTCGGATCAAGCATATGTGTTCCATGCGGGGCAGCTCTCCAATCCCGTCGAGCCGGCCGCTTTCGACCGGATCGAGGCGTTCGCTTCCGTCGTCGCGAGAGCGGCGGGTGAAGCGGACTGAGCGTTGATTGCCGACGTGAACGGGTTGGAGGTGCAGTGGCTCCGTCGAAATATGATACACGCTGGATGCCTGGACCCAGCGAATCGAACACCGGCAGACAGTTGAGCGCTGCGGTCGAAGAATGCGCGACCTCACGGGCGGAGAGATCAATGTCTTCACTTTCGAAGCCGATCGCGCGACGCCGGCTCTACGAGGGCGTCGTCGATCATCTCGAGATGCAGATTCAAGAGGGCGTGTACGCGCCCGGCGACGAACTGCCGCCCGAACGCGCGCTCATGAAGGCACTTGGGGTCGGGCGGCCGGCGATCCGCGAGGCGCTGTTTGCCTTGCAGAAGATGGGTCTCGTTGCATTGAGCTCCGGCGAGCGGCCGCGCGTCATCGAACCCTCCCGGGATGTCGTGATGGAGTCGATCCGCGGGCCGATCCGCCGCATGATCAACAGCCCGGGCGGTCTGAAGAATTTCCAGCATGCACGCATTTTTTTCGAGGTCGGCATAGCGCGTGAGGTGGCGGCCAACGCGCGGCCGGCGGACATCGCGCGACTGGAACAGGCGCTCAAGTCCAATCTCGAGGCCGCCGGGAAAGCGAGCTTGTTCGAGCGCACGGACGCTGATTTCCATTACGTGCTCGCGCAGATCACAGGAAATCCGATCTTCCTGACGATTCACGATGCCGTGTTCGAGTGGCTTCACGAACAACGCCGGGTCACGCTCGCCGTGGCGAGCCAGATCGAGAATGTCTGCCGCGAGCACGAGGAAATCTTCCTTGCAATCCGCGACTGCAACCCAGATCGCGCCGAACGGGCGATGCGCGGCCACCTCATGCGCGGCCATGACCTCTACTGGTCGATCATGGAACGCGGCCAGCCGCCACCGTCGGGGCCATGATTGCGATGACGCCGTCGCCCGGCCTCCCGGGGCGACGGACATCCGCTAGCGGCTTTGGGACTCAGGCCGCTGGCGCATTTAACGAGCGCGGCGGCGTCGGTTGGGGAAAAGGCTCGACAAGGAGGGCAGCATGAGCAGCACAGTTTTCGCGGAAGGGTTGGGCGCGCCAGAGGGGCCGGTCGCACTATCCGGTGGCGAGATGTATATCACCGAGATGTCCAACTCGACGCTCTGTGTATCGAAACTTGATTCGCGTGGTCGAAGGAGCGTTGTGAAGTCGACGAAGGGACGTCCAAACGGCCTCGCCGTTGACGGCGACGGGCTGCTCTGGGTTGCGGAAGCGGGTCTTCGAGCGGTCATCTGCATGACGGCCGGCGGCCGCGAAATCCTTCGCATCGAGGGGGACGGCGACGGGCGCTTCCTCTTCCCGAACGATCTCGCCTTCGGGCCGGACGGCCATCTCTACGTGACCGACTCCGGCAAAGCTTTGAACGATTTTCTGGACGGCCAGAATCTTGTCGGGAATTTCCTCGATCTCGATTGGGATGGCAGAGTGTATGAAATAGATCCGAAGGCTGGGAAGGTCCTGCGCAAGATTGACAGCGGTCTCCGGTTCGCGAATGGCATTGCCTTCGACCCGAATGAGAAGCTCTACGTCAATGCCTCGTTTCCAGGCGACGTCTATGTCTATGACGTGTTCGGAACGCGCTCGCCGAAGCGCGAGCTATTCGGCAATGTCCTCGAACCCGACACTCGGCCTGGGTTCAAAGGCCCCGACGGGATGAAATTTGGTGCCGACGGTCGTCTATACTGCTCGGTCTACGGGCAAGGCAACATTACGGTCCTCGACACGACTGGAGCGGTCGCAGAACGTCTGCGCCTGGAAGGATCATGTCCGACAAACTGCGTTTTCGCGCTGACGGGCTCGACGCTGTTCGTCACAGAAGTGGAAAAGGGCCAGATCGAGGCGATACCAACACCTTGCGGCGCCCTACTGCTCCACCGGCCGAAAGTTGGACTCGGCTGATGAGTCTCTCAAGTGGCTCCCTAATTGAACGGACAGCGAGAGCGCCGGCAGCCTGACAAAACTCACCGCATGAGGAGACGACCGAACCTCGGCGAGCCAAAGCAAACCGTATTAAGCCGCCACAACGCGTTACCGGGACAGGCTCCTAGGGTCGACACGTGATGCAGATCATGCCCCATCTTCCCCTCAATTCTCTACGTGCCTTCGAGGCGTCGGTGAGGCTTGGCAGCATGACCGCGGCGTCCCGTGAACTCCTGGTGACTCCGGGTGCCGTCAGCCGTCACATCAAGGTGCTGGAGGAGCGCTTCGGGCTGCCGTTGCTGGAGCGGCTCCCTCGCGCGGTGATCGCAACGCGCGAGGGAGCACGGCTGGCCGGGGAGCTGTCGGTGGCCTTCGATCAAATGCGCCTGGCTGTTTCGCGCATACAGCCTGGACCGGTCATCCTATCGTGTTCCGCTACCATCATAATGCGTTGGCTCCTCCCGCGATTGGGGAGGTTCCGAAGCGAGAACCCGTCGATCGAACTACGCCTGAATGTCAACTTCGGAAATGTCGACTTTATTCGTAACGAAATCAGCGTCGCAATCCGCAACAGTATGTACCGACCGCCGCCGACAGCGGCGGCGCGGACGCTGGCCCGCGAGGAGATTGGGCCGGTCTGCCATCCGAATTACGCGGCTCGGCTTGGGCTGGCCGCGCCGCAAGACGTGATGCGCGCGCGCCTGCTCGCCACGGAGACGCGGCCGCAAGCCTGGGTGGAGTGGGCGCGTAGCATCGGCGAGCCTGACTATCCGCTCCAGGCGCACGAGGTTTACGAACACTTCTATCTTGCCATCCAGGCTGCCGCTTGCGACCTGGGCATGGCCGTTGCGCCGCGCATTCTCGTTGAGGACGACATTGCCGAGGGCCGCTTGGTGGCGCCCTTCGGATTTGTCGCGGGTCCAAACTCATTGCGGCTTTGGATTGCTGGCCACGTTCGTGAACGGGCAGACGTGCGGGCGCTATCGAGGTGGTTACAGACCGAAATGAAAGGCCAGCGGCGATAGTGACGATGAGTTGGACACCTCGAAGGACCGTGCGTTTTCTGTCGTTGGAAGGCGGCGTGGAACGGTTCCCCCGCCCGCGCGGGGATGGCCCCAGAATCGCCGGCGTTCCAGTCCTGTTGGCAATGGTTCCCTCGCTGTCGTCGAGGGGGAGAGGTTCGAGCATGGGTCAGTCCTCAATGGACACCCCGGGTTAAATCTCGGCGGAAATCGACAGAAGCGCCCCGGTTCCTGCGTCGCGCGACCGTTCTCAGCGGAGAGGGGTCCGACGTGCTAGGAGATGCGGGCGCCCCCCGGGGCCTGCCAGGGAACCCCGATAATGCTCCGGCCGTCTGGCGACCGTGCCGCGGTGGGCAGTGTATCGCCGCTCTCGATGGACGCCCGCCCTCAACATAGCTATCCGCGCGGAAGATTGCCAACATGACCGGCGCGACGATCACCGCCAGCCTGCGCGCCACGCCGGTGATGGTGGCGATGAAGCGGCTGGCGGCGGTCGGCCACGACGGCCACGGGCTGATGGCGGCGCATAGCTGCGCGTGCCGAGGCCCGGAGGAAGGCGCGGCCGCTCATCGACTTGTAGCGCCGGGGCAGGGGGCATACCGGACCGAATTTTGTTTTCGGAGTTCGGCTTATGGGACTTCGACCGGCGGGGCGTGCTCAACTGCATGGTGTATGGTGGGCGGCAGGTGACGTTCGGGGGTGTGACCAAACGTCCGGCTAAATTCGAAGAGCGGTTTGCTGCGCCGCGATCAGAGCGACGGTGATGGGAGGGAGCTGCAACTACGCGGTCCACGGGTCGAGTACGGCTATTCCGCATCCGTCAAAATCAGCCACGTTTCGGGTTGCAAGTACGGCACCGCGGGACGCAGCAATGGCAGCAATCTGTGCATCGGCCTGCGAGATTGGGCGGCCGGAGCGACGGCGGGCCGCCGCAATCGGCGCGTAGGCGGATGCCGCGGCACTGTCGAATGGCAAGATTCGACCGGCGAAATCCTCCGCCAGCATCGCCTCCGCTTGGGCCAGGAGGCGCTGTTGACGTTGGCCATCCGGCAGCAGTGCCAAGCCGTAGCGAAGCTCCGCCTCGGTGATGGCCGAGATGAACACGCCAGCGGCGGGCTGTGCGTTGACCCAGCTTTCGACCGTTGGCGACGGCGTGGGGCGCATCAGCTCGGAGAGGACGTTTGTGTCCAGGAGGATCATGTCCCGAAATCCGGCGGCTTGCGCATCGCCTCCCGCGGCACTTCGGGCAACTCGACCCCTCCGAGCGGCTCGAAGCGCGCCCGGATGGCGGCTGCCAGGTTGGTGGGTTGAGCTTGTTCGTGGTTCAGGACGGTTCGAAGAATGTCACGCGCCTCGTCCTCCATGGAGCGGCCGTGGATAGCCGCCTGGACCCGGAGGCGGGCTTTCAGGGGTTCATCCAGGTTGCGGATCGTAATGCTGGCCACGTGGTACACGCCTCTATTGCAATGCCGCTTCTTTAATCAATGATTGCACGCGAGTCGAGGCCCGATGCCCTCGCATCCGTTCCCGGCGTCGGCATGACGGGCCCGGCCTTCACTCATTTCCCTCGCCGAGGCATGTGCTGGCGGAGCGCCTCGTTCATGTGCGCCTGCCACCCGGGGTCTTCCCGCTTGTAGGCATCCAGCATGTC
>JAKBAU010000272.1 GCA_021808875.1 Pseudomonadota bacterium | reverse complement strand
TTCGCCATTGCTCCATGCGGGTACAGCCCTTCTAGTCTATGCCATTGCCAAACTTTTGGGTGGACGGCGTCTAGCCTTGTGGAGCACGCTGGCCTACGCGACGCTTCCCGGTGTTGCCTATTCATCTGGCCTGATGACCACCGATGTACCGCTCCTTTTTTTCTGGGCAATGGCTCTTTATGCGCTTTTGAGGGCGCTGGAGGAGCGTGGTTGGCGCTGGACAGCTATTTGCGGCGCGGCGATTGGATTAGGCATCCTCGCCAAATACGCCATGCTCTTCTTTGCAGTGGGGCTGCTTTTAGCGGCAACGATGTCAGTCAAAATACGGAAATTCGTCTTCGGCCGGCGTGGACTCTTGGCAGCAGCAATCGGGATTATACTGATCTCCCCCAATGCTTACTGGAATTGGCACCACCATTTTTTGACATTCGGGCACACCGCCGCCGATGCCGATTGGAGGGCCGCCAGCTTCAGCGTGAGCAATATGCTCTATTTCATGGCTGGACAATTTGGTGTGTTCGGTCCGCTGCTGATGGCGGGCTTTTTGATCGGACTTTGGCGTCTCTGGACCTCAGACCAACGGTCTGAAACCGAACTCTTGCTTGCCGTGATGGCGCTTCCCCCCCTTCTGGCGATGCTTGTGCAGAGTTTTATCTCGGTAGCCAACGCCAACTGGGCGGCACCGACATATATTTCTGCGACGCCTCTGGCGGTCATGGTGCTGATGGAGACGCCATGGGCCCTGCTGGGATCCCTCGTTGTCGACGTGGCCGCCATGCTTTTGCTGTGGCTTGTTCTTATCTGGCCGGGTGTCGCCGGTGCGCTGGGCCAGGCCAACGCCTTCAAGCGTGAGGAGGGTTGGAGGCAACTGGGCCAAACGATCACCGCTGAAGTTCGCTCCCACCGCTATGACGTGATTGCTGCGGCCAACCGGTCTTTGCTGGCAGAGCTTACTTACTATGCACCGTCCAGGCGCGTGCCGTTACGGGCTTGGGAGAAAAACGGGGTTGTCGCTAACAGCTTTGACATGACCATGCCTCTCTCGCGGCATGATAGCCATGTGCTGTTGGTGCTGCTTCCACAGGAGGTCGGGGCGGTACTGCCCAGCTTCGAATCAGTCCGGCTCGTCCGGAAGCTTCAGATCCACGTTGGTGGCGGCATCACCCGTACCGTGATGCTCTTTGAAGCGCGCAGCTTCAAGATCAGTCCCCGTCCGTAACAGGAATTCGTCACAGTGTTTGGGCAGGCAGCAGCAATCCCGTTGCCGGTCCACCGCGCGATTGATGTCCCCCGGTAGGGACCGAGTGAATTGTAGGGAAGAGATCAGTTTGATGTTTGCTTAAACGCGCCTTGCTAAGTTTTTTTGCGGACGGGGGAGGGTGGTGTGATTAGTAGTGCTTTTTTATTTGAGCAGACTTCAATAAAACTGATAAAAGTCATGACGAATTATTTATTCCATTTGGGCGGTTCACAGTATTCGATACGGTTCTCTTGACGAATTGCGGAGACTGCATAAATATCCGACCCAACGACGGTGCCGTGCGACGCTGGGCCAATGGGGTTCGGAGCTGCGGCACCCGATCAAGGAGCCAAGCGAGACCACAATGAGTCTCCATCTGGTTCGGGGACACGATCTTAGGCCCCCGTCGCGGCAAGCCCGCAATCATTCAATCATCAACGAACAAAACATCGATCTACAGAAGGTGGCGGCAACAACAAAGCTCGGGTCGCAACGCTTTCCAGTGAGCGATACAAGCAAGCGCTTCTACCGTCGGTTCTGGCCAGAGAGTGGTCCGGGGGAGTGGAACGATTGGCACTGGCAGTTCCGCAATCGCGTTCGTAGCCCGGAAGAGTTGGCGCGGATTTTCAGGTTGTCTGCTGACGAACATGAGGCGGTCACAAACCACAAGGGCCCGCTTCCTGTCGGCATAACGCCCTATTATGCGTCCTTGATGTCGTTGGAGGACCCGCAGGAGCCTCTGCGGCGTACACATATCATGACGGGTAAGGAAGCCTTGCGTCTTCCTGGCGAAGCCGATGATCCACTGGGTGAGGATCACGACACCGTAGTGCCGGGATTGGTGCACCGCTATCCAGATCGCGTGTTGTTTCTGACGACGGGTACATGTTCTACCTATTGTCGTTATTGTACCCGAGCACGGGCAGTCGGAAATCCCGGCGGCGAGTACCAGTTTTCCCCAAAGCAGTGGGAACAGGCTCTGGCCTATCTGGCCGATCACACGGAAGTCCGTGATGTTCTCCTGTCTGGGGGTGATCCGCTCTCGATCGCCGATGACAAACTCGACTGGCTGCTAACCCGCTTGCGCGCCATTCCTCATATCGAGTTCCTGCGCATTGGTACGAAGATGCCGGTGGTTTTACCGCAGCGCATCACGCGCAGTCTGGTGAAGATGCTAAAGCGGCATCACCCATTGTGGATGAGCATTCATGTGACCCATCCGCATGAGTTGACTTTGGAAGTGACGGAGGCCTTTGGCCGTTTGGCGGATGCCGGAATTCCCCTCGGCAGTCAGACGGTCCTCCTCAAGGGTATCAATGATGACATAGGCGTCATGAAACCCTTGATGCAGGGTCTCCTGAAGCGTCGCGTCAAGCCTTACTATCTCTATCAATGTGATCCCATCCGAGGGTCAGGGCATTTCCGCACCAGTGTTGAAAAGGGGTTGGAAATCATTGACGGGCTGCGAGGCCACACCACGGGCTATGCCTGTCCGCAGTTTGTCATTGACGCCCCTGGCGGTGGCGGCAAGATCCTGATGGCACCCAATGCAGTGGTTGGTCGAGATGGTGATGATCTGCTGCTGCGCAACTTTGAGGGTGCGGTCTACCGCTATCCCGATCCGGAGGGGAGTATTGGCTCAGGTGCCGTGCGCCTTGCTGCGGAGTAGCCCATGCGTATCGCTGTTACCTATGACTTGCGTAAGGACTATCTGGCGCTGGGTTACAGCGAAGAGGAAACGGCAGAATTTGACAGTGATCTGACAGTGGAGGCGCTTTGTGAGTCTCTAAGCGCGTTAGGATACGAACCGGTGCGGATCGGAAATATCCGCGCGCTGGTGATGCGCTTGGCGGCAGGTGAGCGCTGGGATGCGGCCTTCAACATCTGCGAGGGCCTCAAGGGGGTGTCCCGAGAGGCCCAGGTGCCGGCTCTCCTTGAAGCGTACGATATCCCATATGTGTTCTCTGATCCGCTCACCCTTGCGCTGTCGCTGGATAAGGCGATGGCCAAGCGCGTCGTCGCATCCCATGGCGTGCCCACTGCGGATTTTGCCGTGATCGAGCAGGAGAGCGAGGTTGACCAGATCGCCTTGCCTTACCCACTCTTTGCCAAGCCGGTTGCCGAGGGCTCGGGAAAGGGAGTTGATGCCCATTCTCTGGTACGTAACCCGGACGAACTTGCCCATACAGTGAGGGAGCTCGTTCGCCGCTTTCAGCAGCCGGTGCTAGTGGAAACCTATCTGTCGGGACCCGAGTTTACCGTTGGCATAACCGGTACGGGGGCGCTTGCGGAGGTACTCGGAGTCACTGAAATCCGCCCATTGCCCAATTATGTCGGCCACGGTTACGGTCTCGCCAACAAGGAAACCGGCTGGGAAGACAAGGTCGAGATCCTTCTGGCCGATCCGGCTAATGCCGCTCAGGCTGCTGAAGTAGCTCTGGCGGCGTGGCGGGCGCTGCGCTGTCGCGACGGTGGGCGGGTAGATATTCGTTGCGACGGTGCTGGCAAGCACCATTTCATCGAAGTCAATCCGCTAGCAGGCATCCGACCACATCACTCAGATCTCTGTCTGATGGCCGACAGGAAGGGCATCTCCTATCGAGAGTTGATCTCCCGCATTATGGTATCCTTTGAGCAGCGTCAGCCGCACCTCAAGCGTCGCGCTGCAGCTTGA
>JAKBAU010000022.1 GCA_021808875.1 Pseudomonadota bacterium | reverse complement strand
GTGGTGCCGCTGCAGCTGCTGGCCTATCACACGGCGGTCGCTCGGGGCACGGACGTGGACAAACCGAGGAATCTGGCGAAAAGCGTGACGGTGGAGTGAGGCGGGGCGAGGTGGGGCGGGGTGTTGTTCCTTGCCAATAAAGTCGTAGACATGACAATAAAGTCGTAGACGAAGCGACAAAGTTGTAGACACGGGGACGGCGTGGGCTGGAGCCTGATTGGACGGCGCGTTCGCTGCGATCAGCAAGATCCTCGCCTGATCTTGTGACGAAGGGATAGCTCGTCGAGGTCAACGGCAGCAGCTCGGCCTTCGCGGTCATTTGACGGGCCGGACCCGACGTCTGCATTGCAGCACCTCCAATCTTTCGAGCAGCCGAAATGGAGGCCCGAAAGCGATCGCTCAATGATGCTGCCTATCTGAGCTTACGTTTCGCCTGGAGCCGCTAGTGCAAACTGGTGGCTAGCCTCAAACGGGGCACTCGTGACAGGCAGCTACCATTTTTGGCTGTGTAGGTCAGTGTAGAGCCGACCCTGCGGCGCACTACGGCAGCATTGCGGGCACTGTGAGGTCGAGCCATTATTGAGTGAGGTTGATATCAACATAGTGGGTTTTCGTTGCGGATGCGCTCGTTCGACGTGAGGGTGGCGCGCCGCTTACAGACAACGATCATTGAGGTAGCGATGAACCTAGTCGAAAATATTCGAATAGATGGCCTCTGGGGGCGGACAGAACCGCTAATGCTAGAGTTTGATGATGATTTTAATTTTCTAATCGGTCAAAACGGAACTGGAAAAACGACCGTCATCAATTTAATTGCTGCCGTTTTGACGGGCGATTTTGATAGGCTCGATCGTATTCAATACGATCGAATACAAATAAAGCTAAAAACAAAAGGCAGTCGAAAGCGACCTCTAATCGACGTGATTAAGGCGCAAAAAGAAAATACTCCATTTTGCTCTATCCAATACGCAGTCCGGGCCGCCTCAACTGCAGACCCGATTCTCTTCGATTTTGACAAATTCGAGGAGGAGCGCGCATATAGAAACATCCCGCCTAGGATGAGGCGTGAGCGATTTGCAGCGAGGTACTATGATATTAGGGCGCAACTCCAATCTCTTCTAAATGTTCGGTGGCTGTCAATCAATCGCGCTAGCGAGGAATTTACGCCCGACGAAGAGCGAAAGTTTGTGTCCATGGTCGATAGGAAGGTGGCCGACCTTAACAGCGAGATTGTAAAATACCTCGGTCGATTAACAAAGAGATACGCGGATGAAACATTGGAGTTTCAGCAAGCCAGTCTCCTATCATTGATTAACTCGGAAAGTGAGTTTAAGCTAAACGAGTTGGTAAAAAATATAAATCTCGACGAAGAGCGGACCGCACTCGAGAAAGCCTTTGAGCTACTTGGTGTGGCCCCTGCAAAATATCAAAAAACCCTCAATGCGCACTTCAGCAACTACAGCGCCGCCGCACCGAAACTTGGCAAGCCCATCACCATGTTCGAGTTGGGCGCAATATATAATGCATTAAAGGCGCACTACCTCGTTCAACAATATAATTCCCTGCAAGAGCGAAGGCTCAATATATTTTCCCCTAGGGACAATTTTCTCCGCGTGTTCAATGATCTCCTTTCTCCCCGGAAGTTCATTGAGACCTCCAAGCGCGGAGAATTGGTGGTCTATAGTGGCGTAAGAAGGCCTGTCACTGACAAGGATAAGCCCATTCAATTTGATGAACTCTCGTCAGGTGAAAAGCAGCTTTTCATCATTCTTGGTGAGGCACTGTTGCAGGAGCAGCGACCTGCCATCTACATCGCCGATGAGCCGGAGCTTTCTCTGCATGTTAAATGGCAAGAAAAGCTAACAAGTTCGATTAAATCAATCAACCCGAACGCGCAAATTATATTTGCGACTCATTCTCCAGATATTGTCGGGTTGCATGATAAGAAGACCATCGACATGGAGCGCATAGGAATATGACTGCCTTCATGAGAACCCCGAGTGGCTTGCGCAACCTTGCCAAGTTCTACTCGGCAGACGTCATGGTATATGTTGAAGGAAGATGCCTTCCAGAGCATCATAAATTGACGGATACTCTCACCCAAGATGAATTATACTACGCGGCCGTACTTAAGGAGATTAACGGCGCCATTAATTATAAGATCAAGGTGGTCGGCTGCAAAGATTCCGTCGCAGAATATGCAAAGTCAATTAAAAATGACAACATAAAAAATTGCTTTTGTATCGTTGATAGCGACTGGGAAGGTTTGCTAACTAGTTGGCTGCCTGATCCTCGCCTAATCCACACCCATGGGTATAGCTGGGAAAACGATTTTTGGACGGTGAGCTTGATTATCCGAGTTCTAAGGGATTTAATGCCGCTCATTCCGGGAATAGAAGACAATATTGTCAAAAACACGGTAGAGCGCGCCGCCCATAGACTCGCCAGAATTTCAAGAATTGATTGCGTTACGAAATTGCATGGCACAAAGTTTATACCGAGTAGCGAGACCTCTGTTGGAGTGCCAATCAACCCATCTATTTATTTTTTCGTGCCCACTCAGGAAATCAGAAAATTCAATAAAAACGTTGAATCACTTCGTGAATCCGTAAAAAGTTGCTCTGTCAGTCGGGATGTATATAACGCATTGAAAGATGAGGTGCCTGAGAAAATTATCCGCGGCCATCTTTGGGAGTTCCTGAGTATTTGCGTAATTTCATATTTCTATAAAATATTCAGCGGTGAGAAATCCATTCCTACATATATAATCAAAAGTACTGCAATTAATGCATTCGCGCGCGCCGCGCATCACATGTTGGATCCGCTCGTGATGTCGCACTATCGGGCGGCTGTAAATAAAGCACTAATTGCTTCGGTAGAGCTAGAAGAAGGTGTGGGCAACCAGTCATAGTGAGAGAACTGGCGCGACCGTAGGTGCGCTTTACGTTTCGTCCGTTGGTTTCTGTCCGCACTTCGCGAGGCTCCCAGTGCTTCGTCCTTGGCGGTAGGATTGGGTCGAGCACACCATCTCGGCTGCGCGCCCTTACCTTCCACTCGGCGAATGCGTCCGTAATACAAAGCGGACGTCTGGACCAGGGTTGCGCACCGGCCGCTTCGGCCGAAAGACATGCGCTCGAGGGCACGGTTCCTCATTGGCCATTGGCTTGCTCCCGCTTGACGTAGATCAGTCGCGGGCAGACGGTGGTCGAGATCGAGTCATCCCAGTGGCGGCCGTCCAACAGTTCCAGTAGCAATTCCATCAACTCCTGGGGTGTGCTCTGGTGGTTGTCGTTTGCGTCGATGGCCCTCGCCGCGCGGCTGAGCAGCCGGGCGCTGGGTAGGTAGCCGCGTCCTCCGAAGCCGTAGCGATGTATTTCATGGGTGCCCATTGGGAGCACCCGACTTTCGAAGTAGTCAGCGAGCGGACGTGCAACGCCGTGCGCGTAGAGCACCGGCCCAAGCAGCAGCAGGACTCGGCAGATGGAATAGCTGAGGCGCTGGGCCTGCAGGCTCGCACCGTCACGTGCGGCGCTCATCATGCCGATGGTCAGGCATGCGATCGTGTCCACGCTCGGACGCCGCTCCAGCATTTTGACTCGCATGTCGTGCCATTCGAGCACGGGGATGAAGGGGCTATCGAAAGGCGCCCCCTTGCATCGAACCGCTCGCTGGACATCGGGATGTAGCTGCCGAAGCAGCCCCTCCTCTTGGCCGTTGTCGGCAATCTTGTCGAGGCGAAGGACGTCCCACAGGACATGATCGAAGGCGGCTCGGCTTGCGGCAACAGCCTGGCCGACCCTGTCCACCAGGGATCTTCGTGGTACCTGTATGCCTCGGCGGTAGCGATGCCACTTCTTCTCGTTTCCGGAGACCGCGTTCATCCCCGAGCCAGGGATGATGCCGATGCGTTTGGCGACGTCGTAGGCCGAGCTGCTTTGCAAACAACGGCGAATAGTGTGGAACCAGTAGACGGTCCGCAGTCGGTCCACGATGCCGTTCTGATCGGTGTGCGCACGTTTTCGCGTCGTCGACGCGAAAACGAATTCGTCCAGCGATTGTTCCGACGTTTCAATCACTTAGCGCTCCGGCACGTCCCCGAATAGGGTCGTTAGCGTGGACCTTGTCACCGCTATTCATTGCGCGCCTCGGCCCCTACGATCAGGTGACAACACAGCACGAGGCAGGACCGATGCAAAGGCACGGCGACGTCGATGATCTAGCTGGCGATCCGTTGGCGCAAGCGCTGAACGACGAATTCGTTCGCCAATTCGGCCCGATGCTTCCGTCCAGTGCGCTCGTCAAGGCCCTGGGCTATCGCTCCGGCGATGCATTTCGCCAGGCACTGGCACGCGGGACGGTGCCGGTGCCACTCTTCCACATTCCGACGCGGCGCGGCAGGTTCGCACTTGCTCGTGACGTCGCGCTCTGGATTTGCGAACAACGCCGAGGGGCCTCGTCCGTGACTGGGCGTGACGTGTCGGGCATTCCCAGGCCCAGAAAGGCCGTCGACGGGGTAGAGGCAGCCAGGTCCGTGGGGCGGTCGACGCCGGCGGTGGCCACCTAGGAGATCTCAACCATGAGCCCGTGACACCGCACAAACGAAAAGCGCCGCCGGTCTGCCAACCGCGGCGCTTTTGTACCGAGGGGATACCTCGGATTTCCTAGACGCTTCAAATCTACGCGTGTGCTCAGCACACGTCAAGGGTATCCCCTTCCTTCGTCACAAGACGGCCGCCGCTAGCGCGGCCGGAAGGAGATCCCATGCGAAAGGGTCGACAGTTCACGCCTGCACGCCTCACGAAGTGGCGCGACCAGGGGCGGGGTACAGGAACAGGTGCCGACTACCAGCCGTGGCACCAAATCACGCGCGATGATCCCGGTAGTCGAGGCCGATCGCACATCTTGAACTGGACGTTCGGCAGGCTCCACCACCTGCTGTCCGATCAGGAACTCGTCGCTTTCGGCTTCGCGACCATGGTCCCCGACCTGGTCGACCTGCGTGAGCAGTTTCCACTCTCGCCTGACCCACATAGCCCGGATGTCGCCGACTACCGGGTTGGCCTCGTGCATCTAGAGGCGCCCGGCACTCTCGACGTCGCCCGAGAGCTCGGCTTCAAGCATCCGGTCGTTCGCAGGAACGGGGCACGACAAGACTGGGTGATGACCACGGATCTGGTCTTAACCATCGAGTCGCCCAAGCGCGAGGTCGGACTCCTTGCGGTCAGCGTCAAGCACCACGACGAGCTGGGCAGAAGTCGGACGCGCGAGCTGCTGGCCATCGAGCGAGCCTACTGGCGAGAGCAGGGCGTTCACTGGCTGCTCCTAACGCCCGAGCTCTACGAGGCCAGCGCCGGCCTCCTTGTTCGTGTGGCAATGCATTGGGCCGCAGGGCATGCACAGGCTAACCCGCGGGTGCTGCGAGCTTGCGCTGCGCTTGGCTCTCGCTTGGAAGGACGGCCCCTTGGGGCAGCTCTGGAGCTGATTGCGGCCAGCCTTTGCATCGATCTCGCCGCGGCTCAGCGTGTCTTTTGGCAAAGCGTCTGGGCCGGCCTTCTGCCGTTGTGCATGTCCTGGAATCTCCGACCGGCCAGTCCGATCACATTGGTTGCGCCCGAGAGCTTCTGGAGCCAGAACCCGATCACAGCAGGGAGGTCAGCATGGACGGACTGATGTTCAACGCGGTCCTGCGCGCCGTGAGTCCGGACTTGCACGGTCTATATCGCGTCGTCGCGGTGCCGCCGCAAGGCATCAACGTGTGGCTCGCGTACATCGGGCCCTGCAATGATGACGTTGAGGACAAGGAGTCTGGCAAAGCGAACGTCTCGAAGGTGGGCAGCCTGCTGCCTGTCGCAAGGACTCTGCTCAACGACCTAGCGATCGCAGGACAGCTCTTCAGCGTAGAGGTTCAGTCAGCTAGAAGATCGCAGATGTACTCCGCGGATCTCAAGCCCCACGAAGCAGTTCGACTTCAGAGCCGACGCAAACTACTAGCTGGATTTTTCGATCACGCGGGCCTTTGCGATGCCCTGGAGCGGACTGGTGGGCTGGGCCCATTGGTCCGCGACGCGCTGAAGACTGGTGAAGGGTCGCGCGCTCTTGTGTATCGGCATCTGCGCCTAATGCTTGTGCACGGCTTTGACGCGAGTTCGTTGATGCCACGCTTCGACCGCTGCGGCGCGCCCGGGGTGCCCCGCCCGGTGATCGATCAACGCAGAAAAGCCGGTGCGAAGAACGTCAGACAACGCACAGGTACGCCCGATCCGCACCCGCAAGTTGGTGTCAAAGAAGCAGACCGCGTCAAGATCCTCGCGCACTATCGCAGCCTGGCTAAGCCGGGAATTTCCTTCAAGCGCCTCTATGCACTTCTCATCTTGCGCCTCTATGTGACGCGCTACGAGGACACCGATGCTGGTCGACGGCCGATCCTGCCTGAGCAGGGTACGTTTCCGAACATGCGCCAAGTCCGGTACATCATCGATTCCGGAACGCGCAAGCTCGAGCGGGCACGGCGCAAGACGACGCAGGGGCATTTCGAGAGCAGCAAGCGTGGAATGCGAGGACGGGCGCATGACCATTCGCCGGGACCTGGCCATGTCTACGCCATCGACGCCACGATGGGGGATATCCACCTGCGAAGTGCGGTGAATCGAGCCTGGCTGATTGGCAGGCCGACCGTGTACTTCGTCGTTGACGTCTGGTCAACCGCCATTGTCGGCTTCTACGCAACCCTCTCGGCGCCCTCTTGGGTGAACGCCCGACTGGCCTTGTTTTCGACCCTCTGTGCACCGCAACTCCTCGCCGAGCTATGGGGCCTCGCTCCCATCGATGCGCTGGTTCCCGCCCCGTGTGCGCCCGCGGAAGTGATGACCGACCGTGGCGAGTACGTTTCGGCTGGCGCGCGAGAGACGTGTGAGCGCTTGGGGATCAACCTCGCGATCAATCCGGCATACCACCCCGAACTCAAGGGAACGGTCGAGGTCCTGCACCGGATCATGAAGGATGAGCAATTCGGCTTCATTCCCGGCGCGATCGACGCGCGACGCAAAGAGTTGGAGCTGAAGCCGTCCTCCAAGGAGGCGGCATTCACCTTGCGGGAGTATGTGCAGTACCTATACACCCTGATTGCCCACTACAACCTCCACGCTGACCGATCGAAGATCTTGACCGCCGAGATGATGGCTGCCGAGGTTGATG
The DNA here is from genome assembly GCA_021808875.1 of Pseudomonadota bacterium. The sequence goes on along the minus strand of JAKBAU010000022.1, from coordinate 13,534 downwards.
CCTCGCCGGCGGGGATCTGGCATTACGGTCACGAAGTGGGACTGGGCTATCGCAAGGCGATTCCTGCTGATCGCCTCATTGCTGACCTGCTGCAACGAGGATCCGCAGTCGCGCGCCGCGATGGTGTGTTCTTCGAGTCGCTGCAGTACGACGGAGACATTGCGAGGGCTGAAGAGTGGACGGCCCGCGCTCGCAATTCCCATTTTTCCGAGCGCACGGCCTATCACTTCCCGGGGTCTACGTCGCGGTTTTGGTGCCCGGGCGATGATGGGAGTCTTCACGTCTTCAATTTGCGCCCCAATGCGCGGGCATCCGCCGAGATCTCGTTAGACGACTGGCGCGATGCGCTTGAGCACGAAGGCAGAAAGAAGGAGGACCGACAGCAGAGGCGTCTAGAGGCTACTGTGCGCAATCTTCACGCGCAGCAGGAGCGAAACAAGCAGGCGCAGGCGCTGACCCGAGAGGCTGACGATGCGTACTTGGGGCCTAAACCAACGGTGCGGGAGGTTCGAGTGCTCGAGCAGAACGTACGGACAGTGCCCAGTGGCGCGTTGTGGCCTGTGCCGAGCGATGCTCCCTCATCTCCAGACGGCGATGCCTACCAAGAACTGATGGACGAGATCTTCGCGGACAGGAATAAGGGCGCGGACCATGCAGACTAAGTCAGGGGAGACTGCCGAGTCGGTGCGAGAAGCCACTACTGACAACCCGCTGATTGCCGCATGTGGCCCTGCTCGCACGCGAGTTGAACTTGGGAGGCAGCTCCTCTTTCTTCCGGAGAGGCCGCACATAACTTCGAGGCCGACGGCGAGGGGCAAAGCCGGTCGAGGTGTATCGGATGTCTGGCGCTTGCATGTTCCTACGCGAGCGGGCCTGGACCTCGCCGATGGGATCGACAGCATGCTGCGCGCGGGCTATGGTCACCGAAATCCGATGAATCCCTCTACATGGCGGAGGATCTACGGTCCCGCCGTGACCACGCCTGATCAAAGCCCTATCCAGCTCAGCGCCGCGGTCTTCGGCGTCGCGGGCGTCGGGAAGACGACCGCGTTAGAGCGCGCGCTCCTGCTGTACCCGCAAGTCGTCACGCATGACGCGTTCCCGGGCCTGATCGGGCCCGTTCGACAGCTCGTATGGTTGAAATTGGACACACCTCCCTCGGGGAAGATTGCAGATTTCGTCGAGAGCTTGCTCCGAGCGACGGATGAGGCCTTGGGAACCGACTACACCATGCAGGTTCTCAAGGGTCGAACCCGTCGCGGTGCGGTCCTGGCGCAAGAGTGGCTGCAGCGTGTGTCCTGCCACTTCCCAGGACTGTTAGTGATCGACGAGATCCAAAACTTGTTCAAAATGGCTACCAAGGCCGCGCGCGAAACGGCCGTTCGACGCGGTGCCCCGAGGCCCGAGCTGCGCATCGTCGATGATGAGGCGCTGAAGTTCTTGCTGACGCTTTCCAACACCGCCAAGATTCCCACGCTGATTTGTGGAACGCCAGATGGAATTGCAGCGTTCGGCAGTCGCATGAGTACCTCCCAGCGTCTGCTGACGGGCGGCTTCTACTTCTTTCCGCGCGCCACGACACACGACGATGAGTTCTTTGCCAAGTACCTCTTTCCCGCGCTTTGCGCCTATCAATGGTTCCCGGAGAGGTTGCCGCCAACGGCGGAGTTCAGGCAATTGATCCATCGCTTGAGCGGAGGTCTGTTGCGGCTCTGCATGGCGCTGTGGGTGCATGCGCATCAAGTTGGGCAGCGCAGAGGCGCGTCATGTCTATCCTTCGACGATTTCCGCGAAGCTGCGGCAACGACCTTGGCTCCCCTGCAACCGATGATCCGAGCCCTGGAGGGGGAGAGTCGTCATGGCGTACCGCGCTTTGAGGACATGATGCCAAGCGAGGCCATTGGTTGGCTGAGGGCAGGCGGGGCAGGCAACTGACTGCAGTGCGGCGCAGGTCTACCGAAGCGACATCGAGCTCTCATAGACTCTTTGCTCGGCGAGGAGCGAACGCAGGATCGTCTCCAGTATCAGCGATGCCACCCCTGCAGATTGGCATGCAACCTGGATGGAAGAGCCTGCGGCAAATGCGCTCAGCGCTGCTTGAACGCCCGTGGTGGCTTCCGCGTCCATCGCTGAGGGCTTTCCAGATGCGGCGAATCTGGCGCGCTCGCGCTGCCCATCGAGTTCACGGTTGATGTGCGGCCCTGCAGGCACCATTGTCGATGCCAAATCGCCCATTGCCGTGTCGGCGGAATCGTACAGGAGCGCCAAGGCTAGGGCATAGGTGCTGGTCGAAGGCCTCGTCAGTGACAGACTCGTAATCGCGTTGTCGAAGGAAGAAATGCACGCGCCTGGCTGCTTTTCCGCCACTTCTCGAAAATATCGCTGCAGCCAAGGGCCGGCAACAAATGTCAGTGCCAGGTCGCTCAGGAAGGGGCCATCTCCTCTCTGACCTTCCCACGATGTCCGTACGCCTAAATGCTTCGCTTTGCGCTGCATGCAGCGCGTCAATTGTTCGACGGAAAAAGGTTGCTCTCGATCGAGAAATGCGTGGCAGATTTTCCCGTAACGCTGGATCGTAGGGGTTCGGAGCGCATGGAAAGCCGCGTCGGCGTCGACAGACGCTGGAAGCGTGCAGTGGGCTGCGTGCGGAAGGTACCTCATCCCGCCCGCTTGATGGAGCCATCGCAGGGGGGAACGGTGCTTGGGACACCACATGATCCCGGGGATCTGGTGACTTCTTCGCCAGTAGGAGAAGCCCCAGTAATTGCGATCCTCGCCCAGGCATTTCGGGCAAAAGCAGGCCGAGCAAGGAAACGAATTCCGCGGACGATGACGCTGCCGCCCGCCTCCGGTGTCCTCCCTTGAGCGGCCTGCCCTCGCGATGCCCCAAAAAGGCGCCAGCGTATGCCGAAACTCCACGTGCCTGGGTGATGTCTTTGTCAGCTTCGCGACCAACTGAACGTCGGTTTCAACATCATGTGCCTGGCGGGCTCTGCGTATCCATTCCGGCATAGGTATCCCGTTCTGGACCTCGTGCGATGGCTCGTTGAGCGCTCGCACACGGCACAAGAATCCCCAGGCAATTTCGTCTGGCTGAAGAGGTGGAACGTGAATCATCGCTTCAGCCTTCCTAGTCAACGTCGCGCTGGTGGCGGGTCCGACGCTCTCGCGCTCGGGTGCAGCGCGCCCAGGCTGCGTATGACTACGGCCAGGGCGCGTGCGTGCTCGGGCGTCCCGTCCCACACAACCTTCAGGGCGTCATGGATCTCTTGTGCTTGACCTAGTGCCGCATCCGAATTCGCCATCCCGGAGTCGTGTACATATTTGCATATATCTGCAAACAGCCGGGAGCGGCGGCGAGCCCGTCCGGAAAGAATACGGCTCACTTGAGACTGGCTGATCTGAAGCGCTTGCGCAATGTGCGCCTGTGTCAGGCCAAGCTCGCGAGCACGCTTGGCTGTCAGTTGGGCTTCTGCAAGTAGGTTGTCACGCGAGGGCATGGCTCCAATTATGCATAAATGCATGAAGAGCGCAAGTTCGCGGCTTACAGCAAGGAGGGTGATTGGGGCCGCGGAGTGCTGCGATGCCTGGCTTCGTCGATGGCACGCAGCGTGAGTGGAAGGCGCTGCAAGACCCCGAGCTTCGCGCGAAGCTCGGGAATGCGTTGGTACAGCTCCCACAGTTGGATGCGCTGCCGGCCCGTCTCCTGCGCGATCTCCAAGGCCACGCGCTGTACTGCGTCGGCGAGTTCCGCATCTCGAGCATCCCAGTCAATGCGGTGCGTGGTTCGGGGGCGGGGAGAAGTGCCTAGTCCGGCTGTGGCGGCGCGTAACCACTCGCGGTCGTTTCGGTACAGCCAGGCATAGGCCGCCGGATGGAGCATACGCAGGGCCTTTACGCCGAGCGCGCCGCCTTCAACCGCTCTCGCCCATTCCGCCCTGGCTTGCGCGCGCGCTCGGTCCAGCCGCGCGCTACGCCACTCCTCACCCAGCCCGACCTCGGTGCGGAGTATGCGCGTGATGGTCGGCACGGAGACGCCAAAGGCGTGGGCGGCGTCCTCCTTGGCCAGGCCGGTGCGCAGCGCTGCGACCAGACGCGGGAGAGCTTCATCGCGGAGGCGCTTCGGGCGACGCTTGGAAGCGATCCCAGCCGACGCGGCCCAATGCATGATGGTGTGAACATCGACACCGACGATTCGGGCGCAGTGGCTCGGCGACGATCCTTGCTGCAACAGAGCTAAAGCCCTCTCTTGGCGCCGGTCCGGGGTGGCCGTCTGCACTGGAGGCCGAGGTGCTGGCGGGCGCTCCTCGTTGACCTGCGCCGCTGCGGCGCGGAAGTCCTCCCAGTTCTCGAACAGCCAACAGATGATGGCGAAGTAGCGTAGGGGATGAATGGCGCCGCGGGGCTCTTGCAGGCAGTTTCTCAAATGCTGGGTTGCTGCCGGCGTCGACGCAGGCAATCCTTGCAACTCGGGCACCGCCCGCAGCGGGCGAAGCGCGGCCACGAATTCTTCGGCCCCTGCATGGAGCCGGGTCAGTCGGTCCACGGCTGACAACGCTCCCCGCTCGACCAGGCGGAGCCGGCACGCTGCCGCGAAAGTCGCGGGAGCGATGGGATCTTCGTCGCCCTCCCGCATCGCGCTGAGGATGACGCTCGAGAGTTGCTGCAACGCGGTGAAGGACCGGCTGGTCACCGCCGCCAATTCGCTCAGTTGTCCAGCCTCAGGAAGTGGCCAACCGAATCGCAGCACCCCGTTCGACTTCAGGTTGGAAGGTCGCAGCACAGCGGAGTGCGAAGGGCAGACCCAGACGCCTGGGTATTGGTGGGAAAGGTGCCAGTAGGCCACTCCGTGCGTTGCACGATCATGGGCCACGCACTCGGGGCAAGCCTTCAGCGGATGATGTGCGCGAAAGCCACTGGTCGGCAGTCCCAGGCGAACCTTCAGACTGCCAGGCCTGTCCTGGGAGATCGCATCCTGCACGATGGTCTCGCCGGCCTGCCGCGAGCGAAAGTGCAGATAGAACGGAAGAACGGTTCGCTTGATGGCCAGTGTTCGCGGGGCCTCGAATTCGTTGCCCGCGCGTTCACAAAGACTGCGAAGACGTGCTGGGAAGTCATGCTGGCTGCCTTGCCGAGCATGCCCAAAGAGTTGCTGACAGGTGGTCGACGGCAACCGGTTTCCGGCGAGCGCATGGAAGCGGCAGGCCAGGCTGAAGAGCGTCTCATCCGGCAGCCACTCCGGAAGAGGGGATGGGAACCCAATGTCGAGAGGGGTCGTTGCGCGCATATGCAACACCTCCACGGCCGCCATCCGGCGAAAGACTTCTCAGACTGGCTCTCACGCAAGCATGCCAGATGAGACTCGGCAACGGGCCGTCCCAGCTGGCCTGCCAGGGGCCGACAATGCCGATCCGGGCGTACGCGTGGTGTGGCGCTGCGGAGTGAGCTCGGGCATGATTGGGGCGGCCCGATTCGACTTGGCGATGTCTGACCCTCGTCTCCCAATGGCCACCGGGAGGCAATCGCGGCGTCAGCCGCGAGGGCGTTCAAATCGGCGCAGCGTGGCGGCACGGCGCGCAGCCATCTCGGCTTCAACCTCGCTGTGGGGCACCAGGTGCCCGCCGTTGGCTGCGTCGATCCCCGCTTGAACGCTGCCGCGGAACCAGGCTTCGTACTGGCTCTGGTCGTCCGGCTGCGCGACGAAGGCGCGCATGTAGTCGCGCAACAGCTGCGCCGCGGACCGGTCACGTGCCCTGGCTGCAGCCGTAAATTGGCGCTTCAGCTCTTCATCCACTCGGAACGTAAACGTCTCCTCACCCATGGCCTTGCTCCGAACACTCTTGCGGTGGAGCCACTGTATCACCCACGAAGTCATGGTGGTCCTCTATAGTTTCCCTGCCGCGCGCAGGCCACCTGGGGCAGCGCCGCCGCGTATCGCATGTGGGGCCGTGGGGTCAATCAGAAGCCCATTGTGTTGCGTGACGGCGAAGACGGGCTTGCTGATAGGGACGTGCGGTTAGCCAAGGCGTTATCGTGGTCGAGCTCTGTCTTCGAACTGCCGCTACCGGCGCACTCAGGCGTTCATCATGAACATGCAGAATCATCCGCATCCTGGCGAGATCCTTCGAGTCGATTTTCTCGAGCCAGCGCATATCGAAATCAGCGTGGCGGCGAAGCGGCTGGGCATCTCCCGAACATCGCTGTCTCGGATCGTCAATGGCCACACCGGCATCAGTGCCGAAATGGCCATTCGTCTGGAACGCGCGGGGGTGAGCACGGCTCGCTTCTGGATGAATCTCCAGAGCAACTACGCCCTCAGCCTGGCGATGAAGCGCAGCCAGCCAGCCGTCCTTCCCCTATCGGATCATCCGATTGTGTTGCGGCACGTGCCGGGCCTCAAGTTGGACTAGAGGTCGCGTTGCGTGAAGAGGCTGCACCTCTATCGGCTATAACGACATCAGTGTTCGACGAATACATTCGCGCCGTGGGAGGTGTCCTTTTGTAAGGCTCCGCGTGCGTGCCGCTAATTATGAGAGCTCCAATTCAATCTGGCAGTGATTTGAGCCGGCCGGAAGCAGCAATTTTCGGATCGCTTTCCCACATGCGTGCGCGTATTCTTCGAGCCATCCAATAGGAAAGAACGAAGACTGTCTTGGGGTGGCGTGATTAGGCGCGTCCTAGCGGAAACTATATCTGGATCGCGGATTAAGCGTGACTAGCCGCTTTGCAGCGAACCAAGGCAGCGATACAAGCGAAGACTGGTCCCCCATGAGGCTATCAAATTCAACAGTCAGATTGTTCTCGGCTGCATAAACACACAAAGTCAGTAGATCCAAATCGATCACAAATGCCGGATTGAGGATGCGTTTCCAATGATAAATATCTCCAGTTGCGGCGATAAGTTGCTCTGCCCTACCTAGGGCCATCAGCGTCAACCACTTGCGCTGGGCCGAGCCAAATTCTCCAGCGGAAAGGGACATTAATAAATTGGCATAGCTGTGCAGATGCATGCCGTCTACGGCACCGGAAGGTGCCTGGCTCAAACGATGATGGGCGAGGTGCTTTAGTTCATTCAATGCCTGAATGCCGACGTTGGGCGCAGCAGATGCTTGCAAAAGATTGAGCAGTTGTCGCTTTGAATTAACCGATGGCTCAAGATAAGGCCTTCCAACAAATGTGCTGTCGCTTGAAGCGCCGCCAAGTCGCGCTTCCATGGATTCTCGGAGTGAAGGCGGCCTCTCAGTATGTGATGGGTGGGTTTCAATATCAGCTCGCTGAAGAAGGCTGGAAACTCGATTCAGATCATCTGCATAGCGCACTTCCCAGTCAACATCACCCGATAAGCACAGAAGAGCATAACCGGAGAACAGGCCGATCTCCGCAAAAACGTTCCCTGCAGACTGCAATAGCTCCATCGCTCGCATATCCTCTTCAAGCATAAGAGCTAGGCAGGCAGCATCCCTCAGAAGAGTGCCGGCGCAACCCATCTCCTGGCCGCGGGGCCTATTATTCTCTCGTTCCTGGTTCCGGTGGTGGTCGCTGCGCTGCAAGAGGAAACGAATGCGCCGCTCGATATGTTCGGGATCAAGGCCTGCTTCTTCCAGGATGCTAATCATCAGAAATATTCCCTAAGATTAACAATGGGCGTCGGAGACTGATAATTTGGGTTTGAGAATACCGCCACGGGGCTCGCTGGCTGCGTCGGGCTCCACCATTCGGCACGTTCTATCTGGTTTGCTGGGATATGAATTTTCGCGGTGATTTCGCCTTCGACTTGGTATGGAGACCAGCGATGGTAAACGTTAAGCTCGCGCACGGATTCGGCCACAGAGGAGACCTTCACCGCTGGATTCAATCCCACGATGATCCAGCCGAAGAACAGCACACCGGCGTGGGCGAAAGCACCTGTGGCGAATTCTAGTGCAGTGTCCTGCGCAGAATACAGGGAGTTCTGCCTAAGCAGCGCGTCCCTCTCGATGCAACCCGCTGCGAGCGAAATGAACGGGCTTTGGGGACCATAACTATTATAGTCGTGAAGATGTCTGTCCAGATTTGCGTCTGTGAGTATCTGGGAAATCTGAGAAGCAGTGATTTTCCGCAAAGACCTCCACCAATTTGAGTAGATGCCGTCCTCTTGCTGTAGAAGCGCCTGTGCCTCGACCCAACTGATACCGCCATTGGCGTCATCGGCGATACCCTTAATGAAGGTTTGCACGTACATCGTTTAATTCCTTGCGCGATTCAGTGATGCCGGATCATCATTCATGATTGGTTGCCCAAAGTGTAGGCAAGTACGCCCAATGGAGGACGTGGCTACGAACCATTTGTGATTGCGGTCATGACAGTTTGGAACAATTCTTCGGCTCTATTGGTAGAGCCGATGGCTCCCCTCTCTCGCGCCATCTTTTTGTGCTCTGGAAGGTTTGAGCCAGCATAAATCATAAAGGGGGTTTTGTCACCCATGGCGCGAATTTTTTCGAGTAAAACATAACCCTCTTGCGCACCTTCCTTTCTACCCATGTCTGAGATGATGGCTGCAAATTTGTTCGTTTTAAGCAGATTCAGTGCCTCGTCCGTCGAGAGTGCGAGAGAGAATTCTATGCCCTGAGCCTCAAATGCTTGTCGTTCATAGACATTATTTTCTGGGCGGTCATCTACCCATAGAATTCGATTTCGCCAGGGTTCATGGTTGTCCCGCCGTCGTGCGCTAGACACAACGTTAACGATCTGACGAAGTTGCGTCTCGGTTATGCCATGGCTGTTTTCAGGTTGCTTTGCGGTTGCAACAGTGAGTGAGGCGGCAGTGGCTATTTGTGATTTTATGAAGTTGTCTTCATCTTTGAAATCGGATGGCCCATAAAGTTTGTTATGATGTTTTGCCACAAGCCAAAGAAAGCCCATGAAGACGATTACGGGGAAGAGAACCATGAAGTAAATAAGTGGAATCACGTCACTGGAAAGGGCTTTGCCAAAGCCGACGACCAGCGAAGCGAGTCCGTACACTAAGACGATAAATAGAGCGATTATGCCGAGCGGGCTTTTTGTGAATCCGGTGGCCGTTTTAGCGAATTTTACCGAGTCCATGTTCAGTCCTCTCCTGTTGCTTATGGCCTGGCAATCGAGTTGTGTCGATTGTGGTTAAGCGTTTCCGCGCGAGCAGGTGCTTTTATTGCAATTCATTGTTGTTCCGTCGCTGGCTCGTCCCCGTAGGTCGAGATTAGCGGATGGGGGTGCAATCAAATTGCGTTATGCTTATTGAAGCACCGGTTCGATTCGAAAGTAGTCCCGCGCTGCGGCAGTGCGAGCGTTGCCCGAGGTGGCAGGCGATAAGTTGCAAGGATGCGCGCGAGAGGTTGGTCTGGCCTTCGAAAGGACTGGTTTTATCCCGTGGGTCAATCGGATGCAAGACCCGGGTGGGTCCAGTAGTTGTTTAGGAGGCGACGGCACTCGTCGCGAGCGCAGGCGAGCTCCTGGCTTTGCTCGCCCAGTCGTTGAAGCAGAAGACGCTCGAGGGGCGTGGCCTGGTCGAGGAACTCGGGCTCCCAGGCGATATCCAGGATGTCTTCGTTCGACAGGTCTTCGGGGGAAGCGGGGATGGGAAGCGGCATGGCGATCTCCAGCGTCACGCCAGCCTAGTCCAAACGCCTCGAATCGTGCGTTAGTGCAGCGTGATGGCATCCAGGAGAACGCTTGGCGCAGCGATCTTCATCAGCTGTCGAGGCCGCCGGCTTCGACGACGCTGCGGAACTCGTCCAGCACGTCTGGCTGCCGCCGCTGCAGGAACTCCGCCACCGCTGGGTTGCCGAGTAGCTTGGTCAGATAGCCCCTGGCCAGCACCAGGTTGAGCACGTCCTGGCCATAGGAGTGCTCGACGGTCTTGAAGCGACCGTGCAGGTTTTCCATCTCCTTTTCCATGCGTGCCATCTGCTCGGCATTGAGTCGACCGGTTCGCCGGGGCTTTTGCTCGGAGACGAGCATGACCGCGGGCGTTGCAGCAAGGAGGGCCATCGCGTAGGTGCTGCTTACCCGGTTGGCCGCGATCATGAGTTCGACGCATTCGATTTGGCGGGTGGGTTTCATGCGCCGAAGGTACCCGCTGATATTGGCGGAGAAGGTGTAGTCCTTGAGCAGTTCAGCTGCCTCGTCGCAGATGCCGTCCAGGAGCTTGACCTTCTTGCTGATGTGCGAGACGTCCACGCTCAAGGCCGCGGCGATGCGCTCCGGGCTCACGCCGCGATCGATGGCCCGGCGCAGCATGAGGTGCTCTTGGATCGTGGACAGGCGGTTCACTCGTTTGTTGTACGTGTACCCCTCATCATCCACGGCGGCCAGGCACAGCGCGTCTGTGTAACCGAGGCGGTGCAGTGCAATGCAGCGGATGTGGCCGTCCAGGATCAGATAGTGAGGGGAGTCGGGCGCTGGCTTGCGCACCGTCAGCGGCTCGATCAGGCCCACCTCCCGGATCGACGCCTCGATCTGGCCGAACTTGCGGCTGCCGTAGAGGTTGGGAGGCGGCTTGCGAGACGGAAGCAGCTGCGACAGGGCAATCGTCATGGGCTCGGGAAAGAAGCCCAGAAGGCGGCTGTTCATGATGTCACTCCCACAGGCCACACGCGCTCGGCCAAAGGCTTGGGCATAGTTTGTAAGCCCTCGGCGCGCAGAAGATTGACAAAATTCTCGTCTGCGAGGAGTTGACGCAGCGCTTCGATGATGAAAAGGAACTTCTGCTGGGCATAGTCCGCCTTGCGCACCAGGAGGCGCTGCCGCTGGACCTCGCGTTGATAGATGGTCACCAGATGGTGGGTCGTCACCGTGCTGTGTCGCGTGGTCCCGTGCCCGGTAGCCGCACCATAGGCGCGCCGGCGCTCGATGATGCGACGTGCTTGGAGCAATTCGTTTCCTTTGAGCTGGCCGCTCTCATAGGCGTCCTGCAGGGCAACTTGCATGTCGGCGTCGGACTTGGCGGCCACGATCTGCATGGCCACGGAAAGCGGGATGCGCCCGGACTCGACCCCGATGATCAAGCGCTCCTCGCCCTTGTCCATCAGCAGTAGGATCCCGCCGATGTAGTCGGGCGTCAGGCCGGTCTTCTCGGCAATCTGCTTCTTGCTGTAGCCCTGCGAGCGCAGCTGGTTGATGGCCGCCATCAGATCCAGGGGGCGCTCCGCCCTGCGCGCGATGTTCTCCGCCAGGCTCATGATGAAGGCCTCCTCGTCGGAAGCCGCGAGGACGAGCGCCGGGATCTCCCGTTCGCCGAGTTTCTTGAAGGCTTTGAGACGCCCTTCGCCGCAGATCAGCTTGTAGCGAATCTTGCCGCTCGCGTCGGTGCGCATGGTGACACTGATCGGCTTCTTCAGGCCGACGTTGCGGATGTTCTCGACGATTTCCTCGAACACCTGGCCGTTGCGCTCCCGAGGGTTGAGCACGTCGATGAGATCGACGGGGATCATCTCGAACTGATGTTCCTTGTGCTGCAGCGTCATGCGGCTCTCCGTATGCGGGCTCGCTGGGCCATCGCGTAGAGCCGATCGAGGTTGTCGAAGCGGTAGCTCTCGAACTCGAAGCGGTTGTGCTCGGCCAGGCTGATGCGGGGTTCCCCGAAGTCCAACCGGGGCAGGAGGTAGAAGTCGCGGGTATCGGTGTTCTCGTGGTTCAGGCGCACAGCGACCGTGATGTCCGGCGCCAGGCTCGTGTCGAAGCGAACTTTCCAGCGAGCGCTGCCCGACGGCAGACGCTGGCAACGGGCCAGCACGATCGAGGCGGTGAACTCCTCATTGACGGTAAGCAGGTCGCTTCCTGGGTCGCGGCGCACAGCGCCGCCGATCGCGGCTATGCGGCGCTCGGTCTCGCCGAGGATCTCCGGGTGCATCCGGCGCAAGAGGCGGTTCACCTCCAGGTACTGGAAGTCTCGATCAGGGGTGAAGCCCACAGCCTGGTAGGCGCGGATGAGACTTCCGAAGCGGTGCGACAAGGCCGAAGCCGAGGGCAAATCCTCGGCTTCGTCAATGATCAGCGCGGAGAGATAGCCGCGCTGCTGATAGAGGGAGCGAAGCTTGTCGAGTAATTGCTCATCGGTGAAGCGTTTGGCCCGCTCGCGCAGGATGCCCTGGGCCGTGTAGAAGAGGTCCGGGGAGACGATGCCCTCGAAGGCCCCATCCTTGCGGATCCACATCTGCGGTTGGTTGACGATGCGGTGTTTCTTGAGCTTGAAGGAAACTCGGTTGAAGACGTTGTTCCCGATATATTTCTCGTTGCTCAGGATCTGGCGGATTGTGCCGCGCGACCATAGGTGTCCCAGGTCGGTTCGCAGCCCTTCGCTGTTGAGCTGCGCCGCTATGGCAGCTTCGGATAGGCCGGTATCGACGAACCAGCGGTAGATCTGGCGAACGATGGCCACCTCCGCCAAAGGACCTGGTACCAAGACCACCCTGTCGGTCTGCAGGCTTTTGTGCTCTCCGCGTGCCAGCTCCGCCTTGACCGCGCCGCTCTGGTCCAGCAGAACGCGACGCAGCCCATAGCCTGCCGGACCGCCCTGGCGGAAGCCCAGCTCGATCAGCCGGCACTGGCCGGCAAAGACCTTGGCGGACAGCTCTCGGCTGTACTCCCCAGCCATGGCGCGCTTGACGCCCTTGACAATGGTCGAGACTGGCGAGCCATCGTTTTCGAACTGCTCTGCGCAGTAGGCCACCTGGATGCCGGCGCGCCGGCAGATGTACTCGTAGTAAGCGCTCTCGTCCGCGTCCTGGAAGCGCCCCCAGCGGCTGACGTCGTAGACGAGGATGATCTGAAAGTCGGCAGCCTTGGACTCGACGTCCTGGATGAGCTGCTGCAGGCCGGCCCGTCCATCGATACGCAGTCCACTCTTGCCCTCGTCCGCATAGGTCCGGACGATCTCGAGGCCGCGGCGCCGAGCGTACTCACGGATCTTGACCGCCTGATTCTCCGTTGAGTACTGCTGGTGCTCCGTGGACATCCGGACGTACTGAGCCGCCCGCATCGGCTGCGGTGGCGTCGCGTCTGAGCCTTTGGCGTCCTCGGTAAGCATGTCCACGCTGTTCTTGTTGTGATGCGCTCACGACAGGCAGAGTGCACGTGGCGCCACGGGCGCGGGCCCAAGAACGCAACCAGACGTCGAGGAGCTCCACGCGTAGTCTTGCGACGGTACCGCGAGCCTCGCGGACGAGCCATCACGTCCTATCTTTGCAGGCGTTGACTTTGCACGGGCGCCTCACGCAATGGACTCAACTCGACGATCCACGCGTCGGTCTTTGCAGGTTTGGGCAAGCCGACGATGCGCAGGACGTAGATGCCTCGCATCAGTTCTCGCATGGGGGCGCCGGCCTCGGGAGGAGCATGGGGCCTGGTCTCCTTGGGCGACCGGGCTTCGCGGTATCTCTTCCAGTAGTCGGGGTTTCGATCAAGCCAGGCCCGCTGACTTCGTGCTCTGTTGTCGCGATAGTCCGGATCATCGTGAAGTCGCTGCTTGAGCCACTGAGATCGGCGAAAGCGTTGGCACTCCCTGGCCGAGCAATAC
>JAKBAU010000021.1 GCA_021808875.1 Pseudomonadota bacterium | reverse complement strand
TTCTCCCCTCCCGTTGCGGGAAGGGTTGGGGCGGCGTGCCGGTTTGGTCGGGCGTTGGGCGGAGCGGGGCCAGGCCGGCGGCCGTGGCACAGCGGGCGGCAGCCCCCTGCCCCTGCCCCCTGCCCCTGCCCCCCCCCTCCCGCAAGGGGAGAGATTGCCATCGTAAGACACTGATATTGCACACAATAAAAGTGTCGTTTTCGGCTGTGTAGAAGCTGTGTAGGAAATCCGTGTCGATTTTCGTGTCTCACCCTATAGACATACCCTGATTCGGCCCCCCCCGCAGCCATGAGAAAGGCGGCAAGGCTCCCTCTTGTTGCGCTCCGCTGCCGGCGGCCTTGGCACTCCAACGGACAATCTGATGAATCCTGTCGATACCTGGCGTATGGGGCAAGGGTTGCACCGCCGATCTCGGCAGGCGCATTTGCTGCCATACCGCGGCTGATCGGCGAACGGCGGCTCCCTCTCGTCGCGCAAATCGGGTGTGTTGTGGCGCGGCGTGTTCACACGCGCGCTGATCGGCTTGGCCCTGAGCACACCGCCGGGCGGAGCAGTGCCGCCGGATCAGGACAACAGCCTTTCGGGAAGGCCGTCGAGAGTCAGGAACAGGGGCCGTTGGCATTACTCTGCGCGCACCAAACGAGCAGTCTTTGGATCATAGATCATACCCGTGATGGAGCCGTCGCGAACGTGTTGCACGGCCTCGTCGATGACGTGAAGCGGAACGAGGAACCACTCCCTCGGCCGCACCGGATGCCCGAAGCGGTCGGGGATAGTGAGATCAAGCTGAACGGGAGCAAAGATGCGGTGGAAGACGCCTTCCAACGCGGTGCGATTGATATCCGCCAGCTTGTAGGTCGCGACAATCTCAACCTCCGCCAACAGATAGGTGGCGTCGTGAGCCGCGTTGGCGATGCGGGTTTCCACCTTTCCTCCGGTCACGCCGATCTTGTGGATCAGTTCGCGATGTTCAGCGACGAACGGATGATTTGAGAGGCTCCGCAGGACATAGATGATCCCGCTTTTGATATCGTCTTCTTCCCACTGGTCGCCAAACAGCGGGCCAGCGGACGGGTTGGTAATGCGGCGGCCAGCCTCATCCTTGTGAAGCGCGCGCTGCAAGGAGCGCATCAGTAGGTTGCTTTCCGTGCCGTTGTCAAAGATCACGCGCAGACGCGCGTCCCGTCGCCCCTGGGCGTTGGAGAACACCTCGCCCATCTCCGCCACATATGCCGTCTGCCCGCCCACGATGAAGAAGTTGCCCGGCTGAATCTCCGCCTTCAGTTCGAACTCGCGTGTCTGGCGAACGCCCGCGGCAAGCTCGGCCTGAACCTTTTGGAATAGAGGCTCGAATTTCTCGAAGTCCTCGCATCTCTCCCGATTTGCAATTTCCTCTGCCGCCCGGCGCTCCTCTTGCGAGCCAACATGCCGGAGCACGGTAATATCGTCTTCGCTCGGTTCGCCGACACCGAGCTCCGCGAGCAGGGCCTCGTCGTCGAGCGCCTCAATATCGGGCGTATGGGACTCGGGCGACTGAGCAAGGAGCCCCTGGACATCCAGCCCGGCGAGCAGTTCGCGCGCCTCCGGGAGTGCGCGGAGCCGATCGAGCCGCGCGGCGTAAAGACGCTCGAAGATGTCGCGATCCTCGCCGTGCAGCGGGGCACGGCCATGCGCTTCAAAGAAACGCTGGATATCCTCGAACCCGGCGATGATCCGCTCCTCGCGCGGTGTGCGTCCGCCTGACTTCTTGGCTTCGACGCTTACGCCAAGTTTGGCCAGCAATTCATCGTCGGTAAGATCAGACATTGGAAGCCTGCCTCTCCGCGCGATAGCGGGCCAGGGCTGCGACACCCTCGGCCAACCGCTTTTCCCAGGCGTCCGGGGAGGTAATCTCCGGAACCCGGCCGCGCTCCTGCTTGAACCTGACGGCGCGCATCGCCAGCTCGCGCGCCTCCTCATACGGGATATTGACCCGCTTCGCCGCGATTGTCGCCGCCACCTGCTTGAGGGTCTTCTCGTCCATGGCCTTCGACAGCACGGCATAGGCGGCATCGAACGGGTTGATCCGGTCGATAAGGTCGATGTCCAGATCCCGGACATCCATCGCGATTTTCCGAACGCCGTCGAGCAGGGCCGTATTGGTCTTGAGATCGTCCCCAGCCTCGGCGTTTCCGCTGGCAAGCTGCTTGGCCTGCTGGGTGAGGTTCAGCGCCGCGACCGCATGCTGGCGGATCGCCTCCTGGTCCGTGTCGCTGAGGTCCGGGTAGCGGTCGCGGACAATCTTCCCCATCCGCAGTTGCGTTAGCTCTTCGGGCAGGGTGTTCTCACGGTCGAAAAGCCCGCGTTCCAGGGCGGATTTGTCCTGCACAAAAGCGGTGATGACCTCATTCAAGTCCTCGCGGCAGATACGGGTCGCCTCGGGGCTTTCGGGCGTTACCAGGCCATTGATCTCGAAATGGAACTGGCCGCTTTCCTTGCTAAAACCGACATTGGTCTTGCCCTCGACATAGCCGACCGGCCCGTAGTCGAAGCCTTCCTTGGCCCCTGCATTCTTCGGGGTGAACTCGAATCGTGGCGCGAGAACCTGCTCCATGAGCAAGCTCGCCGCGATGGCCTTCAGCGTGTCATTGATGGCTGCGACCACCAGCGCCTCAGCGGCGTCCGGTTCCGCGATCAGGTTGGTGAACCTGGACTTCTCCTTGCCCGGCGCATCGCGCGTGGCGCGCCCGATGATCTGGATGATCTCGGTGAGGCTGCTGCGATATCCGACCGTGAGGGCATGTTCGCACCAAATCCAGTCGAAGCCCTCTTTCGCCATGCCGAGGGCGATGATGATGTCTACGTGATCGCGGTTGCTGCGCTGTGCCGGGTCCCGGAGCGCCGTCAGAACCCTCGACCGCTTGGCCGGATCGCCGTCATCGACCAGATCAGCTACCTTGACGATGCGCCCTTCGGGCAGTGCTATCATATGGAAGCCGGTCGCGGGATCGACACCCTTCCAGGTGCCGAGGGCGTCCATGATTTCGTCGACTTCCTTGTGCTTATCCTTCGTGCTCTCGCGGGAATTCACGCTGGGAATGTGCACGATCGTCTTCAGCGACGGATTGAGCACCTTCATGATCGCGTCGAGATACCGGCCCGTATAGAAGAAGTAGCCGATATCGAGCGACTTCAGATACTCGTAGCCGTTGAGCTGCTCGTAATAGGTATAGGTGACGGTTTGGAACCTGGCCTCGTCCTGCGGCACAAGAACGGGTTCAGCATCTCCCCGGAAGTAGGACCCGGTCATCGCGACGATATGGACCTTGTCCCGCGCGATGAACTGGCTGAGCTGGCTGCCCAGCCTGTTGTCGGGATTGGCGCTGACGTGGTGGAACTCGTCGATCGCGATCAGCCGGTCATCGAAGGCTTCGACGCCCAGCTCCTCCACGGCAAAGCGAAAGGTCGCATGGGTGCAAACAAGCACCTGGTCAGTGCCGGCAAGAAATTCGGCAACCGCCTTGACCTTCGACTTGGCGACCTTCACCTCATCGATACCCGGCGCGTTGCAAAGGTTCCACTGCGGCTTGACCGTCCAGTCCGCCCAAAACCCGCTCGCCGTCAACGGCTCATCGGCAAAGCTGCCGCCGATCGAGCGCTCCGGCACGACGATGAGCGCCTGGCGAAGCCCCTGATTGGCGAGCTTGTCGAGGGCGACAAACATGAGCGCACGCGACTTGCCGGAAGCCGGAGGCGAATTGATAAGGAGGTATTGCTCCCCCCGCCGCGCATAGGCGCGTTGCTGCATCGACCGCATGCCCATGGCGTCGGCCTGGGTTGAGGCACCCGTGCGGGCGGTCGTCAGCGAGACCGAGGGGATAGTTCGCTTGTTCGTGGGGTTGTCAGCCATCATGCCGCCGTCCTGCCTTTCTTCTTTGGTGGCGGCTGAGTGGCCGTCATCTTGGTGTAGAGTTCGAACAGCTTTTCCAGCCGCTCCGTGTCGTTCTTGAATCGCCGCCCAATATAGATGCGTTCGAGCACCTCGTCATTCTCGTCGTGAGCACGGCGAAGGTCCACGGGCATGGTGTCAGGGTCATAGAGATCGGCGATTGTCGCAGGAAAATGCGCCTCGCGCGCCAAAAGGATGTTCTCGGCGCAGCGCGTGAGGTCGGCCTTGTTCTGCTCAGTTAGCAGCGGCACAGGAAAGGTGTTGTAACAAAGGGCGGACGAATATCTAATACGACTTTCCAGCTTTCCTGCGACGGCACGAACCCAGATCATGTGCAGCCTGCTCACTAGAAGTGACAGTATCCAAATCTCCGGATCATATATCGCCAGTGCCGCGTCTGAGACAATGCAACTGGCATCTAACGAGCCAGCAGGGACATACTCTCTGCGCTCAGAAGACACCCGAGGAACGATAATCAACGACTGCAGTGCAGTGTGCGTATAACGGAAGCGATGTGGTATATTTGCAAGGCCTCGCGCCACTTCCCCGCCGTCTTCTCTTGACTGGCGGACTTGCGAAACTATTTTACGAATCTCATCGATACTCATGGCGAGTGCCAGGTCCTCATCAGCGATCCACACGCAAAAGCGCTCCTCGCCATTGATGTAATCCGCTGAGCCACACATTCGTCGCACGAGGCGGGCAGCCTGTGGGTGAAGCGAGGTCAGTTTTCTGCGCTCATTCAGCGTCAAAATCAGGTGGCCACCGTCGTAAGGACTGTTCCCAGTAAGCATGAGGGGAAGTCTCGAGATTGGTGACAAGGACTGAAAGACAATAACGTCTCTATTCGGAATAAGATAAGGCCCAATTGACTGGGCGGTCTGAACAACGTCAGTACCAAAAAGCTTCTTATCTCCTTTTGCGACTCTCCCCAATGCCACAATGCTACAGGTCACGGTTGCATTAAAATTGGCATTGTTTGCCCATTTGAACGGCTCATATGCGAATTTTATCTCAACCCCCATTGAATATAGTATCGGCCATAATTGGTGAACCTGGGCCCCTTGGTTGATCGAGTTCGTCGCCACGAATGCTGCTACTGCATTTTCCTGGTTAATATACTGCGCCGCTCTGACAAACCACCCAGCTACGTAATCGAGCTCACCAAAAGCTCTCTGTCCTTGGAAGACGACCGCCAAATCACCCTTTTGCTCTCTCGATTGTCCCTTACCGCCCAAATACGGCGGGTTTCCGCAAACATATGTCTCGCCACCTTCATTCTGGAAGTCGATCTGCGCCTGATCGAGGGGGGTATGGAACAGATCATCAGCCGCAAATTTCACGCCGGTTCCGGTTGGAGGGCATATGCTGAGCCAGTCGAGCCGGAGCGCATTGCCGCAGGTTATCCAGTTCATCGCATCAAGCGGCAGAAACTCGGCCAAGGCCTCCTTCTGCCCCCGATAGAGCACGTCGCACTGATACTCGGCGATAATCAACGCCAAGCGCGCGACCTCTGCCGGAAAATCGCGCAACTCGATACCCCGGAAATTGGTCAGCGGGATCTCTGTCTTGAAATCCGGCTCACCGCGCCGCCGGTTGATCTCGGCCTCGATTGCCCGCATCTCCTTGTAGGCAATCACCAGGAAGTTGCCTGAACCGCACGCCGGATCGAAGACGCGGATTTTCGCTATGCGCTTGCGCAGGTTGAGAAGCATGCGCGCATTGTCGCCGGCAGCCTCCAACTGTGAGCGCAGATCATCGACAAAGAGCGGGTTCAAGACCTTCAAGATATTCGGCACGCTGGTATAGTGCATGCCGAGCGCACCGCGTTCCTCGTCATCGGCCACGGCCTGGATCATCGAGCCGAAAATATCGGGGTTGATCTCCCGCCAGTTGAGTTCGCCCGCGTGCAGGAAGTAGCTGCGGGCTATCCGTGAGAAACGGGGCACGTCGGCGCTGCCAGAAAACAGCCCGCCATTGACGTAGGGAAACCCGGTTGTCCACCCCGGCAGCTTCGCAGCGGCGTGGTCGGCCGACTTGGTGTTCATCGCGCGAAACAGCGTGCTGATCACCTGATGGGCATTGGACGCATCCCGCTCGCTCATCCGATCGACCGTCGCCGTAAATACGCCTTCGCCGTGAAAAATGCCTGTATCTTCGGCGAAAAAGCAGAATATCAGGCGCGCCATGAAGTGATTCATGTCGTGCCGGCGCTCGGCCTTACTCCAGTCCGGGTTCTCCCTCAGAAGCTCGACATAAAGCTTGTTAAGCCGCCCAGTCGCCTTCACGTCGATCGGGTTGTTCTTGATCTCCTTTACAGTCGATATGCCAGCGAGCGGCAGGAAGAAGCCGAAATGCTTGGCAAAGTCGGGATAGGCGGGCGCTATCGTCTCGCCGCTCACAAGGTCCTCGGCCTCAAGGGTAACGCCGTCCGTCGCGATGATGAACTTTGCCTTGGCCGATGTGGTCTTTGGACTCTCACGAAGCGCCGTCAGCGTGGCGCGCACCGAGCCCGGTTCACACACCGCCATATGGATGTTGTTGCGCTGAAGGAGGCCACCGAGAAGGTCGGACGCGTTCGACTCCCCCTTACGCAGGCGCTTGATCGTGGTGTCCTTGTTGCCGAAGGCGGCAAGGAAGGCGAACGGAAACTCGGCGGCGTCGAATGGCTGCAGCGCAAGACTCGATACGGCCTCCTCAATT
This sequence comes from Pseudomonadota bacterium, assembly GCA_021808875.1. Next base: position 14,109 of record JAKBAU010000021.1, on the reverse strand, counting down.
TCTACAGCATTCATGCCACAGGCCCCGATCTCGTTCCGATACCAAATCCTGATTTCATGTGGTGCTCCTCGATACTGCGCCTGGCCGCCCAGACGCTTTGATCGCCGCGTAAAGAGTAGATCGCGCTACCCCGAGGCTCCGCGCCACTGTGCGGCCATCCTCGCCGGAAGCCAGCATCGAGCGGGCATGCGCAACCTGGGCGGACGTGAGCTTGATCGGGCGGCCGAGCTTTCGGCCTCGCTTCTTCGCCGCTTGCAGTCCCGCCTGGGTGCGCTCCACGATCAGACTGCGCTCGAATTCTGCCAGTGCGCCCATGATATGGAGCACAAGCCGCCCGCCGGTGCTTTGGGTGTCGATCGGGTCGGATAGGCTACGGAAGCCGATGCCTCGCGCCCCGAGGTCTGCGACCAGTTGCACCAGGTGAGGGAGAGACCGGCCGAGCCGATTGAGCTTCCAGACAATCAGGGTATCACCGGTCGAAAGGGCGGCGAGGGCTCTGGAGAGTTCCGGTCGGCCCGTGCTGGTGGCGGTCATGGTGTCGGTGAAGATGCGCTCGCACCCGGCAGCCGTCAGCGCATCTCGCTGCAAGGCGAGGTCCTGGTCGGTCGTCGATATCCGTGCGTACCCCAAAAGCATGCCCATTTATCGGACAAAATTACCGGACATGCAAGCGGCTGATATTGGCTGTTTTTCCGATCGCCCGGGAAACTCCCATTTCGGGACATATCAGGCAGCCAGCTACCCAGCAAGGCACTACTGACCTGACCCTGTTTCTTCGGACCACGATGCGCACGAGGACCTGACCCAGCCCTATGGCGCGCTGTGCGACCATCACGGTATTGGCGGACGCGCCCCATAAAGGCGTGGTCTATCTGCCTCGGCCCTTCGACGGCGCGGTTCATGTCTCGGTTCGCCGGTTCAGGGCCGCTTCCAGTACTGCGATGCTGTCGATCACCGCCTGGAAGATGGGCACCTCGCCGAAGATCATCACCCTCATTGCCTCATAGTCGCGCCGGAGCTGGTCCAGCATAGCGGCCGGAGGCACAAGGGCGAAACTCCCCGGCACCGCCGTGTCCGTGCCGGCGCGCTTGAAGAACATGCGTTCGTGGCGCATGCAGTCTGCGGCCATCGCGAGGTCAGAGACCGCGCGGCTGCCGATATTGGTACGCAGCACCCGATTCACGTCGTAGTAGTGCCGCGAGACCCGCTGTCCGCCGCCGCGCAGCCGGCCCTGGTCCTCGAATGAACGCCGCAGGTTGTGCAGAATGAGTACCTTGTCCCAGAAGGTCCGCACAGGCTCGACCGTCGTGACGCTCGGCACCGTGAGGTTGAAACCCGCCAGATCATCGGCGACATAAGGCCGCACGGACAGCGGTTCGTGAGGGTCCAGCGCCGACTTCGCACCCGCCTCGATCTTCACCGCCGGGCGGACGTAGCCGTCCTCATCCGATACCGCCGGATATGCCAGCAGCAGGCTTTGACCGTCAGCATCATCGGCATCCAGCGTCACGCGTAGCGGACCGCCCACCATCGGCAGGCCGGCCGCCAGCCTGTCGAGTTGCGTCTTGAGCGAGCCGCCGATGTAGGCCTGGCACGCCTCTCTGATCTCATCGAGGCACTTCCTGCGCCGGTTGGTGCCCAGCGCTTCCAGTTCCTCGACCGAGGCAGGGGCGTTGATGTCAGCGCGGAAGACGGTGATGTCGATGTCTTCGGAGAAGCGCTCGATCAGACCGTAGCCTTTCGACAGCGAGGTGCCGCCCTTGAACAGCAGGCGCGGGCCGCCGGGTTGCAGCCCGTTGAATAGCGCATCCAGTGTCCAGCAGACCCAGAAGTCCTTCTCGGCATTCTGGACCGTCGTACCGAGCCGTGCTGCCGCGGCGAGAAAGAGATCACGGCGATCGGCGACCGGGGCCGCGAGCAGGCGATTGAAATCCGGATTCACGTCGGCACTCCCCGGCTTTCCTCCCCGCGTCGCCGCGGGCGACCGGCGGTATCATCGCCCCGAACGGCACGACGACGGGCGGCACGGGCATCACGCTGATGATGATGATCACCACCACCACCACCGTCATGGTGACCGGCGAGCAACTCACGCACCACATCCTGCATCCAGGCTGGCAGCGTCGGCAGGCCCTTGATCAGATCCGCCGTGATGGCCGGCCCCTGATCCTTGTCGGCCAGGATTGCGCGCAGCCGCCCCAGGATGCGCAAGCGGTCACCAGGATCGGCCAGAGACCCGCGTAGCCAATGTAGCGCCTGGACGACGCGCATTGCCGGTCGCCCGGCCCAGAACAACTTGCTTGGCGCCGTCGGGCGGAAGGCGATGATCTGCTTGCCGAGTTTGATGGGGCGCAGGCGCGCGTCCGTGTGCACGACGATCCGGCCGGGTACGGCATCGCTGAGGCCAAGATCGTTGGCCGCCGTCATGCCATCGACCAGCATCCGGGTCTGATCACGCCGGGCGACGGCCTGGATTACGCGACGGTAATCAGGGACGGACATCTGGCCGGTCAGCGGGTTGCGTCGCGGCTGGTCATAGAGACCGCGATCAAGGCGCCGGACCTGGCCGCTGTGAGCGAGGCGTTGCAGCGCCTTATCCACGGCCTCACGTGAGCCGAGACCGAGAAAATCGATTGGCGTCCAGACATCATCCGGCGCCGCCTGGATACGGCCGGCAATCTGCTTCTTGAGGTCAGGGGGATGATCGCGCATGGTGGCTCCTGTCCGATAAGTGTATACAAACATCGGACAGAAAGCAAGTGCATTACCGTGTGTCCGAAAGATGCCTACAAACTTCGGACAGGATACCACCGTTCGAGGGTGCGTCCTGCCCCACGCGGTCGTGCCTCAACGCGGCATGAGAGGGGCGCGGGGCGCCGGCAAGGAAGGACGGCACGCGGGCGGGGAAACCCGGACGTGATCCGGGGGGCCGAAAGCTGGGGACGCTGCCGGCCGGGCAAAGTCCATGTCCCGAAGCGTCGAGGCGCACCGCAGGACTGCGCCGGTCGACGCCGTGTGGGGGCCATCCGCGGAAAGAAAAATGGCTACCCGCAAGCCTGGCACCTGCGATATCGTCTCCCACCAGACGGTACCGTCTGCGAAAGCTGGCGTCCGGCAGGGCGCCACAAACGACGGCGCATCGACGGCGGACACAATATGACGCGGACGTTTGAACCGCGGCCTGGCGCGGACTTTCGGGTTCGCGAATGAACGGAGAGGGCTATTTCCGTCACTGACAGACGGTGAGGAAGTACGGGAAATGACGGTGAACGAGCTGGTAGCCGCCGTTCTGGCTTTCGTGCGCATGAACGGGCCGATCGGCGCCGTCGCGTACCTGACGGGGGTCCTGGTCGCAATCCTGGGCGTGTTCTACCTCTTGGCAAAGGTTGCCGCGCGGCTCTCCGTCCGCAAGACTTTCGACATCGGCGGCAACTTCGATCATTTCTACAGCCGCGTCCTGCCGGCGGCGCGGTCGGGCACTGTCGCCTTGATCTTTGCAGGTTATCTCGGGCTTTGGCTCTCGCGCTGGCCGGCCGCCTCTCCCCAATTGCGCTGGCTGCATCAGCCCTACAACAGCGGCTTTTACGGGGTACTGGCGACCCTCATCGTCGCCGGGTTGATCGCGAAGGGCGCGTGGGATCTGGCGAAGGCCGAGTGGTTTGGCTTGCGCTGGCTGCGGTTGGAAGCGGGCGGCGTCCTTTGGCATATCGCCGACAGCGGCGAGCCGTACCGCACCATGTGGCTACGCCGGAACGGGGAATATCTCTATGATCGCGAAATGACCCGCGATAAACGGGCCGGTGAGGAACTGACGACGCTTCGCGAGCGCCGGCTCCGGTTGGGAACGGTATCGGCCGTCGCTGCGATTGCCGTCATTGTCTGGCTGAAAGGCCAAAGCTTCATTGAAACCTTCTACCCCGCACTCTCGTCTGGTTTCGTCGGGCTCCTGCAAAGCGTGCTGCCGATTTTCATTTGGCTCGCTTTCTTCTTCGTCGTGATCCCCATGACGGTCTGGGTTATCGCAGTCCTCCTGGACGAACTGATCTACCGTTCGGGCGCGCAATTTATCACCGGGGCCAAAGTGCTCGAACCGGGCGCCTGGCGCCTCAGTCGACAGAATGTCGAAGAGCAGAAGGTTCACGGCGATGCTGATTTTGTGGCGGCGGCGGAGGCCGTGCGGCGCATGTTCGGGGCCGGGAAGCAGTAAAGCGATATGCCCGCGAATCTCTGGGCCACGGATGACGGGGTGTATTTCGGCTACGCCTGCGACCGTACGGAAGGCAAGCCGCCGGCGATCGACGCGCGCATGGTGCTACCCTATGTCGGCGATCGGCATCTTGTGACGCTTGGGCCGAACGGCTCAGGCAAGAGCCGCCGCCTGCTGCTGCCCAATCTCGCGCGGCTGCCCAACTGGTCGATATTGGTCGTCGACCCGAAGGGCGATCTGGCGACCATGACCGCCTCGTATCGCGCAAACCGAGGCAGCAAGATCGTTATGCTGAACCCGTTCGATGTGCTCGGGCTCGGCACGCACGGGTTTAACCCGGTCGCGGCGCTCGATCCGAAGAGCGACGATTTTCCGGACGATGCGCTCGGCCTCGCCGAAGCCCTGGTGCGGGTGCAAGGGCAGGAACCGCATTGGAGCGAATCCGCCCAAGACCTCCTGGCGGCGCTCGTCATGTACTCGCGCCTCACCGAACCGGGCGGCGGCTCGCTCGGCCATGTCCGCGCCCAGCTCGGCAAGCCGGCGACGGAATTCCGCCGGGTTGTCGCAGAGATGATGGTCGCCGGCGTCACCTGCGACTGCGAGGAGCTGGTCGTCAAATCAGGTCGCTTCCGCGAAATCAGTCCCGACAACAAGGAGCTGAATTCGATCATCTCCACGGCGCTGACGCAGACCCGCTGGCTCGACAGCCGGCCCGTCAAGGCCGATCTCGCGCGCGGAGCCTATGATTTCGGGCGGATGAAACAGGAGCCGACGACGGTTTACTTGATTCTGCCGGCGCGGCGGCTCGGCACGCATTCGACCTGGCTTCGCCTGATGATCGCCTCGGTGCTGCGCCCGCTCATGATCGACACCCGCAAACCCAAGGTGCCGGTGTTGTTCATGCTCGACGAATTCGCGCAACTTGGCCACCTGCCAGTGATCGAAAACAACCTGGCCATGATGCGCGGCTATGGCGTGAAACTGTGGGCGGTGTTTCAGGATCTCTCGCAAGCCCATGCGATCTACAAGGAACGCTGGGAGAGCTTCCTCGGCAATGCCGGCGTGCTGCAATCCTTCGCGCCGCAAGATGTCGTCACGGCGGATTACCTCTCCAAGCGGACCGGGCAGAGCACGCGCGCGGTGCTGTCCTACGGTCAGAACCAGGAGGCTGGCAGCAACGCGCCCGCCGGCGGCAGCGCCAGCATCTCGCAAGCGGGAGTGCCGCTCATGCTGCCGCAGGATTTGCGCAACATGGATGACGGATTCTCGGTGCTGTTCTCGCACCGGACCAAGGGCACGGTGCGCAGCTACATCCCCTATCCCACCGACTTGCCGCACCTGCGGGAGATCTGCGCGCTCGATCCCTCGGCATAACGCCAACCTCTTTCGGGAGCCTCTGATCGGGCTTCTCTCGCCCCGACTGCGGAACATCATGTAGAATCCGGGCTACAAGTAGCGGCAGGTGGGGACGATGCGGCAGGCGGCCTTGGCAACGGCTGGGTTCGAGCACACAGCAAACCGATCCGACTGGCGGCGTTTCTGGACGAGATGGGCCGCGTGGTGCCGTGGCGCTTGTTACGTGCCCTGATCGAGCCTGTCTATCCGAAGCCTGGGAGGGGACGTGTTCCGGTCAGGCTGGAGCGGCTGCTGCGTATCTATTTCCTGCGGCAGCGGTTCTACCTGTCGGACTAGGGAGCGGAAGAGGCGCTGTATGCCTCCCTTACGATGCGCCGGTTCGTGGGCATCGACCTGGGCCGGAAGCCGGTGCCGGACGAGACCGCGATCTGCAAGTTCCACTACTTGTTGGAGCGGTGCGAGCTGGAAGCGGCACCGTTCCTACAGGCGCACGACCATTTGTAACGGTATGGCCGGAGGCTGTTACCTTCAAGGACGACCAGTCCCGCCTGCGAATGAGGTTCGGCGCCAAGAACCCGGAATCCCTCAGACTCCGCCGCAAATTCGCAGGCGGGACACCCGATTATCTTGACCAGATGTAACCGGGGCAAAATTCCGGGCACGCACGTGCAGCATTGCGGAGGGCAATCTGCCAAAATAGCGAAATTCCGCCACTGTTGCTTGGCCAAAAGTTACAATGAGAGCCGCAGCGGTGGAATTTGCTCAGGGTTTTGCCCCGGTTACGACCAGATGCTTAACGAGAAGGTTCGGTGAAATTGGATCGTGGCCCTGAGGTCGGCGCTACCGCTGTTGCAGAGGCCTCCGAGGACCGCTAACGTGCCGTGCGGGCGGCCCGATGGGCCGGCTATCGGGGAATGTCGATCAAGAGGCCGCGGGCGCCGAGGGCCCGAAGGACGCAAACGTCAGGGACCCCATCAATATGAGATACTCGACAGCTACCTTTGTGCTCGCATTCGCTCTAGCAGGCTGCGCGTCGGTTCCGGATGTCGACTATCTCTACTACCCCGCGAAATCATCCGTTGTGGCGAACGTGACCCGGTCGGTCGCCTGTAACAGCGCGCAGACCGAATTGATCGTCGTCGATGCCCCAGGAGTCACGACGAGCTACGCCGCCGATTACAGCAAGAAGCCGTTCCAATTCAGGATAGACGCTCTGGACGGAATATTCGGCAGCTTTGCCGATACGGACATGCATTTTTCGTTCTATCATGACGGCCGCCTGAAAAGCATCAACCAGAGTTCGGTTGGTCAAGGCGAGAGTGTCGTGAAATCCGCCGTTTCGCTGGCTACGACCGTTGCGGCGCTCGGCGGCGGCGCCCCCAACCAGGCGGCTGCAAAGCCCCTGCCGATCTGCGCCACCCTTAAGGCCTGGGGGGGCGATAAGCCCGTAAGTCTTACCTATGAGGCTCGCGTTGACCTGACTGCCGCCACTGGTGCCCCGATCAAGCTCGTGGCTGCCTCGGACCGCCAAGCACTTGCCGGTGCCCTGGCGACGACGTCTGGGATGCCCAGATTGGCGCTCATCGTGAGTAAGGCCGTTCTGGCCAGGGCAGGGGCGCGCTGGGACCCGTCGGCGAACTCAAACAGCTCTGGCGTGATTCTGCTGAAGCTGCAGCAGATGGTCAGCGTCGAGGTTAAAATCGAACAGAACGGAACGCCGATCTGGGACGGCACGGTGATCCTGCCAGCGAGTGGTTCGTACGATCTGCCGATCCCGAAGGCCGGTTTGTTCGGCACGCAGACGTTCTCGCTCACCTTGTCCGAGGCTGGCGCGGTCACCGACGTCGATTACGGGAAGCACACGGGCGCCACCGCAGCCCTTAACTCGGCTGGCACGATAGCCACGACGCAGACACCTTCGACGGCGGCGACGCAGGCCGCGGATGAGAAGGCGAAGGCCGATCTGATCTATCAAACCAATCGGAATGCGGCGTGCCAGGCGAGGCCCGCATCCTGCACGGCCAACTAGCATGGCACTCGCGGACTTCCTCGGCCCGTTCCTGCCGGTGCCTGGCGCGGCTGACAGTGTCACACCAGCCCCCCCGGCCCCGGGCAAGACCCCGAGGTGCCTCGCGGTCGTGATGCCGCGCCCGAAACCAACGGAATGGTGCTGGGCGGCGACAACCTCCGCAGTTTGCACCTATTTTGCTGGGCGAGGCTCCGGCGCGCCGGCAAGTCCGTGTGAGATCGCGACGGTGTGGCTTCAGACCGCCTGTTGCCCGGAGCCTACAGACCCAAATGACAGCCGCAACGTCCCGTTCGGCCTAGAGGGGCCACTTGGCGCGCCGCCGGGTCACCTCGCCGAGCCTCCGAGCGCCGCGCTTGAATTCGACCAGGTCATGGCGCAGATCGATCTTGGTAGGCCAGTCTGCTGTCACATCGCCTGGCATGCAACGAGCCCGGATCAAGGCCACTACAACATGATCGTCGGTTACGACCCTGCGACCCAGGACGTAGATGTGCGCGATTGCCTTTATTCCGACAGCTCGCTGCCCTTCGACGCGTTCCGGAACGCCTACCAAGGCAGCGGAAGCTGGGACACCTCGTACCTGACAAAGTGAGGCTGCCATGGCAATCAAGATGCAGGCAGAGCCGTCTGGTGGCCGGGAGATGCTCCATGCCGCGCTCGCGGCAAGGCTGCATCGGGCACCGCAGCTGCCGCCCTTGCAGGGGGCGGTGCAAACAGGAGCCCCACTTCCTGTCTATCTTATCGACGAAGCCGACGCCGCTGGCACAAGCCCGCTTGGCTCGGCGCGGCAGATCGGATGGCGTTACCCGATCGTCGGGGGGGCATCCGCGGGGCTGGCTTTTCTGCGCGACACGTCCGTTGGGCTCACATTCGCGGGGCTTGCGCACGGAGGCCTGCCGCAAAGGTTGTTGGATGCGGCCTTGCTATCAGAAGACAATCTGGGCGCGCGCACGACGACATATCAGCCTCGTCTACTTGAGATACCCTCGCTGCGTTTGTGCGCACTGTGGTTAGCGGCGTCTGACCAAGAGGACCTTTTCGTTCTGCTGCTAGATGGGCATCAGACGTCCGATGCATTGCTTCAGATCGAGCGCGACATGAAACCCCACATCACGGCGGCACACGTCCGGCGCAAGGGACACGCACCCGTCCCACGCGCCGCCCTGACCATTGCGAATGACGATATGCGGCGGTACGGTGATAAATTCTGGGACATGGCTAATGCCATAACAGGCTTCGCCGCGCTGCAAGGCGCAGCGGTCGCGCTCATCAATTGGCATACAATTGCTCACAATACGCGCGCAATCTATACGGCAACGATTCTTGAAGCAACCGCCGCACTTTTATATCTGCTCTCAGTCCGGACAATGGAAAAGTACCACTTGCTGTGCGTCGGCAATCCTAGCGCTCTATCCAGAATGTTTGCGATGATCAGCGTCGGGAGAAAGTTCGTGATTATATGGTTTGGCCTGTTATCCTGGCTCGCTTTGTTTGGCGGATACGATGCCAAGTGATCGATGTGCTGGACTGCCGACCCTGGACCGAGGCACGAAGCTAGACACACTGTTCATAAGGGAGAAGGAATGGGTCGTGCCTACACCACGATGCGTAGGAGATGTGGGTCATCGGCCTTTATGCGATTAGGACCGGGGACGGACTGCGGCTGACGGTCGCGGACGCTGAGTTCGAGGTGCAGATGGCAGTGATGTGGCAGATTATGCATGAGCGTCGCGCGGTGTGGCGCGAGCTGGCTAAGTGATGGTCTGACTCTCGCGGGAGTTGATTCTTGCCATCCACGATGAGCAGATCAGCGTGCATGGCGAAGGCTGGAGTGCGCGATCCTGGCTGAAGTACCACTTGTGACGGAACATCGGGCGCACCCGGGGGAACGGTCCCCGCGTCCGGCGCGGCTATAGCGATCGTCCCCCTCGGTCGAGGCTCTGGTCGTTCTGTCGTGCCTTCTCGGCTTCCTCGAACTGCCGGCTCTCCTCCCGGATTTTGGCGATGCGCTCGGCCTTGGCGTCGGTCAATTCGCCCTTGGGCGGCTCGGCATCGCGCGCTTCGGATTCCCTGGCGGCGCTGTTCTCCGCCGGCTGGGCTGACGAGCTGTTCTGGACCTCGGCTTCCTGCTGCTGCCGTTCCTGCGGGTCAGCCGCACGGGCGGCCCGTTCGGTCGCCAGATCGCGGTATTCCTGCCGCAGCTCCTTGCTCTGCGCTTCATAGTCGGTCGCGCGCTCCCGGAAGCGCACCGCTTCCTCGCTATCGCGCCGGCCGGTGATGACTTCGCTTTGCCCGGCGATGCGGCGGCTGGTGATCGCCATATAGTCATTGGCCTCGATCTCTTTTCGCAGCTCAAGCGCCTGGCGGGCCTCCGTGTCTTGCACCGCAGCGATCTGCTGGGTGAGCTGCTCGCGGTCGCGGATGAAAGCGCCGTATTCGGCCATCGCCGCGCGGGCCAGCGAGCTGTAGGGGTCTTTGACATCGTATTCCTGCCCGAGCGCCACGCGGTAGCGGTCGCCGGCATCGCGGATTTCACCTTCGGCGGCCTTGCCCTTCTCCTGGGCCTGGCGCTTCCGCTCCTCCTCCTGGCGAGCCTCTTCAGCCTGGCGCCTCTGAGCGGCCTCGAAGGCGTCGAGGCGGACTCGCTGGTCGCGCATCTCGTCGATCTGGCGCACCTGATAGTCGGCATTCTCACGGGCGAGGGTCTCTGTGCGCCGCTCCTCGGCCCCGCGAGCCTCCTGCTGCCGCTTCTGCTCTTCCTCGCGCGCCTGCGCCTGGCGGGCGTCTTCGTCCTGCTGCGCCTGCGTTTCGCGGCGTTGCTGCTCGATCCGATCGCCCAAGGGGTTCCCGCTCATATTTCCCTGTCCCGCCAGCTTGGCGCGTTCCTGCTCGAGATCGAAAATCTCCGCCGTGACGGAATGCCACTCGGCCTCCAGCGCCGCGCGATCCGCGTTGCGGGCATGGGCCGCGCGGCGATCGTCTCCGGCATGGGAGGACCGGCCTTCCCGTTCCATCTCGGTCGCGACCGACCCCTGTTTGGGTTCGGGTTCGCGATCGACGCCCTGGTCGGCAAGGCTGCGATGATCGACCCGCGCCGCGTGCCCGTGCCGCTCGAGCTGGCCGTTGACCGCATCGGCCCAGTGCGCGCGCCATGCTTCAAGCTGGTCCGTCGCGTTCCACTCCCTTACCTTATAGCCGAAACCGCGGGGGAGAAGCTCGCGCATCGTCAGCAGGACATGCGCGTGATGGTTACGTCCGTCGCCTTGCCGGTCGGGCGCATGAATCGCTACATCCGCGATCATGCCCCGGGCGACGAACTCGGTGGTGACGAACTCCCGCACCAGGTCGTGCCGCTGCTCACGGGTCAACTCGTGCGGAAGGGACAGCAGGAGGTCACGGGCGAGTTGCGCATCCCTTCGTTTCTCGATTTTTTCGACCGCATTCCAGAGCTGGGCGCGATCCTCCATCCAGGCGGGCGTATTCGGCGGGGTGAAGATCTCGGCAGTGAGCACCCCGCGCTTCCTTGTATAGTCGAAGACGGTGCCGGTACGCTCATCGTCGATGCTCTCGCCCGCGCGGTAGGCAGCGGCGGCAGTCGCGCTGCGCCCCTGGCTGCGGGCAATGACCTTCGCTTCAAACCGAAAGATCGCCATTGCGGACCATCCGTCGGGACATGGCGCAGTAATAGGAACGACGCGCCACAAGGCGTTCAGAGAGCCAGGCTTGCCTGGGATTTAGGGCAGGGCCGCCAGGCCCGGTCCGGTACACCGAACCTGCACTTTCGCCGCGGACGTTGCGCAGCAACGTATAACCGCGCACTTGGTGATCCTTCCGGTCCCCAGACAGACGTGTCGTTGGCCACTTTAGCGCCCATCGCGCCGCTGCTACCATCTCTTTTGCGGCCACCCCCCGCGTCCTTCGCCATCCCCGGGAAAGGACTCCCCATGCCACGCGCCCGTAAATCCCTCGACCAGAAACTGGCCGACCTGGCTGAGCGCCAACAACAGCTCGAAGCGCGGCGACTGGCTCTCGTCGCCTCAAAAAAGAGCGCCGACCGTAAACGCGATACCCGCCGAAAGATCATCGTCGGCGCCGCCGTGCTGGCCCACGCCGAGCTCAACCCGTCCTTTTCGACGGCGCTTCGCGACATTCTCTCTGTCGCCGTGCAACGCGAGATGGACCGCCGGGTCATCGCCGACCTTCTCGACCATCCTCGACCGGACGATTCCAGCTCCGCCGAGGCTCCCTCCAAGGAGGCTCCCCCCAACCCGCAACCCGCCGAGGCGTGACCCATCGACCCCGCGGCGCCGGGCGCCGCCCATGGGACATCCATCGGTCCCCGCCTCGCCCCCGAGCGAATACACCCGCCGCTTCGATTGCCCCCCGCCCGGCTCAGCGGCGCAACCGGTGCGCGTGGCGCCCTCGGCGGCGATCCGGTCGGGTCGGCGCCGGTCGGCAGAGATGCGTCACCCACGCCGCCACTCGGCGCCATAAAGCCAGGAGGTCCACAAGGCGGGATGCCTCCGCCGTGGCGGGCGGTTCCGGGCGGTCGTCTTGCGCCGCGACGCTCTCCGTAGCCCGGCGGCGGGATCCTTCCATCATCTGCCGGTAGGGCCGGCTTCGGCTTGCCGTCTTCGGCGGGTGATCGCCGCTGCGACCTTTCTCTTTCTCCTTCTCCTTGATCGCGCCCCGCTCCTGCTCCTTGGACCCATGTCGTTCGAGTTCTTCTTGCGCCGCCTTGACGAAGACGCTCCTGATCCGGTCGCGCCTGTAGCGGCGTTCCTGGCTGCCGCCGGTGAGGCGAGCCAGCAACTCCATCGGCGTCAGCGGGCGCACCGGGCCAGGTTGCTCGCCGGCATGGAAGAACTGCGACGCGGCCCGGCGCTCCTCGAGCCGCGCCATCTGCCGCGCGAGCTGCTTCAGATCGGGAGCGACCTCGCGGGCGACGAACAGCTCGGCCTTCTCCCGGTGGCGCGACAGCGCCACATAGCTCGCCGCCGATCGCCAGTGCTCCGAATGATAGAGGTAGGTCTGGTCGAGCGTCCGGCCCTGGCCCTTGTAGATCGTGCCGGCATAGCCGTGCCGGAATTCGTCGAAGGTCTCGGCGTCGAAGGCGAGCAGGGCGCCGTCGTGCCCGTCGAGGCGCACGGTGATCCCGTCCCCGTCGATGCTCTGGATGATGCCCGCGTTGCCATTGAATATGGAGAGGGCCTTCTCGGTGCCGGTGAACTGAATCCGGTCGCCGACCGCGAAGTCATGGCGGCCATGCCTGGTCTCGAAGCTGCGCGAGGGGCCGAGTTCTCCCCTCGCCTCGCGCACGCGCCGCAATTCGCGGTTCAGGAGATCCACGTCGGCATTCGTGTACGCGAACACGAACCGGGATTTCAGGGGATCGGCGGCGCTGTCCGCGGCCCATTGCTTCACCAGCGCGGCGCGCGCTTCGTCCGATGAGCGCGACCAGTGGATGCCGCCTTTGGCCTCATACCGCGCCAAAGCCTCATGGAAGTTCCCTTCGGCCATCAACTCGGTCGCGCGGCGGTCGTCGTCCTTCGTTTGCCGACGCACCTCCGTCAGGCTCGCCGCGCCGTAGCGGTCCTTGAGCGCGCCGAACATCCCGCCGCGGTCGATGCTCGACAGTTGCCGGTCGTCGCCGACCAGGATGAGTTTGGCGCCGGCCTGGCAGGCGTGGGCGGTCAGCATCGCCATGAGCTTGGTGTCGATCATCGCGGCCTCGTCCACCATCACCACGGTGCGGCGGTTCCAGGAGGCGCGGCGATTATTGAGGGCAAACAGCTCGCTGTGGATCGTGCGGGCATGGCGGAAGCCGTCGCGCAGCATGTCCTGCGCGACGGCATTGGTCGGCGCCAGGCCGACCGTCCGGTAGCCGCTCGCCTCATAGGCCTCGCGGATCGCCGCCATGGTGTAGCTCTTGCCGGTGCCGGCCTGGCCGGCGACGAGCGCCAGCCCCTCGGCGCCCGTCGCGTGGCGGACGGCGCGGGCTTGTTCGCGCGTGATGCTGGAAAATCTCTCGCTCGCGAGCAGGGCGGCGCGGGCGCGTTCACCCACGCCGTGCCGGGGGCTGCAATCCAAACCCTGCGCCGCGCGCAAGACATGGCCTTCGGCCTCGAGCACCGTCCTGGTGGTGTAGCCCGTAATGGGTCCGTCAGCTTCGTCGGAGAGGGCGACAATCTCCGGGTGACGCAAAATCCTCCCCGCGAATTGCGCCCGCTCGGCCGTGTCCCTGATCTGCTTCCTGAGGATGCGGTCCAGGTCGCGCTCGGTGATGGTGGACCGCTGCCTGGTCATCAGTTCAAGCACCGCTCCGGCGTTGCGCTTGTCGATGGCGGCGCGCAATTCGTTCGCCTCTTCGCGCCCGACGCAGACGATGCCGCCGCTGTGGGTGCGCTCATACTCCTCGGCCCAGCGCGAGAGCTTCAGGAAGTTCCCCTTGAGGTCATAGGCGCGTCCGGTCGCCGGATCGATCTTCGAGGCGACGATGTGGATGTGGGCATAGGTC
>JAKBAU010000271.1 GCA_021808875.1 Pseudomonadota bacterium | reverse complement strand
GGAAATGTTGCAGATAATGCGCCAGCATCGGGCGCGCCTGGGTGCGGGCGTCGAGGACCGTCATGAAGGTGTAGGCCCCCATCAGTTTTCTGCTGACGAACATCAGTTCTTTCGGTGGGGCGGTGAACTCGAAGTGGGTCGCGGTCCGCGCCGCCACACTCATGGCGCGGCTGTGTAGTTGGCTGCGTGCCCAACAGTAGTCGCCGTTCTCATCAAAGTACTGCGCCTCGATACTGGCCGGATCAGCGAAAGGCTCGATGGCCAGAAAAAGCAGTGCTGCTAAGCGTTCGCGGGTGGCCAGGGAGAGTTGATCGAAAAAGCTGAAGCCGTGCATGGCGTGCAACATGGCCGGCAGATCATGGTCGAAAGCCGCCGCCGTCAGGGCGCGCGCCAGGCGTATCAAAGGTTCAGGGAAGTCACGCACGGCACCGAAGTCGAGGCAGACGATGCGATCGTGTTCGCCCTCCGGGGCGATGCGAATGAGATAGTTGCCGAAGTTAGGGTCGGTCTGCATTTCGCCCCAGGTGAAGACCTCCTGTGCGCACAGTTCAAGTGCGGCCATGCCGAGGCGGTTGCGCCGCTCCTGGGGCAGCGCCGCGACGCGTGGATCGTTGACACTGAAGCCGGGTTCATAGCTGGTGCAAAGGACGTGTTCACTGCAGTACTCGGGGAAGACCTGCGGCACGATATAACGCTCGTCTTGCGCCAACAGATCATGAAAACGGCGGGTCGTTTCGCGTTCCAGAGGATAGTTGACCTCGCGGTGCATCATCGTGCGCACTTCCTGCAGCCACTCATCGAACTCGCGCGTTTGCGGCATGAGCTGTGATAGACGCATGAGACGGGTGACTAGGTCGAGATCGCTATCGATGGCTTCGGCGACGCCAGGATATTGAATCTTCAGACAGAGCTCGCGCCCGTCACGGCGGCGGCGAGCACGATGCACCTGGCCGAGCGAAGCTGCTCCCAGAGGATGCGAGTCGACCTCGAGCTCATCGTAGACTTGCAGAAGCTCGGCGCGCAGAATCTGATCCATGGCTGGCCAAGCGAGGGTCGCGGTGGAGTCATGCAGGCGATGCAAAGCCTGGGTCACCTCGGCGGGTAGCAGATGTTCGCCATAGAGGGCCATCATCTGACCGATTTTGACGACGCTGCCTTTCAGTTTACCGACTTCATCGACGAAGTATTCACTTTGGCGGCGCAAGGCGGCGCGCCGGCGTTCATGACGTTCGGCGGGCTGAGAAAAGAGGCTGCCCGCGGATGCCAGAGCCAGTCGTGAGCTAGCGATGACGCCGGCTTTGATCAGGGAGAAGCGTCTCTCCA
Organism: Pseudomonadota bacterium; assembly: GCA_021808875.1. Next base: position 2,635 of record JAKBAU010000271.1, on the reverse strand, counting down.
TGGCGCCGGTCTTGATGCGTTGAAGGTCGTCTGCCGAAGAGGTCACCATGCGCCTGCCTGTTGCGTCGGGGAGCTTATTTTATCGAATTGTACTCCGTCTGTCATAGAAGCGTTATGCTCGCCTGCGTTAGGAAGGGGCGAGGCGGAACACATGTTGAGCCGTGTCTGGGGCGGGATCTTCATTTTGGGCGCATTGAGCGCCTTGTTGCGCTACCTGCAAGGCGATCTCTCGATTTTTGCGCATCTCAATGCGGCCATGCTGCAAGCGGCGCATGCGGCGGTCGAGATGATGCTGACCTTGACCGGCATGTTGTGTCTGTGGATGGGTTTTTTTCAGATCGCCGAGCAATCGGGCGCCATGGCTGGGCTGGCACGCGCGCTCTCGCCCTTATGGCGTCGCCTGCTACCGGACGTTCCGGAAAATCATCCTGCCCTAGCGGCGATCAGTATGAATCTGGCGGCCAATATGCTGGGGCTGGACAATGCCGCGACGCCCTGGGGGTTGCGAGCCATGCAGGAACTGCAGGAGCTCAATGGCGATCGGGAGCGCGCCAGCCGTGCCCAGATCATGTTCCTGATGCTCAATTGCAATGCCTGGACGCTCTTGCCTTTGAGCATTTTTGCTTATCGTGCGGCAGCCGGCGCGGTCGATCCTGCCCTGGTCTTCCTGCCCATCGTCTGCTCCAGCCTGCTCGGCTTCACCTGGGCCATCATCCTGACCATGTGCATCCAGCGACTACGTCCGGATGCATTTCTCCTCAGCCTGGGGGGCGGGTTGCTCGCCGCCGCCGGTCTGCTGGCCTGGGCCTGGCAGCGGCATCTGCTGGCGGCATCCTGGTGGCATGCGGCGTCGACCTTCGGCAATGCTCTTTTGATCGTGTTCATCGTCTTGATTCTGTTGGCTGCGCAAAGGCGCAAAGTCGAGGTCTATCCGGCTTTTCTCGAAGGCGCCCGGCAAGGACTTGAAACGGCTTGGCAGTTGACGCCTTATCTGATCGGCATGTGGGTGGCATTGGCCGTCTTTCGCGCCAGCGGATTGTTCGATCTTCTACTATTCTGGGTGGAAAGGGGACTCCATGCCCTGGATGCGCCCGTATCTTTTGTGCCGGCTTTGCCGGTGGTGCTGATGAAACCATTCAGCGGTGGTGGAGCGAGGGTCTTGCTTTTGGAGACCTTGCATCGGGTGGGGGTCGACTCCTTCCCCGGGCGCGTCGCAGCGGTGGTGCAAGGCAGCACGGAAACCATTTTTTATGTGGTGACGGTCTATTTGGGAAGCGTTGGTATACGTCGGGAAGGCTACGCGCTGGCTTTAGGTCTGTTGACGGAGGCCTGTGGTGCGGTGCTGGCCATCCTCGTTTGCTACGCCGTCTTTACCTGATCACGACTTTTGGGAATGGCGTGAACGATCCTAAAGAAAAACAATGCATCCTGATCGTCGATGACCAGCAGGCCAATCTTCTGTCTTATGAAGCCCTGCTCGAAGACTTCGACGCGCATCTGCTCATGGCTGATTCGGGGCATGCGGCGCTGGCACTCATGCTCAAACACGATATCGCTGTGGTGTTGATGGATGTGCAGATGCCAGACATGGATGGGTTTGCCGTCGCTGGGCTGATGCGCAAATCGCGTAAGACGCAGAGCATTCCGATCATCTTCGTCACGGCGCTCAACACCGAGGCGAGCTACGTCAACCGTGGCTATGAAGTCGGCGCTGTCGACTATCTGAGCAAACCCATCGAGCCTGAGATCCTGCGCCGCAAGGTCCAGGTTTTTCTTCAGCTCGATGCCAAGAATCGGCAGTTGCGGGACAGTCTCGCGGTCATCCGGCAGAGCCTCGTCGAAGTCCAGGAGTTGCGTGATCGCAACGACCTTCTCTTGCGTTCGGTGGGCGAAGGGATCTTGGGGCTCGACGTCGATGGCTATGTCATTTTTGCCAATCCAGCGGCCGAGGCGGCTCTCGGGCATGCCGGGGTTGGTGTCTTGAAGCGACACATCGATCAGCTTTTGTTGTCGGGCGGCGAGGATTTTTGTTGGTTGCAGTCGCCCTTGTACGCTTATTGCAGCCAGGGCAAGTCGTATCACGACCGGAATCACTACCATGCCCAAGCCGCAGGCAGAGTCTTTCCCCTCGAGATCACGGCGACGCCGATGATGTCTGGACGCGGTGAATCAGCGCGTTTCTCCGGTGTCGTTCTGGTTTTTCGTGACATCAGCGATCGCCGCGAGGCCGAGAAACAACTGTTGCACATGGCGCAGTTCGATGCCCTGACCGGTTTGGCCAATCGCAATCTTCTCTCCAAAACCTTGGTGCAATCCCTGCTCGCCGCCGAAGCCAGCGGCCATCAGCTGGCCCTCCTGTTTCTCGACATCGATCGCTTCAAGGCGGTCAACGACACCTTCGGTCATGATCAAGGTGATCGCTTGCTGCAGATGATCGCCGATCGCTTGCGCGACTGTGTGCGTGACACCGACTTCGTGGCGCGTATCGGTGGTGATGAGTTTACCATCCTTCTTGAGGCTGGTGATGCCCGGCAAGCCTCGGCCATCGTCGCCGGCAAGGCCATCGAGGCCATGTCACGCCCCTTTTATCTCGGCGAGCATGAAGTTCATGCGGGTGCCAGCATCGCACCACAGG
>JAKBAU010000020.1 GCA_021808875.1 Pseudomonadota bacterium | reverse complement strand
CAGGAAATCCTGCCGGTCGTCATTATTGCGCGCCACAATCCGCTCACGCGCCGCTTTGATGCCGTTGATGAACGGCGCCGGCGATGAGTTGGCGAAATTCTGCAGCGCCGGAGCTGCCTCGTGAGCGAAGCGTGACGCCGCGTATTTGGAATGCCGGATAGTGATTTCCTCGAAATCCTCCACGCCCCATAAATTGCGGTTCTGGCACACCGCGCGGAGATAGAAGCTCGCAACCCCCAGCGTTTTGGCACCAACCTCTGAATTCCAGCAATAGAACCCTCGGAAAAACAAGTCCGGTGAGCCATCTGGCAGGCGCCCCGCCTCAATGGGGTGCAAATCATCGACCAGGAACATGAACACATCCCGGTCAGACGCATAGAGCGTCGTCGTATCCCTGCTGATATCGACGCGCGGATTATATACCCCGGTCGACCAATTCAGCACGCCTGGCACCTTCCACCGCGTGTCACCCGTGCCGTTGCCAGCGATGCGCCGCACCGCCTCGACAAGTTCATGATCATAGATGCGACCGTAATCCGGCCCCGTCACCGCGCGCAATTCAACGCGCCCATTGTTGGTCTCCAGCGTTTTGATCTGCTCCGCACGGTTTGAAGAAAGCCCATACTGCAAATTGATGGCCGCTAATGCTGCGGGAAGCTGCCGAAGATAGGCCGCCGGCGCACCGACTTGCGCCGCCAGCTGCCCAAACGACCAGTGGGTGGGCGCGACAGCTTCGTCCGAACCCGGCAAAATCAACGCGAGCCGCTCCGGATCAGTCCGGCTGGCTTCCACATGCACAAGTGCACTTTCCACGACACGGGTCCGGCTACGCTCCGACCGATCGCGCACAGCTTGTTCCAGCGCGCTGATCGACAAGTACCGCTCATCATCCGGGCGGGAAAACCATTCTGACGAAACCCGGCCGACGCGCTGCCCGCGGCTCACATCGACCTTATAACCCTCACTCGCGCCGCGCTCGGATCCGGCAACAAATACGTTGTTCATAGCGTCAATCTCCATGACGAGCGCCGGAAGCCTCTCCTCCAGCCCTTACTCGTCACAGAAAAGCGCCCTGCCCTCTCACTCTTCCTTTCCCAGCCACGGCGATGCACGCTGCGCGCTGCCGCGTATCAGTCAGGATTGGACATTCTCCAGCATCGCGGCAATGTCGGCGATTGACCGGAGCAGAACCAGGCGATCGTCCTTCGAAGGGATAAAGCCTCGCCGTTGCCAAAACTGGGCAGCCTCTTCATCGACAGCATTAACCATCAGAGCCCGCCCTCGAATCAGGCGAGCGGCTTCAACGCAACGCGCAAGAGCATGCTTCATCAAGCCAGTGCCGATGCCCTGCCCGGCCCAGGCCGTGTCTGTGGCGAGCTGCCCGAGCAGCAGACAGGGTACAGGATTGGGCGGTTGTCCCGTGCGGATTGAGCGAGGCAAAATCGAAGGCACAGCCCCTGTCGGCGCGAGCCCGTAATATCCGACAACACGCCCAGCGTCATGGACGACCATTACCGCCGTAAAGCCTTTCTGCTGATTGGAAAGGGCTCGCGCCTTCAGCCAACGATCGAGAGTCGGTGTGCCGCAGGAGAACTTGGAAACATCGTGGTCGGCGCTAAGCGGTTCGGGAGCCGATAATGCCACAGCTTACCGCTTCGCAACGTAGCCGGGCTCCCACGGCGCGGGCCTCTTGAGCACTTCCGCCATCTCTGGAACGATGGTGGGCGGCCGGGACAAGATCTCCATGAAGTCGGCGAAACCTTCTGGACTCATGCGGATCAGCCCCTGTTCCATGACGACTTCCTCAGCAGCACGCACGGCCGCATCACGCACAAAATCCGTGCGTGACCGGCCGCGTAGGGCTGCGGCGCGATCAATCATCGCGACGTCCGCTTCTGGCAGGCGCATCGAGATCGGATATTCCTTGCGTTCGACAACGGTAGCCATACTCGCCTCCTTGAAAGCAAGATAGAGCTTTGTATCGCCAAATACAATACGGTGTATCAACTCTGTTTGGCCCGAAACGCACCACATAGAAGCAGTGCAAGACCGTATCCTCAAGCAGGTGGACCGTGCTCGATCCACAGCAACTGGCCTCTTACACGCTCTATAATATCAGAGAATTTGCCGCGTGCTCAGCGTGATCGCAGCGCCAGGTATCTTTCAAATGACGGAGAGCCGAGGCCGGTGTTTGACGCCATAAGGTACCTGAAACCGGTCTTTTCAGCGCGATGAAGTGCTCTGTTCCTCGCGAACACGCGGCGGCTTGGTGAAGCCGGCCCGCTGGCCAGCATGCTCAAGAGCCTGCTGGAAATGATCCTCGATCCATTTCGCATGAAACTTAGTCGGCACGGCAAGGATCCATTGGTCGTCGTCGCGATCGTTAATATCCGGCGCGATTAGCGTTACAGTCGAAAACCAACTCTTCATATCCGTGGAGCCAATGCGAGCCTGTAGGGTATCGAAGAATCGGGCCTTCATGGCCTCGTCGAGGGGCATATCCTCTAAACTAGCTGGAACAGCCTTAAGTTCAGTTTTCTTCGCCCTCGGCGCCTCAATGGCGGGCCGTAACACTGGCTCAGTGGTCGGTGTAATGACACTCAATAGCGTTTTGCGTGGCACCGGCGCGGGTGATGAATGGAGCCTAATGACGCCAGTATCGAATTCGGCTTTGGCCTGCGGATACACGGCTGAGACATGCTTGTCCCACGCCTCCCGGATGCTCTGTCGGAATTTGCGGATGTTCTTCCCATCATTGCCAAAATGATTAGCCAATTGTGTCCATGACAGAGACGCTGGGCGCTGCGGATTGATCCGCGGCAGACGATAGGCAAGCCACGTATAAAGATCTAGTGCAGTCGCGGAATCTTTTAATTGCCGGATGGCGTGTTCGTTCAGCGGGACGGCATGTTCTTTGAGATGATCATAGAAAGCTTCAGTCAGGTAGATTTCACGTGCGAACGAAGCGTTCGCTTGGTCGACACCACCATATTCGTTGGTGAGTTTGACTTCCTTGATGCCATACTCCTTGGCCCCATTTGTTGCGGTTCCGTCCCATCGAATCATCCATTCGCAGGCAAAGAGCCGATCGACTTGGTCGCGCACCAACGTTGCCGACCCACGTGGGCCATAGCTGACGGTCCTGAATCCCATCCGTTTCATCCAATCTGTGAAATTCTTTCCCAGATACACTTGGCGGGAATTCGTCCGCACTGCTTCGGTCATGATATGGATGAGGATGACGCGTGGCAGCGATCCATACGGGACACCGAGAATCTTGAGTTCCCTTTGCCCATCGATGTTCTGCAATACCGCCTTGGGTGTGATGACCAGAGAATATTGGCCATCCGCGCGGATGATCGGCAGTTTATCATCGGTCGGACGGCGCACGGGCAACGACATCGCGCATAAGGCCGAGTGTAGAAAGCTCGGAACAGGGTCTTCGCTCGCCACCGCAGAAACCCGATCAAACACGGTTGGGGCCCCTGAAAGTCGCGCCAGTTCTGCGGCTTGGGTCGGTCCGGCGCTGTTTAGCTCGGTGAATATCTTTTGACCCAAGGGCAAGCGGTACTGCATGTTCTGTCCTAAAGAGCGACTCGCATTGTGTCGGTTAGCATTGCGCTAGCATGACTACAGCAAGTCAAACAACTATTTTCGAAAGTTGGCTAAATTCAGAGTCAAATGTGCAAATTTTACCGATGATAAGGGTGCGCTCCATGGCGATTTCTGAAGGAACGACTCGCGTGATCTACTGGGATGTTGGACACGGAGTACCATCCCAATGCCGGTGGAAAGGTTACAGTGCCCAGAATTGGAAACAACGACCGACTGTGACTGGCCACTTGCTTGATGACACGAAGAGCTACACGCCCCTCCTCCATTTATTCAATTTCTCTCAGAAATTCGGCTGAACCTTAGGATCTTATAGGTTTATTTTTTATACTATAGGTGTGGTACCGTTTTCATCGGTACAGACTGGAGCGTGCGTACTGAAATCATCGGGGATTCTATATTCGCTGCACCATTATCATTGGCACTTGAACCAAAATCATCGGTTGTAGTGTTGGATGTACCATTATCATCTGTTCAGAGCCCCCTGCCCTACCTGCGCTGTGGTGATGCCGTAGTGAGCCTGGGTTGCGTTTCCGAGGCTCAGATTGCCGGTGGACGATTTGCGGAAAAATCACAAAACTTGACATGATTTCGAAAGTTAATCTATGCCGAGCGAAACTTCGAAAGAGACTTTCATGCTCAATTCCGCGCAACTCCCGAATGTTGTGGCCGAGCTCTATAATCGCTCTCTGGATGTGATGACTTCGCTGCGTGAGCGTGCGGCGGAACAGCGTAGCGGACCGAAAAGCCTTCCCCGTTTCCCAATATCCGCAGCTTCCGAGTTGGTGGGGCGTACCTCTGCCGCCATCCGGGAAGCCGAAAAAGAGGGACGACTTCCATCGAACGAGCGAACGAAATCTGGTCGCCGTATTGGCTATACACTGCAAGAAGTGAACGCGATGCGGGCTGCATTTGGCACCCGGCCTTGGCGTCAGCCAGAGGATCCGATCGCGGTCATTGCGGTGCAAAATTTCAAAGGCGGTGTCGGCAAGTCAACCATATCGGTCCATTTGGCGCAGCATCTGGCCACTAAAGGCTACCGGGTCTGCCTTATTGATTGCGATAGCCAGGCCTCTTCGACGAGTCTCTTCGGCTACGTTCCCGATCTGGATCTGCAAGAATCTGACACGCTCTATCCGTTTTTTCGTGAGGAGGAAATGTCGAGTCTTGCTTACGCCGTGAAGCCTACCCATTGGGATGGTCTGTATTTAATTCCGTCCAATTTGCGCCTCTACGCGGCTGAATATGAACTTGCGGCGCGTGTATCGCGTGGTCAGCCCCTCCTATTGGACCGTTTGGCGCAGGGAATCGCCTCGATAGCCGACGAGTTTGACGTCGTCATCCTTGATCCTCCGCCGGCACTCGGCACGATCTCTCTGTCGGTAATGCGGGCTGCGAATGCACTTATGATCCCGACGCCACCTACGGTAATGGACTTTGCTTCTACGACATCTTTCCTGGCGATGCTTTATGAGACGATTGCGACACTGGATGAAACGGGTCTTCCCATAGCCTTGAATTGGATCCGGATGGTCGCTAGCCGGACGGACGAACAGAAGTCCATGCAAAGGGAAATCTTGAGTTTGATGCGCAAGCTCTACGGGGAATCGATGTTGCGTTCGGTACTCCGCGATTCCGCGGAGATTGATAATGCAACCGCGCGACTGATGTCAGTTTATGAGCTCGAACACCCGGTGACATCGCGCGAAACACATCATCGTGCTTTGACCCATCTAAATGGTGTGAACAATGAGATTGAAATCGAAATCCGCAAGACATGGCCAAGCCACGCGGAGCGCCTCCGAAAAGAAGGCATTCTGTGAGAGTTGCACGCGTGCAACCCTCGATTAACTGACTGTTTTTGGTGGGGAATTTGATAAATGGCGCAGGGAAATAAGGGCTTTGGCGAGCTGCTCGGAAAGACATCTGGCTCGGGAGATGCGGCTACAGCTCGTCGTCTGCCAATAGCCGGGGTATTGGCAAGTCGGGATAGCGCTTTGTCCGCCATTGCTTCTGGCACCAAAGTTAACAGGGTCACTGAACTCGTCGATCCGGCGCGCTGCCGCATTTGGGATGGTCATAACCGCGATTACGGTGCTCTAAACGAAGAGAGCTGTGCTGATCTGATAGAGAGTTTCAAGGCGCAGGGACGGCAGGAGGTTCCAGCGATTGGACGTCGTGTCAAAGGGGACGCAAGCGTTGACTTCGAAATCGTTTGTGGGGCGCGCCGGCATTGGTCTGCCTCCTGGATGCGCGCTCATGACTACCCGGATTTCAGATTGCTGCTCGAAATCAGGGAGATGACAGATGAAGAAGCGTTCCGTGTTGCCGATATCGAAAACAGGCACCGAAAGGATATTTCCGACTATGAGCGAGCGACGGATTACCTGCGTGCCATCGAGCGCTATTATGAAGGCAATCAGCAACGGATGGTCGATCGGCTGGGGGTAACGAAAAGCTGGCTTAGCCGATACCTGGAACTCGCAAGGTTGCCATCGGACGTTCTGGCGGCGTTCGGGACACCGCACGTCATTGGTATACGCAATGCGGCGGAATTGGCGCCAATCCTTAAAGACGAGAAGCTGCGTGGGGCGATCATCGCCGAAGCCCGTTCTTTGGCGAAAGAGCAAGAAGCCCTCAGACAATCGAACGCGTCACTCCATAAGCCGTTTGTCGTTGTGCGCCGTCTTGCTGCTGCGGGTAAACCGGCCAAGCGGCCGTCTGGCAAGTCATCTCCAGATGAAATTCGTGCGTCGAACGGTGTTGTGATTGTACGCAAGGAGAAGGTGAGGGGCGGGGGCTTAAAGATTCATATTTTGCCCCGGACCAAGATAGCTAAGGCGGAGTATCTTCAAGCTCTGTCCTCGTTATTCGACGATTTGCCGGAAGATGCACCGCTCGGATAAAGCTGACGACTACCGATGATAAGCGTACGCTGGTCGCCATCTCTGCAGCACTGAGGTGCAAACGGCTTTTTGTAGGCCTTTTTCGAATTGTCGATTTATCAACCAAAACGGGGGGTTATAGTGTTGATGTCGATGCACGTGGAGCCAAAGGCTAAGGTGTAGGTCGTGCTTTTTGCTAACCGATGATGTTGGTACGGGTTATCCTTAGCCACAACAGGGGGCTTCAAAGAACGTCTTTCAGCGGATGGTCCTCAAAACGATCGCCAAATTCGAGATACTCACCGAGCACATCGAAGCTTTTATGGCGCCCGAGCTGTTTCAGCTTGGCCGGATGCACGCCGAGCCGCATGCCGGTGGTCAGGGCCCCGCGTTTCAGGCTGTGCCCGCCAAAATCCCGTGGCTCGAACCCGGCGGCGGCGGCCCGGCTCTGGATGATGCTGGCCACAGCGCGGGTACTGAGGGCGGCATGGCCGATGCGGGGCGGGGGAGGGGGCTCGGCCGTGGTTGCGGGCGGCGTCCAGATGCGGCGGAATACCGGGCCTTTCGTGATTCCGGCGGCGTCGAGCCAGCGGCGCAAGGCCTGCACCGGGCACAGCCCGGTCTGGCCGTAGGGCAGGGGGACGGTCACTGCCGCGGTTTGCGCGCCCTTGGTGACCGGCAGGGTGAGGCGAATCCCCTGGTCGATCGTTTCCAGATGGGGACAGGCAATCGCCACCAGTTCTGAGCGGCGCAGCGCCCCGGCAAAGCCGACCAGGAGCAGGGCGCGGTCGCGCAAGCCGCGCAGATCCTCCGGGATGGGATCGAGAATTTGTTCGAGGATCGCAGCGGTGGCGGCGGCCTTTTTCCGCGGAAATTCTCCCTTTTTTGCCGCGTCGCGGCGGATGCCAGAGACGGTCTCGGCGACACAGCTATCATCGGTTGGCGCGGCGCAGCCGGCGGTGCGGTGCAGATAGCGGATGGCGGCGCGGCGCAGATCGAGCGTATTGGGCTTGAGGCCACGCAGCCGTTCACCGGCCAAAAACGCCGCGACGTCGCGGCTATAGGCGGGCAGGGCCGGGACGTCGCGGGCGGCGCACCAGGCGCACCAGGCGGCGACGGCGGCGCGATAGGCGCGCCTTGTATTGTCGGCTTTGGCGAGTTGCCGGAAGGCGTCCGCGGCATCACGCTCATCCGCGAGGGTGCCGACGCTGGCGGGCAGCATGATGTCGGCGACCTCATCGAACCATTTGCGCACCGCAGCTGGCGTGCCGCCTTTCGGGGCTGGCGGCACGGGCAGGGCAGGGGCGGCGGCCAAATGCTGCACGACCAGCTGATGCTCGTTGGCGTAGGCGTCGCTCATGGCGTTTCGCCTGCCTTGGCGGCCGGGCCTTCTCCTTGGAGGGGTGAGGCCGGAAAGGGGAGGCGCAGCCAGGGGGCAAAATGCATCAAGGGGAGCTCCCAACAGCGGGCCGGAAAGCAAAGGATTCCGGCCATTTATGCGGTCTTACGCCCGTTTCCGGTGGTTTGTCCATCTACTTCCGACAAGACCCCTTATCGGAAATAGATGGATCAATAAGCCGGAGCAGGGGGCTGAAATCACTAAATATCTTTGTTTGACGTTAAGACGAATTTTACGTAATTTATCGTTTAAACAACTGATTTATATTGCGGAGGATTGCGCGTGGCCCGACGGACCGAGACTTCCCTCTCTCTTGCCGGCCTGACCAGCCGCGGGGGCGCTTCGCGGCTTGTTTCTATCCAGCGCGCCGGAGTCGCTTCATGACAAAAGGTCCCCTCGCCCTGCCGGCCGGCTATGGCAACTGGCTCGCTAGCATAAAGAACCAGATTCGAGATGCGCGGCTGCGTACGGCGCTCGCCGTCAATAGCGAGCTGATTGCATTATATTGGCGCATCGGCCGGGAAATCCTTGAGCGCCAGGAGCGCGATGGCTGGGGCGCCAAGGTGGTGGAGCGGCTGGCGATCGATCTCCGCGCGGAGTTCCCGGAATCGCGGGGGTTCTCGTCGGCCAACCTGCGCTATATGCGGGCCTTCGCCGAAGCCTGGCCCGATCCGGCAATTTGCCAACAGCTTGTTGGCAAATTGCCCTGGGGCCAAAATATCATGCTTCTCGGCATCAAGGACCCGGCCATCCGGCTGTGGTATGCACAAAAGACGCTAGAGCATGGCTGGAGCCGTGCGGTGCTCGATTTCCAGATCGATTCACAATTGCACGTCCGGCAAGGCAAGGCACTGACGAATTTTGCCCGGGCCCTCCCCCCGGAAACGTCCGATTTGGCGCAGCAGATCATGAAGGACCCTTACCATTTTGACTTTTTGACGGTGACCCAGCCCGTGATGGAGCGGGATGTCGAGCAGGGGTTGATCACCAAGGTCAAGGATTTGCTCCTGGAGCTGGGCAAAGGGTTTAGCTTTATCGCCAACCAGCATCACCTTGAGGTCGGCGGGCAGGATTTTTATGTCGATCTGCTGTTCTATCATCGCAAATTGCGGTGCCTGGTCGCCGTCGATCTGAAGGCCGGCAAATTCCAGCCGGAGCATGCCGGCAAGATGAATTTTTATCTGGCGGCGCTGGATGATCTGGAGCGGGAGCCGGGCGACAATCCGAGCATCGGGCTGATCCTGTGCCGGGACCATAATAAGGTGGTGGTGGAATACACGTTGCGCGGGACCGGCGCGCCGATCGGGGTGTCGCGCTACGAGCTGATGCTGGCCGAGGCGCTGCCGGCCGAACTGGCCGCGGCACTGCCGTCCTCCGATGAGCTGGAGCCGGGGATTCTCCCTGAAACGGGAGGGGAGGATGGGTCGGCATGAGCCGTGCCGCCGTAAAATGATGCCGGAAAGGGCGAGGAGATGCTGAACCTGTTCAAGCGCCCCGGCCATGCGGCGCCATTGCTGGCGGATCCGGATTTGCTGGCGGCGCATGCGCGGGCGGCCGCCAATATCGCCCGGCTCGACCAGGCTCTGGAGGGGCATCCTCTTTTGCCGGCGTTTTTGCATCGGGCGCGGCTTGATGCGGTGCGGCGCCAGGCCGCGGTCGACGGGCAGATGATTGATCCGTGGCATCTGGCGGCCGTGCTCGAAGGGCTGCGGCTGCGGATGGAAAATGAACTGCGGATTATCGACCGGGGGCAGGTGTTTGAGGCGGCACGCACGGCGCTGGGGTTGCACCAGTGGCTGACCGAACCGGATTTTGATCAGGAGGGGGAGGTGCAGGCGGCCGAGCAGCATTTGCTCTCCGTGCTGCCGGGCGGGCTGCTGGCCGCGGCGCAAGGCGTGTGGACCTGGCTGGAACGCGGTGGGGCGCGGGCGCCGTTGCGGGCGGCGCTGATCCGCTACTGGCGGCGGATCGGCCTGCTACGTGTGCCGGCACCGCTGACCGGGGCGCATGCGCTGCGGGCCGATGCGCCGGAGGAGTATGCGGATTGGGTCGGAGATTTCTTTGAAGCGGTGGCGGCGGAGGCAGCGGACCAGATGGAGATGCTGCGGGCCCTGCAGCGGGGCTGGAGTGAGGCGCGGGGCAAGATCAGCTCACGGCGCAGCAATTCCAGGGCGGCGCCGGCGGTGGATTTGCTGGCGGCGGCACCTTTGCTCTCAGCGACGACCTTGGCCAAGGCGCTTGGCATGTCGGTGAAATGTGCCGGCGAGCTGCTGGACCGGTTCGTGGCCGAGGGGATCGTGATCGAGGTGACGCATCGCGCGGCGCGCCGGCTGTTTGGCCTGGCGGGGTTGGCACCATTGCGCGAGGCGGTGCAGCCGCGGCGCCGGCCAGATCCGGAGCGCCGGCGGGGGCGGCCGTACCGGGAAGCAGATGAGGAAGAGGTGGCCGAATTCGAAATCGCCGAGGCGCCGGCGCGGCCGGCGCTTGAGCGGCCAGTGTTTGACTATGCCGATCTTGAAGCAGCCATGTTGCAGCTCGACGACGTGATTAAAGATACGCGGCGCAAGCTCGGCGTGTTGGGTAACCAACATTGAACTGCTTGACGCGGGGGTTTGTATCTGGTCCTCGATCATGCAACGGATAACGGCCTTACATCGATCCGAAGGGGCGCCAGATGTATTCAACACTACCTCTTAAACGCCTCGTGGCCTGGTTGGCACTGCCTCCGCTCGGCGTATTCGTGTTACTTATTGCTCTGCTTGCTCCTCAAGGCGTTGCAGAGGATTGGTCTCTAGCCAGCAAGGTGCTTAGCGGTTGGGGCATTTTTCTGCTCGCCTTTGGTTCGGGCTCACAATGGTGGAGGCCATGGCGACTTTTCTGGCGAGTTCCAGGAGTTCAAACATTTTTGTTCCCGGATATAAATGGCAAATGGGAGGGCAAAACACGTTCAAACTGGCCATCGGTCAAAGCGATGTTTGATTCATACGAGAAGCATGCAAAGCCCGGACACGCCGGCCCACTGGACCAAGTACCGTTACAAGAAGACGACATCGAGCTCAAAATCACGGCTTCTTTCTTTCGGTTACGCGTTGAGGGAAAGCTCAGCAGCACAGGAGGTACTTCTAATTCGATTAGCGCGCACGTGAGTTGGAATGACCATCTCGAACGTTTCGAGCTGGGCTATCTCTATAATCAGAACACTCCTGCGCCGAGGCACACAGACGAAGGCCAGCATTTTGGCGCCGCAAGTCTGGTCCTCAACATCGAGGCAAAGACCCTGAAAGGCGAATATTGGACGAAGCGAACCTGGCGAAGTGGCCTCAACACAGCAGGGCTCATCGAGGTGGCAAGAGTTTAAAGTCGACGGCTCGGTCAGATGAGGAGAGAACGGCCGCTAAATAGCACTTGCGAACGTTCAAAAAAGGGATATGCCAGCCTATTTCACTCCAGCAAAGCGGAACGCTGCGCTCGCTTCGGCTCCGATAACCACTTGAAAATGCCAATTTTTTTACATCTCTCGAAATTTACCTCTCGCACAACGTACGCCGCAATGGAATTGCGGTCCTGCAATTTAGACTTTCTGCTTTAGCGCGACCCGCTAAAGTTGATTTTTGTGGCCAGGTAAGTTCTTGGTCTGTTCCGAATCGGGTGAAACGGCTATATAGTGCCCATTCAGGAGCTGCGTATGACCAATCATCTGAACCTCCACAGGCTATTCAATAACCGTGATGGCTACCTCGGTCAGCTTAAGGTGGCTGATGACGACCGTGATACTCTCTCACGCGCACGCGAGATCATCAGGAAGACCCTGAGGGACGCATTTCGTAACTGGGAGCGATTTGTAGCAAAGTCCGACTTGTTTGAGGCGCATACCCTGCGACAGGGTGCGGAAATCAAATTCTCAGGGCCAAAGTTTCGAATCCAGGGAAGCTTCGCATATCATACAGCAAATGATTGCCAACACCCGCCCCATCAACAGATCGATCAAGACGATGGGATGTTTCTTCCTGTGAGTTTTATTGCGTCCAATGGTAGTGCAACACCCCGCATCACCGCCAAGGGCTACTTCAAGCTCGTTGAAACGGCCCTAAAACCGGTTTGTGAGAATGAAGGCTGGGTCCTCAATCCGGCACCTCTCAAAGGAAGCTGCGTTCGGATTGGTCTAAGTCAACGTCTTCACCTCGATATTCCCCTGTTTGCAGTAAGCGACGAGACATTTGAAAATCTCAGGGAGTCAGTCGCCAAAGCGTTGATGACAAGAAATGATAGTGCAATGGACGCCGCGTCTGACCGCGAGGATGATCAACTGCCTGAGGATGTTTATAAGGCGCTTCAAGACAACGACATTGTGCTAGCGCACAGGAAAGATGGGTGGGTTGGCTCTGATCCACGGAGATTGGAAGATTGGTTTAACGTAGCTATAGATACCTACGGCGATGTAATCCGCCGTCTTAGCCGCTCTTTTAAGGGCTGGAGGGATGCCCACTGGGCCGAATGCGACTTGAGCTCGATCTGCATCATGGCCGCTGTTGTCAAAGCGGTGTCTAATCTCCATCCCTTCGAAGACAACCGTGACGACCTCTGCCTGCTGGCTGTTGGCAAAGAGATGGTCAAAATCTTTGCATCCACGATTGAAAATCCGGCATTTCCAGGAGATCGAGAAAAAAGCCTCTGCAAGGAGTGGTCACTTGCGTTCAGAGCCGAAATTCAGAATACATTGGCTACGACCTGCACGAACCTTGAAAAGGCTCTTTATAGTACCAAGCATAAAGGGTTGGCACTTCAGTCTGCCCGAGCTGCGTTCGGAGATCGCGTGCCTGAAGACGAGGGGTTGATATCATTCGCTGGCGCCGCGGCGTTTGTTCGAGTGGTGGATCCAGTACGACAACCGAAACCGATGGTCCCTCGCACGACCTCTGGATGAGCAATCCGAACCAGTTGAAAGCTATTGCTGCGGCGCTCGCTGCAGATGGCTTTGAGGCAGACCTCAATATTGGAGGGGCAATTTTTCGAGGCTCAATCATCGTAAACGGATTCAGCTTGAGAATTTCGCTTCAATATTCGGATCTTTCTCTCGTAGAAGCGCCGCGCACGACGATCGAAAATCCGGAAATCCTTCCCCGAAAAGTTGTTCCGCACCTCGATGAAAACAATGAGCTATGCGTTGTCGATCGATCGAGGTTCGTTGCAGATCGGTACTTTGCGCCGGCAGAGGCTCGAGGGCTAATCGTCAAGACGAAGCAGGTCATTGAGCGTGGCCTCACCAGGCATGCGACTGAAGAGATTGCCCGTGAATTTCCTCAACATTGGGGGTTAAAAGGGGTCAGTGTTGAATTTGGTTTCTATGATGGTCCTCTCATACAGCACGCCGACTCCGGAGGCTTTGCCGTTTGGCGGCCGAGCCAAAATAAGAAGGACACTCGTTCGGGTTATTGCGTAACCACTCTAAGTCGATTGTCGTTCTCCGAAAATCAAAGCCGACCGTCCTCATTAGGGGAAATACTACATTGGGCCAATGAATGGGATAGCAAGCTTCCCCAGAAGATTCTAAATGCTTTGGATCAGTGTGCCCCAGTACCTAATCCGACTTGCTTTATTTCAGCGCCAAATGGAACAATCGGTTTCGAGGTACTGCTCTCGAAAAAGGGGCCGGCGATCGCCAAGTCAGTAGAACGTACGGCAGCTTGGAAACGGGCTTTACGTCATTCTTTCGGTAAAGGTCTTTCAATAGAAAGAAAAAGAGGGCTACGAATGGATATTGACCATGTCCTTGGCCGAAATGGAGATGGGACACCGCCCCTATGGGGTAAAGACGTCGTTCTCGTAGGCGCAGGGTCCATAGGAGGATACTTGGCTCGTGCCCTCGGGCAGTTGGGTGCAGGGAGAGGGCCAAATGGCCGGCTTACTCTCATAGACGACGACGTTCTGAAAACGACAAATATCGGCCGACATAGTCTTGGGGCTCCAGAAGTTGGAAAATTAAAAGTTGCCGCACTGCGCGCACAAATAGAGGCTGATTTTCCAGGCGCTCGCGTTTGGGATAGAAACGGTCTATTGCAATCCCAAGAGCTCCTACTGAGTCGGGCAGATTTAGTGATTGATGCCACGGGAGAACGAGGTGTGAGCGAGCTGGTGAATTCTTTAGTATTAGACGCTCGCGTTCAAGGAAACAGATATCCGGCTGTCTTTTACACCTGGATCGAGGGAGCTGGAGCCGCCGTTCAAACATTCTTTGGGAGCGATCCTGAATTCGGATGCCTTAGGTGTTTACATCCCGATTTTACGCAACCAAACCGATTCTCAGCGCTAAGAGACGATGCCGATGCGGAGTTAAAGGGGGGGTGCGGAGAGGCATTTTTTATGCCATACGGACCGTCTGCTCCCATGATGTCTGCCTCTCTGGCAGCTCAGCACGTATATGATTGGACTCAGGGCAACGCGCGACCAGTATTGCGTACGGTTCGGCTCGACCTTCATCAAACGAGAGAGATCAAACCTCTAAATCCCCGCCGAGCCGCTGCATGTCCGGCGTGTGGTTCTAATGGCAATTGAACGCAATTTGGTAGTGCCTCGCGGACTTTTGGCCGATATGTACAAATCACGGTCTGCGTTCCTCCCCTGCGAGACTGGAGGATTTTTGATGGGGCTGCGGAGGGGGGAGCATTTCGAAATTACTGCGGTCACATATCCGGGTCCCAAGGACGTAGCGACTCCATACAGTTTTTCTCGTCTGGACAAGAGGCATGCTGAGGACATCCAAAGCGCCTGGGAATCAAATGAAAAATTTGTGACCCTTATTGGCGATTGGCACTCCCATCCAACGGGCAATGGTGCTCCTTCAAGCAAAGATCGTAGGTCATGGCGATCAATTTTGGATAGTGGACTGGTGGATTGCATCGGTATCATTCTTGGAGATGCGGAACTCCCTCGGTTTTATTATATTTCGTTTGGAAATGTCGGTATAAAATACGGTGAATGGTCAATGCGATCCTACGATGAACAAGACTTGGTTTTGTCGATAAAATCGTAGACACGTTGCGTTTCAGATAATATGAGATCCTTCAGTGAGGAACGATAAGCTCCTATTGGAGAAATGTGGAGTCTTCTGGGAGAAATCAGGCCGGTATCGGCGTTGGATGTCTGGATTATCTAAAGTTCAGAGTTAAGAGTTTTGAATTGTGAGGAAGATTTTACGCAATCTCGGAACGAAATTTACCGGGCTGGGCAAATGCGAAATCTCGACGGCTCCACCCGTCGCGAAGACGGGCGCCATTGAGTTGGCGTTTTCAGGATGCCGCCGATGCTCTTATTTATGAAACATAACATGAGGAGCTATTGAGCAATGCCACATCATATCTTCTTCTCGTGGCAAAGTGACACCGCAAACCGCGTAGGTCGGAGCTTTATCGAGACATGCCTGGGGCGGGCAATTGGCGAGCTAGAAGCCGATGCAGATGTCGATCCTGCAGACCGCGAAATTGCTATTGACCGCGATACCTTGGATGTTCCGGGGATGCCGCCGATCATGGAAACAATCTTCGGTAAAATCGATCGGGCGGCTGTATTCGTTTCCGACTTAACCTATGTGGCCCAAAGGTCGGGCGGTGCCCGAGTACCGAACCCCAACGTCTGTATCGAACACGGCTATGCCTTGAAGGCATTGAGTTGGCGCCGAGTGATCGCGGTGATGAACACCGCGATGGGCCACCCCGACCAGCATGAACTCCCTTTCGATGTTCGGCATACGCGCCGTCCAATATCGTTTGACTTATCTGAGGATGCCGACGCCGCTGCACGAACAGAGGCGGCCAAAGGCCTGGTCCGACAACTTAAAGCAGGGCTCAAGGCTGTGTTCGGCGATACCGAGGCACGCTCGGCTATGCTTGGCTCGGCTCCGCCCGAGGCGCATCCGCACGACGTCGAGTTATTAGGAAGGGTTCATCGGCAACTGTCGCAAGATTTACGACGATTCCTGCTCCAACACAGCTTCGGAACACCTTACTGTTGATTTGCGCTGAGAACTGACCCTGGAGTGGCGGAAATTTTCATTGAGATTTGTTGGGGTGGAACGGCCCACGGCATCGGATGTGCCATAATGAGGTTGTTCGAAGACCATCATGAAAGGGCCGCCCCATGGAATTTAAGCGCATATCGATCGACACGTCGAAGCATATTTTTACGTTACATGGCGTCGATGACCAGGACCGCGTCACCCTTCGACGCGAGCTCCGGCGCGGGCAGGTTGACGCCTTCTTTGCCAAATTGCCCCCGGTCGAGATCGCTCTAGAAGCTTGTGCCGGCGCCCATCACTGGGGCCGGGCGCTGGGCGCCCTTGGCCATCGGGTAAAGCTGATCCCGCCGCAATATGTGAAACCCTTCGTCAAGCGCAGCAAGAATGATCGCAATGACGCGGAGGCGATCAGCGAGGCTGCATCCCGTCCGAACATGCGCACAGTGCCGGTGAAGACGGTGGACGAACAAGCGGCGACGATCATCGTGAAGCACCGTGAGATGCTGGTCAGACAGCGGACGCAGGCCATCAATGCCCTGCGTGGTCATGCGACGGAATTTGGTATCGTCGCGGCCAAAGGCTGTAGCGATGTCTCGGCGCTATTTGCTGCTCTGGAAAACGATCCCACCATCCCCGCAGTGGCCCAGCACATGTTCGCCCAGATGGGGCAGCATATTGTGGATCTTGACGTGAAGATCAAAGCCTTGAACCAGAAACTTGTCGAGCAGCACAAGACTAACCCCGTCAGCCAACGCCTTGCGGCAATCCCGGGGATCGGACCGATCACGGCGATCACCATGGCGCTTTCAGTAAACCCCGCAAATTTTGAAAGCGGCCGCCACTTCGCCTCTTGGCTGGGACTGACACCCAGGGAGCATTCGACTGGTGGCAAACACCGCCTCGGACGGATCAGCAAGGCCGGTAATGAGCGGCTGCGCCAGTTATTGGTGGTTGGTGCCATGGCGGTAATCCGCTTCGCCAAGCCCGGCAGCAAATCGGCCAGTGCCTGGCTGCTGCAATTGCTGGAGCGCCGGCCGCGCAAGGTCGCGGCCATCGCTCTGGCCAACAAGATCGCCCGGGTTGTCTGGGCGATGATGGCACGTGGCGACGTCTACCGGCGGCAGCCGGCAGCAGCCTAAACCACGAGCCGGTGCCAAGGAGGCAAGAGCAACAAGAGAAGATGGCGATCGGTCGAACCGACGAATGGCGGCAATCCAGCCCGGGTCAACGGCACATCGATGCCGCAGATTTGTTCGGATGCCATTCGCGGAACCCATCTGGGCCAGCGGCCATGACGCCGCGCCAAAAGGCCGGACACATGACCGCATTCGTGCCGCCGCCAAATTATCGTTGTGTCACTCTTGAATCCAGGGCCGTTCCACACATGACCCGTGTTTTGACCCTCCCCCGGCTGATTGGTCGGGGGTTCTGAGGAGTGATAGACATGGATTTACTCAGTGTGATTCGTCGCTGGCATTTCCGGCAGCAGGTGCCGATCCGTGAGATTGAGCGGCGGACGGGATTGTCGCGGAACACGATCCGCAAATATTTGCGGTCGGATGCGGTAGAGGCAAAGTTTCAGGTTCCGGAGCGTCCGAGCAGGCTGGACCCGTTTGTTGACAAGCTTCTGGCTTGGCTTCGCCAGGAGGCTGGCAAATCGCGCAAGCAGAAGCGGAGCACGAAGCAACTGCACGCCGATCTGGCCGCCTTGGGCTATGATGGTTCATATGATCGGGTTGCGGCCTTTGTCCGGCAATGGAAGCTGGACCGGCATCGCGAGCAGCAGACAAGTGGCCGCGGCACCTTCGTGCCTCTGGTCTTTGCAGCGGGCGAGGCATTCGTAACCGGTGTGAGCCTCCCACCTCGCGGCGCGGTTTGAATTACTGGACATTGTACCCCTGAATTTGTGTGGGGTGACGCTGTGGAAACTGACGGTCCTAATGCCAGACATCAGCACAGTCATGAGGACATTGACTATCATCGTGTCGAGCTGATCACCGGGCGGCGCCGGCGGCGGGATTGGACGCGGGAGGAGAAGGCGGAAATTCTTGCCGCGAGCGCACAAAGCTGCAGGTGGCGCACACCAAGCTGTCGCATAGCCGGGCGTTCGTCGTCCGGGCCTATTTGCTGCAGACGCACGAGATGCTGTTTGACGCGCTGGCCCAGTCGTTCAGGGTGCTGGGCGGCGTGCCGCAAAGAGGCATCTTCGATAATATGAAGACGGCTGTTGACAAGATCGGTTCTGGCAAGGCCCGGCAGGTCAACGCTCGCTTTGCCGCTATGGCCAGCCATTATCTGTTCGAGACGGATTTCTGCAATCCGGCATCGGGCTGGGAGAAGGGCCAGGTTGAGAAGAACGTGCAGGATGCGCGGCGCCGGCTGTGGCAGCCGTTGCCCAGCTTCCCGGACCTGGATGCGCTCAACAGCTGGCTTGAGAAGCGTTGCATTGAGCAATGGGGAGAGATCGAGCATGGCACTCTGCCCGGCACCATCGCTGATGTGCATAAAGCGGAGCTGACCAGCCTGATGCCGTTGGGGCGCCCCTTTGATGGCTTTGTCGAGCACACCAAGCGGGTATCGCCCACCTGCCTCGTGCATTTTGAGCGCAACCGCTACAGCGTGCCGGCGTCGTTTGCCAACCGGCCGGTCAGCCTGCGGGTTTACCCGGAGCGGCTCGTCATCGCCGCCGAAGGCCAGATCCTGTGCGAACATGCCCGCATCATCGGTCGCTCCCATCATCAGCTGGGCCGGACGGTCTATGACTGGCGGCATTATCTGGCCGTCATCCAGCGCAAGCCTGGGGCTTTGCGCAATGGCGCGCCCTTCGCCGAACTACCGGAAGCCTTCAGGCAGCTGCAGACCCAGCTTCTCAAGCGCCCTGGCGGTGACCGGGAGATGGTCGAGATTCTGGCCCTCGTGCTCCAGCATGATGAGCAGGCCGTGCTGTGCGCCGTGGAGCTGGCGCTTGAGGCCGGCGTTGCTACCAAAACCCATGTCATCAACGTGCTGCACCGGCTGACGGACGGCAAGGCCCCGCCGGCGTCGCCAATCGATGCGCCCCAGGCCCTGCGCCTGACACGGGAGCCGCTGGCCAATGTCGAGCGCTATGACGCCCTGCGTGACAAGGAGCAGCGCCATGCGTCATGATCCTGCCAGTGCTGCCGTGGTGGTGATGCTGCGCGGCCTCAAAATGTATGGCATGGCCCAGGCCGTGGGCGAGCTGATCGAACAGGGCGCCCCCGCCTTCGATGCCGCCGTGCCCATCCTCTCGCAATTGCTCAAGGCCGAGATGGCCGAGCGCGAGGTCAGGTCCATCTCCTATCAGATCAAGGCGGCTCGGTTCCCCGCCTACAAGGACCTGGCCGGCTTCGACTTTGCCGCCAGTGAGGTGAACGAGGCCCTAATCCGGCAGCTACACCGCGGCGACTTCATGGACGGTGCCGATAATGTCGTGCTCATCGGTGGCCCCGGAACCGGCAAAAGCCATATGGCCACCGCGCTCGGCGTGCAGGCCGTCGAGCATCATCGCAAGAAGGTCAGGTTCTTCGCCACCGTCGATCTGGTCAATGCCCTTGAGCAGGAGAAGGCCATGAACAGAGCCGGCCAGCTGGCCGAACGCCTGCTCCGGCTCGACCTCGTCATCCTCGACGAGCTGGGTTACCTGCCGTTCAGCCCATCAGGCGGCGCGCTGCTCTTCCACCTGCTCTCCAAGCTCTACGAGCGCACCAGCGTCATCATCACCACCAATCTCAGCTTCAGCGAATGGGCCGGCGTGTTCGGCGATGCCAAAATGACAACGGCGCTGCTCGACCGCCTCACCCACCATTGCCACATCATCGAAACCGGCAATGACAGCTTCCGCTTCAAGGACAGTATCGCCAAACCCAAGGCCAGAAAGGAGAAAGCTACACCTTGACCCCATCCCCGCAACGCGGGACATAAATCAAACCCGGTGGGTCATGTGTGGAACGGCCTCGGATTCAAGAGCGAGATTGCAAGAATTTGGCGGCGGCACGAATGCGGTCATGTGTCCGGCTTGTTGGCGCGGCCTCATGACCGCCAGCCCAGATGGGTTCCGCGAATGGCATCCAAACAATTCTACGGCATTGATGTGCCGTTGACCCTAACTGGATTACCGCCATTCGCCGGTTCGACCGATCGCCATCTTCTTCTATCGCTCTTGCCTCCTTGGCACCGGCTCGCGGTCAGGCAGCTGCCGGCTGCCGCCGGTACGCCTCACCGCGTGCCATCATCGCCCAGACAACCCGGGCGATCTTGTTGGCCAGGGCGACCGCCGCGACTTTGCGCGGCCGGCGCTCCAGCAATTGCAACAACCAGGCGCTTGCCGATTTGGCGCCGGGCTTGGCGAAGCGAAGCACCGCCATGGCGCCCACCACCAGCAACTGGCGTAATCTTTCATTGCCGGCTTTGCTGATCCGCCCCAGGCGATGCTTGCCGCCAGTTGAATGCTCTCGTGGTGTCAGCCCCAGCCAGGCGGCAAAATGCCGGCCGCTCTCGAAGTTTGACGGATTTACCGTGAGTACCATGGTGATCGCGGTAATCGGTCCAAGGCCAGGGATCGCGGCCAAGCGCTGGCTGACGGGGTTCGCCTTGTGCTGCTCGACAAGCTTTTCGTTCAAGGCTTTGATCTTCGTGTCGAGATCCGCGATATGCTGCCCCATTTGGGCGAACATGCTCTGAGCCACCGCCGGGACGGTGGGATCACTTTCCAGAGCCGCAAGCAGCGCCGAGACATTGCCACAGCCTTTGGCCACGACGATGCCAAATTCCGCCGCATGTCCACGCAGGCCGTTGATGGCCTGCGTCCGCTGCCCAACCAGCATCTCCCGGTGCTTCACGATGATCGTCGCCGCTTGCGCGTCCACCGTCTTCACCGGCACTGTGCGCATGCTCGGGCGGGATGCAGCCTCGCTGATCGCCTCCGCGTCATTGCGATCATTCTTGCTGCGCTTGACGAAGGGCTTCACATATTGCGGCGGGATCAGCTTTACCCGATGGCCCAGGGCGCCCAGCACCCGGCCCCAGTGATGGGCGCCGGCACAAGCTTCCAGAGCAATCTCGACCGGGGGCAATTTGGCAAAGAAGGCTTCAACCTGCCCGCGCCGGAACTCGCGTCGAAGGGTGACGCGGTCCTGGTCATCGACGCCATGTAACGTGAAAATATGCTTCGACGTGTCGATCGATATGCGCTTAAATTCCATGGGACGGCCCTTTCATGATGGTCTTCGAACAACCTCATTATGGCACATCCGATGCCGCGGGCCGTTCCACCCCAACAGTTCTCGATGAAAATCCAGGGTCATGTGTGGAACGGCCTCGGATTCAAGAGCGAGATTGCAAGAATTTGGCGGCGGCACGAATGCGGTCATGTGTCCGGCTTGTTGGCGCGGCCTCATGACCGCCAGCCCAGATGGGTTCCGCGA
>JAKBAU010000270.1 GCA_021808875.1 Pseudomonadota bacterium | reverse complement strand
AATGGCCGCACATCAGCCAACAGCCAGTGCGGTCGCGTGCTTTCCGGCTGCCGCAGCTGCCAATCACGCGGTTTTTTTTAAAAGTAATGGCACTCCCAAGACGGTGGGGGAGGTCTATCAGTGGGCGTTGCGGCAACCTGGCACAGAATATCTGGCGGCCCGGCGGGAGATCGCCCCTAGGCCAGCAGCTGTCGCGGTTGGATCCCCGACGGTTCCTGCAACGGTTGCGGCTGCGGGGCAGCCTAACTCTTTAATGCAAAGCTTTTTTGCCGCAGCCCAATCCCCGAGTGACCTCTCCACCCTGGGTCTCTTCCGTGACATTCCGCCAGCGGCTCCTCTGGAGAGCACGCCCCTCCCGCAGGCTCCATTCGCGTTAAGCCCGGAGATAATGAGCGTCCTGGCGGCTCTCGACCCGGGAAGTGCCCTTTCTGGGAATAAGCAGACCGAATCCAGCTAGAGCTTGGCCGGCCGGCGGATCTGTGCCTACACTTGGCGACAAGTGAGGAACCATGCCGGATACCACCATACCTGCTGCCACTATACTGATCGTCCGTGACGGCACGCGCGGTCTCGAAGTCTTTATGGTCAAACGCCATCATCAAATTGATTTTGTCGCTGGGGCGCTCGTCTTTCCGGGCGGCAAGGTTACGGTCGCTGACGGCCATGACGAATTGCGACAGTACGCAGACGGCATTGATGCCATAGACACCAGTCTCCATGGTCTCATGGCAGCTGCCATTCGCGAGGCGTTTGAAGAAAGCGGCATACTGTTTGCCCGTCCAAACGGCGAAGCTGAGTTGGTGTCTGGTGCGCGCCTCACTGAACTTGCGGTTTATCGTCAGCGTCTAGAAACACAGGAGATTTCGCTGCTCGAAATGTTGCAGCGGGAAGGACTGAGATTGGCCTACGATCGACTGGCGCATTTTGCGCATTGGATAACGCCAGAAAACATGCCCAAGCGCTTTGATACGCATTTCTTTGTTGCAGAAGCACCTGTTGGACAGATTGGGATGCATGATGGCCGCGAGTCTGTGGACTCTCTATGGATTACCCCCCATGAGGCAATTTCGGACCGTAAGCGTTGGAACGTGATATTTCCGACCAAGCTCAATCTCATGAAGCTAGCGAAATCCGGAAACGTCGCGGCAGCATTGAGGGTTGCTCGCGAAAGTCGTCCCTTGACAGTCACTCCGT
The DNA here is from genome assembly GCA_021808875.1 of Pseudomonadota bacterium. The sequence continues at coordinate 2,901 of JAKBAU010000270.1, read as the reverse complement.
GGGTTGAGGATACCCCAGAAGGCAGTGTGTTACGCATTCGTGACGATGCTGGATACGACCAGACACAGGCATTGCTCAAGGAATCACTTTAAGCTTTTGTGTTCGGAGTTGGCGCGGTCTCCAGAACGTCTAGCCTTACCAATCTCAGATCTTAGCGCTTGGTATTGAAAGCGGAGAGAAACTCTGCAACTTGTTTCTCGAGTTCTTCCGCCAAGAGATGGGCAGTTGGGTCGGAGAGATCCAAAATATTTCGCTGGTTGGAGATCACCTGGATCGCATCGACATGCGCTTCAACCAGGTTTGGTGGAGCTGGTCGATCGAGGTAGGATAGCAGATGGCAGAGCGAGCCTGTGACACGAGTTATGAGCGGAAATCCAAAGTTCTCAACCGTGATCCGCAAGGCGTTTGCTGTCTGGTTTAAGTGAGTGCGACTGCGTGTGTCGGGACGCTTTCGATAGGCGACATATGCGCTCCGGAGCGCGAGCGTATCTTTACTGATCCAATCAGAGAACTCTGGAGCCAGTTCTGCCACCGCCGTCTCCGCTCGCTTAATGGCGGCCATGTCGATGCCAGCAAAGCGTCCGCCTACGCGCGCCTTGAGCATATTGGGTGGCATAAAAATTTCTATTGGTGGGTGTTTGCTCAGTGTCTTGACCTTTCGCCTTAAGCCACTGCACCAATGGGATCTGTGTCAACGCCGGTGTCATTGGCTTTATTGCTCCGACGCTCGGGCACGCCGAAGTGTGCCAGTTCTCGCCTGCGGCGGCAGGGACCAAAATAGGAATTCGTGCGCACAAAGGGCCGCGGGTTCTCGATAACCGAAATGAGCCTGGTCATGATGCCATTGACGGTTACCGGCTTGGCTAGAAATTCAGTGCATCCCGCATCCCGCGCTTGAAGCACACGTCCTGGGCGTGTTTGCGCGCTCATCATGATAATGGGAACAAAGGGGTTTGGGCTTGCAGCAGAGGTACGTACTAAGCGTACCAAATCTAGGCCGCTAGTCCCGTCCGCCATACAATCGAGAAAGACAACGTCCGGATTAATATCACGTAGAGCCTGCCAAGCTGCGTCCGCCGTATCGGCCTTGTAGACATTGTCCACACCAAATGCCAACAGGATTGTAGCGACGAGTCTGCGCATATGGGCATTGTCGTCGACGACGAGCAGCCGCAAGCGGTCGAAGCGATAGCCGCCCATGTCTGATCCATCATTTCCCCACTGACCAGAACAAGGCTAACGGGTACATCTTAACGGCAAGTGAATACCGTCGCTCTAGTCCAGAAACTGCTCACGTACGACGCGTTCGCTGAGGCTGTGGCCAGCATCAAACAGCATGGTGACCGAAATCGATCGATCCTCTGCGACGTTCACCGCAGTTACGTTCCGAACCTCGAAGTTGTCAGCAACCGCACTGACCGGCCGTTTGTCAGCCTCGAGGATCTCAAATCGGATTTGGGCGCGGTGTGGTAACAGCGCACCGCGCCACCTGCGAGGGCGAAATGCGCTGATTGGGGTTAGCGCCAGCAAGTCTGCGTCGATCGGAAGGATTGGTCCGTGTGCGGAGAGGTTATAAGCTGTACTGCCGGCTGGTGTGGAAACCAATATGCCATCGCAAACTAATTCGTTAATGCGGATTTTTCCGTCCACTAGGATGCGGATTTTGGCGGTCTGCCGCGTCTGGCGCAGCAGTGAAACTTCGTTAAAGGCGAGGGCTTCTTCATTCTTGTGGTCGCTCGCTGCCCGCATACGCAAGGGGTGTAGTTGTGCAGCTTCAGCGACGGCCAATCTCTGTTCCAGCCCGTCCACCGCGAAGCTGTTCATTAAGAAACCGACTGTACCCAAATTCATGCCGTAGATCGCCCGTCCTTGTCCCAGAAAGGTATGAAGGGTCTGTAGCATGAAGCCATCACCGCCCAAGGCTATAATAATTTCAGCGTCACGGGCGCCAACATCATTGTAGCGCGCGCGCAATTGGCCGAGCGCCGTTCGGGCCTCTTCAGCAGGTGAGGCAACAAAGTGCAGCTTGACCATTTTCGCTAGCCTCCCGTCATCGACATGTGTCGGGCGACGGCCGGGCTGCGCCGAGTGCGGTCAATCACAAAGTCATGTCCCTTGGGTTTGCGCTCGATAGCCTCGTCGATCGCGGCCAAGAGTAGGTCGTCCTCGTTACTCGCCCGCAAGGGCTGGCGCAAATCCGCCGCATCGTCTTGACCAAGGCACATGTAAAGTGTGCCGGTGCAGGTCAGGCGCACACGATTACAGGTTTCACAGAAATTATGGCTGAGCGGAGTGATCAGTCCAAGTCTGCCACCAGTTTCACCAACGTCATAATAGCGGGCGGGTCCGCCTGTGCGATGGACGCTCGATGCTAGCGTAAATTGACGCGAGAGATCGGCTTTGACCTGAGATAGCGGCAAGAAGCGACTGCTGCGGTCTTCCTCGATCTCACCCAGGGGCATGGTTTCAATCAGGGTCAGATCCATATTTCTTCTATGCGCCCATAGCATCATCGGGACAATTTCATGCTCATTCAGCCCCTTTAACGCCACCATATTGATCTTTACCTTTAGCCCGGCATTCTGCGCCGCATCGATGCCTGCCATAACCTTCTTCAATTCACCCCAGCGGGTGATTTGGGCAAAGAGCTCACTGTCCCGGCTATCCAGTGAAACGTTTATGCGGCGAACACCGGCATCCCATAAGGGTCGGGCAAAGCGGGCCAATTGGGTACCATTCGTTGTCAGTGTCAGTTCTGACAAGCCATCACCGATCTTCCGCCCGAGCTCCTCAAACAGATGCAGTACGTTGCGCCGCACAAGGGGCTCTCCGCCGGTGATGCGGATGCGGTTGACCCCCTTAGAAATGAAGGCACTGCAAACACGTACCAATTCTTCAATG
>JAKBAU010000269.1 GCA_021808875.1 Pseudomonadota bacterium | reverse complement strand
CTTGGGATGGCAGAAGGGCTGGCAGCCGCTGGCGCAGATGTCGAGATCTGGGGCCTCAATGAGGCCAAAAACGCCACAGCCCTTGAGAAGCTTCGCAGCTACGGACGCAAGGTCAATGCGCGACGGGTTGATGTTTCCAAGGAAAATGAGGTCTGTGCCGGCATGCAAGCCGCGGTGGCGAACTTCGGCCGCATAGATTGTGTTATAGCCAATGCCGGCATCGGTGGTGGCGCTCCGATCACCGAGATGACCACAGAGCTTTTCCGCAAGGTCCATGCGGTCAATGAGGACGGGGTGTTCTGGACCTTTCGTGAAGCTGCCCGTCACATGACAGCGCGTGCCAAAGCGGGCGATCCAGGTGGATCCATGATCGCGGTGGCCTCGACAGCCGGTATCGAGGGCGCCGCCCGAAATGCCGCCTATGGCGCCTCCAAGGGCGCCGTCCTGTCCATGGTACGGGCTCTTGCCGTCGAACTGGCGCGCTACGGCATCCGGGTCAACTCGATTGCACCGGGCTGGATCGCCACCGAAATGACCGAAGGTGCCCAGAACAATCCTGTTTTTTCCGAAAAGGTTATACCGCGTGTTCCCATGCGCCGGTGGGGACAACCGGAGGATTTTTCCGGTATTGCGGTCTATCTTGCCTCAGACGCCTCGCGCTATCACACCGCTGACACTTTCGTGATCGACGGCGGCTACGTCGTGTTCTGATTTTATTCATGATGCGGGTCCGCGGTGGTCGCCCCCAGGCTTTGTCATACCCGGTGGAGATCCACATCCGGGATCGGAGGAGTTTTGTGCGCGTTCTGGCTTCACTTCTTTTAGGCATCATGGTTTTGACGGCGCCGGCAGGAGCTGCCGGACGGCGTCAGGCCGTGGCAGAAGTGAGTGCAGCCGGGATGGCGCAAATTCTCGCTCCACCCCAGATGCCGGGGCTTGGTTCAGCGCGAGCCAGCATCATCCTGGTCGAATATATGGACTACAACTGTCCTTATTGTCGGGTGATGGCGCCGGACTTTCAGCGTTTGGTCAAGACTGATTCAGACGTAAGAGTTTTGTTCAAGGACTGGCCAATCTTCGGGCCAGTCTCAACCTATGCCGCGCGGGCGGCACTGGCGGCACAGTATCAGGGCAAGTATCTCATTGCCCACCAGGCACTCCTCTCTACCCCGGATCGTCTGAGTAGCGTGCCGCAAGTTCGCCAGGCGTTGCGCCAGGCCGGCATCAGTCTCAAGCGTTTAGACACCGACCTGCGGGCCCATGACGCCGCGATCAATGGCACGCTCGCCCGCATTCGTGCGGAAGCCCGGGGGCTTGGGCTTCAGGGTACGCCGGGACTGCTCGTGGGAGACCTATTCGTCCCGGGTGCCATTGATTTTGCAGATTTGCAAAAGCTGATCGCGATTGTACGCAGCCAGTCACGACACCACGCGCATTAGTTAGAACCAGACCCTAACCTACATAAGCCAGCGAATAGCCATGCTCCTGTGCCCGATTGACGGCAACGATTCCGGCCGGGACCATGAGTGCCCTGTCGATAAGGTTTGTCGCGAACTCGTGGTGAATCTGCTCGGCATTGCCACCGACGAACTTTGCCACCATACCTGCGATCCCCGCGGTGGCCATGCCGCAGATCGCAAAACGGGTCCCCTTATGCGCAAGGGATTGCAACGTTGGTGCCTGGTTCTTCTCTGCCGCTGAGGATGGCGCCGCGTTGAACGGATTGCCGTGTACAGCTTCGATCGCAGTCTTTGCGTCCAATTGAAGCTTCTCCGCGAATGCGGTGCCATATTTTGTCCAGATGCGGTCATTATATCCAAATGGCGTCGCCATATGCCGTAGTACAATGACTACGCCGAGCGCACTGGGGTGCAGACTATAGGCCGAGAGATTGGTTGCAAAAAAATTATCGGCAAATTCGAGCGCTGCCATCGTCCCTTTGGGCGTAAGCACGTCAAACACCATACGGTGTTGGGTGTTTGGCAGATCGAGCCAGCGATCTGCGCCCTCGAACTGTGGCTGCCAGCGCCGAGTCTTAGAACCCGTTGGTGCAGTCGTCGCCTGCGCAGCTCCTGCGGTTGCGGCGGCCACGAGGCCGGCGGTTCCCAGCATCACCATGCGTCGTTCCAAACGGTTGTCTGGTTCAGTACCGGTCCGCGTGTATATTTCGTTGTCTGATTGTTCCTCGCCTGCCACCTGCTACCCCTCTACGCAAATGCGTAGACAGAGTGTATGCAACACCTCAAAAATGCAAACCATAGAGGCAAGGTCCGCAGCTCGTTCGCATCGAGGAGGACAGAGAACTGATGTCTAATGCAATTCTTTTGGATCTCCATCGCTGGCGGTGTCCGAGTTTTGTCACGCCAAAGATCGACGCGGCGAACGCGCGCGAACCAGGTTACTTCCCTCGCGGTCCAAAAAGATCCTCGGTTAGGAACTTTGCGAGCGAACCACATACATTGGCTCGCACCGCCCTATCCTTGAGCGTGTCATTGAGCGTCATATCCGACATCTTAGGAACAGTGCCGAAGAGCCCCCGGGTCACGCGCTCAACTGCATCGTGCCTTGCCGCCCGACACATTTTGCCATTGGCCTTCCCCTCACCTACGCGCCTGCCAAAAGACCTCCCCACGCTATATCCGCAAGAGAGATTTTCGCCACGTTGACTTTGTTTATGAACGCATTGCCGCTGCCCATCATTATGAGGCCATGGAGCAGGATGAAGAGACTGAACTGGCCTCCGAATTTGGAGGCGGTTGATACCGTTTGAGCCACGCAGCGCTGAGGGACGTCTCTGCCTGCATCTGTGTCCCGGTTCGTGCTAGCGCGTGTCGCCGGCGACGATTTTGCGATCTTATCTAAAGCAACTTCCACAGAAGATGAACGAGAACCCCAAAGCCGAAGCTCGCAACCGCAAAGCCACTGGCTCGGTTGATAATGCGCATCACGCGCCCATCAATGCGGGCATGAAACAGCCCGATAATGGCGGTTAACGTAAACCACCAAAGCGTTGAGCCGGCCAGCACCCCGCCCACCACCACCGCGGCATCAAGATAGCTCGCACCCTCTCCGGCTAGTCCACCGAGGCTCGCAAACAAGGCCGCAACACCGAAGAGAGTTGCCGGGTTGGTTACGGTCAGGGCAAAGGTCGATGCCATGGCACGCACCAGAGAGGACGGAAGCGCCGCCTCGCGCGGGACAGACTGGTCGTCATCCTTGGACGCCAGTGGCTGGGACAAATAGGTGTGAAGACCGAAGGCCAGCAGCAAGACACCGCCGCCCACTTGCAGAGGTGTGGAAAAGCCCTCGATTAGCCGCGCCACTACAGTCACGCCGAAGGCGGAAATGGCCGCAAAAAAGCCATCCCCCATCGCCGCGCCAAGGCCGGAAACGAAGCCGTTGACCGGCCCATATTGCAAAGCTCTGCGAATGCAAATGAGGTTCACCGGCCCTACCGGAGCAGCAAGGATCAGCCCAATCAAAATCCCTGAGCCAATAAGGACAAGAAAATCCATTCCTAGTGCCGCTCCCCTGCCGCCCGCTGCCTTACGCGGCCAGCTGGACTACGACGCGGCCGCGCACCTGACCGGCCAGGATCTCGTTACCTGCCGTCACGACGTCGCCAAGACCAATATTCCGGGTCATGGCGTCGAGTTTGGCTCGATCCAGATCCTCGGCCAAGCGCTTCCAGGCCAGCTCGCGGCGTGCCATCGCCATGTGCACCGATTCGATGCCATGGAGCGAAATGCCGCGCAGGATAAAGGGGGCAACCGAGGTCGGCAGATCCATACCTTGGGCCAGACCGCAGGCAGCGACCGCCCCTCCGTAACGAATCGATGCCAGGACATTGGCGAGAGTCGATGACCCAACACTGTCGATGGCAGCAGCCCAACGCTCCTTGGCCAGCGGGCGGGGTGGGCCCGAAAGCTCCTCGCGCGGCAGGATCACCTGGGCGCCGAGGCCGCGCAGATAGCCCTCTTCCTTGGCCTTACCGGTAACCGCATGTACCTCAAAGCCACTTGCTGCCAGTAATGCCACCGCAACGGAGCCCACTCCGCCCGTCGCCCCGGTGACCAGCACCGGTCCCATCTGTGGACGGATGCCGGCATCCTCCAGGGCCAAAAGCGACAGCATGGCGGTATAACCCG
>JAKBAU010000268.1 GCA_021808875.1 Pseudomonadota bacterium | reverse complement strand
GGGTGGATCAGCCTATGCGTATTCCGGGCAGCGTTATGCGCACGACGCCAAAATCACCATGGCGCAGGCGCGCCACATTGCCCTGAAGGCGCAGAACGGCAAGATCGTCACGGGCGAGCTCGAGCACGAAGCCGGTGGCAGCGGGCTCAGATATTCGTTTGATATCCGCTTGGGCAAGGTCACCCATGAAGTGGGTGTCGATGCCAGGACCGGCAAAGTGCTCGAAAATTCCATCGAAGGGGCCAACGCTGATTAGGATTGGCGATCAGCACGCGCCCATTGACGACCGACGAAGGATACGCCCGTGCCGTGCGTGACTGGTCTGAGGTCCGTCAGCAGCCATCGCGCACGCTCACAGCGCCACCCGCTTCGATAGGCACCATGCGCAAGAGGTACCGCTATGGGACCTCTTGCGCATGGCCTGGTTGCAGGCGGCTTCAGCGCTGCGTCGGATCAAGAAAGAGCACGCGTACCGAGCCAGGCGCGATCTGATAGCGATGGCGGTAATCCGTAGGACTGGCCTTGTCGTTGATGTGGATGGTTGCCGTAACAAGATAGATCCGGCCAGTTTGCGGGTTGAGCCCCATAGTGCGAGCACCCAACGCCGTTTCAACAGCTGGCAGAGCTTCGAATTTGTCGGGTGAGACCTCCCGCACCATCGAGAGCGTGCCGTCGAAGTTCGAGCTGAAGGCGATATGGGTCTTCGGATCAAAGCGGGCGGCATCTGATCCCTTGCCAATGGGAAATTCGCGCAGCACGGTCCCATTGTCAGCGTTCATCACCACCATGACTCCGTTGCCGCAGGTCGAAAACAGGCGGTGCGAGGAGAGGTCTATGGCAAGGCCGCGCGGGCTCTCGCAGCGCGGCATCAACCAACGGGCATCTACCCGGTTGGTATGAGTATTGAAGCGAATGATCTCATGCTTTTTGACCGCATTGACATAGGCGAAGCCATTTTCACCTGACACCCCGAATTCCAGCTTCGTGCCGACAGGAACCGTGGCGATGACCTTGTCGGTTTTGGGATCGATCGCCGTCAGCTCCCCCGAGTCACCATCGATGACATAAACGGTATCGGTCCTGTGATCGAAGAATATGCCATCTGCATCTGGCGCGGCCTTGATGCGCTTCTCAACCGCCAGGGTCTTCAGATTAAAGACCACAGCCTCCCCGGCCTCGCCATCATCGGTAAAGCCCTGGTTGGTCGCATGCGAGATGGCAATTCCGTGGGTTCCACCGGGCATGCCTGTGACCACACCGATCCGTGCACCAGTCTTGCCATTGATCACCGAGAGTTCGGCACCATGGGCAATATAGACGCGATCGGACAGCGCATCGTAATGCACATAGTCCCAGCGATCCGGCACACTGATCGAAACCACCTTGCTCAGGGTGTAGGCCGGACGCGTCGCTGCCGTGGCGCCGCTCAAGGATATAGCGAGCCCGGCCACGAGCCCCCAGAATATGCCAGTTTTCATCAAAGCCCTCCGTTCGAAACTCTAATTGTGCGTGAACCCCTGATATACGCCAGAGGTGACAAGATTGTATTTTGCGAATGTTGCGCAGGCGGTCGCCACACGCCATCACAAAGTTCGAGGCGACCGTCGTCACGAGCCTTCACGCCCGCTGTCCCCTGTCTCTGGGCTGGCAGCGACATAAGCTGATGCTTTAGCTGGTGCGCAGGGTAATGGAATGTCGTTCGGCCAGGCGATAAAGGATGTTGCGGGAGACGCCCAAGAGCTTGGCAGCACGGGAGACATTGGCGTCCGACAGGATGAGGGCACGGCGGATCGATTCGGCTTCGGCCTCATTGCGCGCCTGGGCCAGCGTCGCCCTCTTGGATGTGCGCGCCGCCGCCAGCCCACCAAGGCCAAGGTTGGCTGCAGACAACCAGGGCCCTTCCGCCACCACGATGGCGCGCTGCAAAACCGCAATCAGCTCACCTACGTTGCCGGGCCACCCATAGCGGCGCAGTGCCGCGATGGCCTCGGACTGAAGGCCCTCAAACGGGCGATTGACTTCGCTGCTGACCTTTCAGGCAAGGTGATCGGCGAGAAGCACAATGTCATCCCCACGGTTCCGCAGCGGCGGCATTTCAATGGCAAGGAGGTTGAGACGATAAAACAGGTCCCCAGGAAGTGTCCGGCTTCAACCGCCTTCTTCACATCGATGTGGGTGGCTGCGACGACGCGCGCGTCAAGCCGGATCGTGGCCGTTGAACCCGCCCGTTCGATCATCTTTTCCTGCAGTCCGGGCAGGAGATGGCCCTGCAGTTCGAGCGGAAAGTCGCCGATTTCATCGAGAAAGCTGGTGAATGGCGCGGGCCGCACGTTCCTTTCCCGTGCCGCTTTCTCCGGTGATCAGAGCGGGGACGTCGGTCGCCGCCATTTTGCGGATAGCGCGGCGGTCTGACTTTTCCGTTTGATGTGAACGAGTGTGCTGGAAGCCGCAACCGCCGTACGGGCGTTTTTCAGTTCGTCCCGTATTTGGGTCAGGTTGTTGACAAGTTCACCGATCCAATGGCGATACTCATCGATCATGACCTCAAGCATCCGTTCGTCATTTGAGATGCTCTTGTCGGCGAGCATGCTGACGAAATCCATACCTGTCTCTGGACGTACAGTGCCGTCAGAAAGCCAGTGAGAGCCGGCGTCTTCGCTGGCCTCGCGGAAGCGGAATTTGGGCACGTAGCTGCCGCGTGGCAGTTCGATCATGATCGCGTCATCTGCACCATCGAAGGCGTAATAACGCGCCAGGGCATTGCGCAGGCGATTGGCCTCTACGCGCACGATCGCATCTGCCGCCGGATCAAAGCTTTCGGGTCGCTCGAGAGCTAAGGTCGCTATGGTATAGGCCTTGATCAGGCGCGCATTGCCCTCAAGTGTCGTTTCGACGATGAAACGGAGGAACGATGACAAGCGTGGCGCAGCAACAAAATGTGCATCATGGAGTACTCGGCCAAGCGCGTCACGCACGCTCGCACTATCCATTTTCCCTTGTTGGGTATCACTAAGGTCAACCATAGCGCCAATATCCTCGCCTTTGGCAACAGAGGCGCACCCGCGTCGCGCTCTGCCCGGCTTGGCCTGGTGCGGCAAGCTGAGAATGGCAGTGCATCACTGCAGGTTTGGCTATCGACATCACTAGACCTCCAAATAGCTAAACTGCCCGTTGCACCTGCAGTGCTCTGCGTTATCGTTGAGCTGGAAGTTCAGCAGAATTTCTTTGACACAGAGGCATTGGACGCATGTCTGCTATGGCTGAAAGGTTGCTATCTGATGTAAAAGTAAAACACCCACAAAATAGCATTGACACCACAGGCACGGTGCCGCGTTGATAATAGTCAAGTATTATATATTATTTTTAACTTTATGTACATGGTAAGATACAGAAAGCTTTCGGCCAGCTGCCCTTGGTGGTGGCGCATGAGACAATCTCGCCCGAAATCTGACCGGTCCAGCCTCGCGGCGGGACAAGGAGCCGATTTGGATGTGCGGCCGCTTTACCAATCGCTATAGCTGGCGCCAGCTCAAGGAGCTCTATGCGCTCAGTGACAGCCTTTACCCTCAGGCACCATCCAACTTTGAACCCCGCTACAATATTGCACCGACCCAGAGGAGTTTCGTCGTACGTCTGCGCTCAGACGGGAGGCGCGAACTTGTGCAGTTGCGTTGGGGACTTTTGCCCTCTTGGGCCGCATCACCGCGGGACGGCGCGCGCATGATAAATGCGCGCTGCGAAACGGTTGCCACCAGCCGGGCCTATAAAGAAGCCTTCCGCGCGCGCCCATGCCTCGTTGTCGCTGACGGCTTTTATGAGTGGGCAGCGCTCACAGCCTCTACCAAGCAACCCTATTTTTTGCAGCGCAAAAACGGTGCCCCTTTTGCCTTTGCCGGGCTGTGGGAAGCGGGGCACCTGACCGAGGAAGATACCTTTACCGTCATCACCTGCCCTGCAAATCGTATCGTGGCCGCCGTTCATGACCGCATGCCGCTTATGCTGGAGCCCAGCGACTGGCCAGCCTGGCTCGAAAGCCCAAAGATGCGCCTTCGCTGTCTGTCCCACATTCTACCCGCCGAGGACATCGACATCTGGCCCGTTGACCGCGCGGTCGGAAATCCCAGAAACCAGGGGGCAGAGCTCATTGCGCCCATCGAGCTGCCGGACAACGGCGGCAAGCGTTGACGACAATCACTGGCATC
>JAKBAU010000267.1 GCA_021808875.1 Pseudomonadota bacterium | reverse complement strand
TATCCGGGCATCGTGGTCATCTGCGTTGTCCGTTTTGTCTGGCGGTTCTTCATGCCGGTGCCTTTATCGGTCCGGCACCGCTCCAGTGGCTCGCCCCCGCACTATGCATTCAGGTGGTGCGGATCGCCCTGGATTTGCGGCAGCACAAGCCTGCACTGGCGCATATCTGGCGAAGCCGCGCCCCTCCAACTCTCTAGGTCGCGCGCGTTAGGGCGCGCCACAGCCGCTGCAACGTCGTGTGTTCGACCAGCTAAGGCATCAGCCTTCAGGTCCACGAGACGCGTGCAGACCCGCCAACCTCCATGGAAGCACCATGAACGAGCACCCATTGCGCATTAAACTGCGCGCTGCCGCAATTCTGGCCGGATTGCTGCCACTCTTGCTGGCGGGCTGTGCTGTCGGACCGAACTTCAAGCGTCCAGCGCCCCCACCGGTTTCTGGCTATACGGCTGAACCACTTTTTCCCACCGCTTCCACTCAAGGTGTGACCGCTGGAACCGCGCAGCAATTTGCGGTTGGACGCAAAGTCGCCGGAGCCTGGTGGACATTGTTCCGCTCCAGACCTCTTGATCGACTGATCAACCTTGCGATCGCCCACAACTCCGATCTCAAGGCGGCACAGGCCGCGCTGCGTGTCGCAGAGGAAACCGAGCGCGCCCAGCGCGGAGCTTTTTTCCCATCTGCCGCTTTGGGTTTTTCTGCCTCCCGCAACCTGGGCTCGGCTCTGCTTGCTCCGGTTCCCGCCAGCAATGCGCTTCTCTACAATCTCTTCACTCCGCAGGTTACGGTCTCCTACACCCCAGACGTTTTCGGGCTCAACCGTCGTACAGCAGAGTCACTTGCCGCCCAGACCCAGTCGGCACGTTTCGAGATGATAGCGACCTACAACACCCTTGTAGGGAATGTTGTGGTTAATGCGATCCAGCTCGCCGCACTCGACGCCGAAATCAATGCGACGCACAAGCTCGTGGCCATGAACACGCGCATGGTGAATATCCTCAAATATCAATATGCGAAGGGTTATGCGAGTGGAGTCGACTATGCAGCGCAAAAGTCACAACTGGCTGAAGTCGCGGCGATGCTTCCCCCACTGCAAAAGCAGCGTACCCAGCTGCGTGACCTGCTTGCAGTTCTTATCGGACGATTTCCCGCGCAAGAGCCCAAATACGGGATAACCCTTTCCAGCCTTGCTCTGCCCGGGAGTGTCCCGCTCAGCCTGCCTTCGCAGCTGGTGCGCCAGCGACCCGATATCAGACAGGCCGAGGCCAACCTGCATGCAGCCAGTGCTCAGATTGGCGTCGCGATCGCCAATATGCTGCCAAACATAGAGTTGACGGCCACTGCCGGTAACTCTGCGATAGGCTTCAATAAGCTCTTCACACCCGGAACCGACTTCTGGGATCTTGGCGCAGCATTGACTGCGCCAATCTTTCAAGGGGGCACACTTCTGCATCAGGAGCGGGCTGCACGGGCCGCCTACCGCGAAGCCACGGCGCAATATCGCAGCACGGTTCTGACCGCGTTTCAAAATGTCGCCGACACGCTCGCGGCACTGCAGCAGGACGCTGAAGGACTGAGGGCAGCAGCGGCCGCCCAGAGTGCCGCCAGGACTACGTTCCGGCTGGTCAGCCGACAGGAAAAAGACGGCTACGCCAACACGCTTGCCCTCCTGAACGCCGAGCAGGCCTACCAGCAGGCACAGATCAATCTCGTACAGGCCGAAGCCAACCGCTTTGCCGACACCTCTGCGCTATTTCAGGCGCTGGGTGGCGGATGGTGGAATCGCACGGCAATGAGCAAGGACAGTCATGACCACTAAATCTTGCGACGGGAGCATTCCCGCACGACCTGAAACAACCACGCATGGTCGAAAGCACCTCATCCTCCTCGCGCTCTTGCTGCTGACTGTTGTCGGGTGTGCGCCGCACACCAAAGGCCAGGCGCCGTCATCAAGGCCGAGCAATGTCACGCTGACCCCGGCCCAGCGTCAACATATTGCGATCTACAAGGTTAAGCCTGCAGTTTATCGCAAGAGTGTCGATGCGAACGGCATAGTCGAGTTCGACAAGGATCAGTCGACGACCATACTGGCCCCAATTTCCGGGCCGGTGACCCGCCTTCTCGTCACCCTTGGCGAGAAGGTGAAAATGGGCTCACCGCTGGCTGCGGTCGCATCCCCGGACTACGCCACCGCAGTTGGCGCTTATCAGACTGCCATCGCAACGGCACTGGCCGCCCGTCATGTCGCGGACATGGATAAGGACCTGCTCAAACACCATGGCGTCTCCTTACGTGAGGCCGAACAGGCTGAAGCGGAGGCGGTCAGCGCCGAGGCTAACGAGCGGGCGGCGCGACAGACGCTCCAGTCCCTGAATGTCTCACCAAAGATCATTCAGGCCGCAGCTGCGGGGCGCCCGGTCGGTCCCATTGAAGGCATGATCCGCTCCCCGATTGCCGGCACGGTTGTGGGCAAAACGATATCGCCCGGCGAACTCCTTCAGACCGGTTCAACCAGCTGCTTCACCATCGCCAATCTCTCCCACATGTGGATCATGGCTCAGGTGTTTGGCTCCGACCTCAGACGGATTCATGTTGGCGATCCGGTCACGGTGATGACCGGCGTCAAGGGCGGGCGTTTCCAGGGCCACGTTGACAACATTGCCGCGGTTGTGGATCCCGATACCCGCGCGGTTTCCGTGCGCGTCCTCGTCGACAATCCTGACGAATTCCTGAAGCAGCTGATGTATGTGCGCGTGCGAATCGATGACAAAAGGCCAAGTACAGGGCTTCTGGTCCCGGTCTCTGCGGTCTTGCGCGACGGCAACAATCTGCCTTTCGTCTATATCGAGGAACCCGATGGCAGCTTCGCCCGCCGCAGCGTGCGTCTAGGTTACCGCTTTGGCGACCATTACGACCTCAGTCGTGGAATTCACGCGGGCGATAACGTCGTCGTTAATGGCTCCCTGTTCCTCCAATTCATGCAGAACCAATGAGCGATCCGTTGCCCGTCCCTGAAGAAGAACCGCGTGCGGCTTCCATCATGAACAAGATCGTGGCGACGTCGCTGGCCCAGCCGTTGCTCGTGCTCTTGATGACCCTGCTATTGCTTGCAGCGGGAACACGGGCGCTCGATCGACTGCCGGTTGATGCCTATCCAGATCTTTCACCTCCCATGGTTGAGGTGATCACCCAGTGGCCGGGTCACGCCGCCGAGGAAGTAGAACGTTTGATCACAGTGCCGCTCGAGCGCGGCATGAACGGTATCCCCAAGCTCAAGACCATTCGATCGATTTCGCTCTACGGCCTTTCGGATGTAACCCTCACCTTCCGCAACGAGACCGACAATTATTTCGCACGACAGCGCGTTTTTAACCGCCTGGCCGGCCTTAGCCTGCCGAACGGCGTCAGTCCCTCGATCTCTCCCCTGTCCTCACCTTCCGGTTTGATCTACCGCTATGTCCTTCAGAGTTCGGACCGCACCGCCACGGAACTGAAAACCATTGACGACTGGATCGTCGCGCCACAATACCGTTCCGTGCCGGGAGTAGCGGATGACTCAGGTTTCGGTGGCGGCACCATGCAGTACCAGGTGCTGCTCAATCCCCTCAAACTTGCCGGCGATGGGCTCTCGGTCGCGCAAGTGGAAAGTGCCCTTGCCGCCAATAATGCCAATGCCGGCGGTGGATTTTATTCGCAAGGTGGGCAGTTCTACTACGTCCGGGGCATGGGACGCCTCAAGACGCTGAAGGACATCGGCAATGTCGTGGTTGCGGTCCATCACAGTACCCCGATCCTGGTAAAGGACGTCGGCCGGGTGGTTACGGGTATCGCACCGCGCCTGGGTGAGTTCGGTTATGAAAAAGTGAATGACGCTGTTGAAGGCGTCATTATGATGCGCACTGGCGAAAAAACTCAGGATGTACTGAAGCGGGTTGAAGCCAAAACGCGTCAGCTCAACGATCACGTCCTGCCTAAGGACGTCAAAATTCATCCTTTTTACGATCGAAGCGACCTCATCGCCCTGACCACGCAGGTGGTTGAAGGCAATCTTCTGCGCGGTATGTTTCTGGTTCTGATCGTTCTTGTCTTTTTTCTCTACGATGTTCGGGCAGGGCTCATCGTTGCGGTCACGATACCGCTCGCTCTGCTCTTTGCCTTCATCTGCCTCGATCTACAGAACGCATCCGCAAATCTGCTTTCCATCGGTGCCGTCGACT
>JAKBAU010000266.1 GCA_021808875.1 Pseudomonadota bacterium | reverse complement strand
CCACGGTCGTTGGCGCTGTTCAGTCGGTTCGGATTGGCGGTGAGCAGCGTGCCGCTCAGGCCATTGACCCTGGGGGTGCCGGGCAGGGCGGTGAAGGCAGGCTCGCCAGCAGGATTGGTGGCATTGGGGTAGGTGGCGAAATAGTGGTCGAAAGAGACGTTCTCCTGAAAGATGATCACCAGATGCTTGATCGGTGTCGTCGTGCTGGCAGCATCGGCGGGGCTCACGCGCGTAGCTGAGCGCAAGCCGTTGCAGGCACTCAGGGAGATCACCACGCCAGCGTAGGCCAAAAGTTGCCAGCAAGTCTTGCGGTAGAATGATTTCATGCGGGGGCTCGCTCGCGTGGGAATGGGTCCAGTCGATGCTGGGTCGACGGCGGATCGATCAAACTTTACGGCATTCGCCTGAATGTTAACAGCTTGGCGGCCAGTCCGGTTGCAGGCCGGTGAGGATGTTCGCGGTGCGCGGATTACATGCCAAAGAACAGAGAGACATTTCTGGCGATTTTCGACTGCTCATAGGCAAAGTCTTTAACAGATCCATCCTTATTAAATAATATGGTGAGCAGCTTTTTGTGGCCTTCAAGTTGCGGGGTAAACGGAAATTTTTGCGATAAAATCTCAAAATCATAAGTCCAGACCAAGAGGCCGTCATCGGTAAATGACATGCCGGAAGGTCCGCCGAATCTTGATCTTATTTCGTTTTTGGTTGTCTTGCCGTCGATGATCTGTTCGTGGATATTTTCTGCAGAAATCGACCGTAATTGTTCGTCGCCCACGCTGACGGTTGTGCAACCGGTCAGCAGGGCTAGGCTGAGGCCTAGGAGGAATAGACTATATCGCATTCTCGGGCGCATTCGGATGAGTGTCCTGTCATGGGATGGTGGTAGCGCTGTCGAATACTATCGTCCATGGGATCGCCTTTCAAGGCGATGATGGCCGTCAAAGCGTGCAAATACCTTCCCGGCATGGGGGTTTCGCCGTGGGCCTATTGGGCGCCGTTGTCTCCGTGCTGCCGGCCACTCAGTCACCGCACGGCCGGCTCGCGTTCGTCGATCAGCGGCAGTGATTGTGTACGTCAAATTGTGCGGGAGATGCGGCCGGATGCTGACGACGTGGCGTCCTACCGGCCGGTCGTCTCAACCCACCGCCTCATAGGCCGACATCTTCATCATACGGGTACGCAGCACATACTCGAAGCTGAAGCCTGGCCACATCGTCGAGTTCGAGCCATCGGCATTGAGATACCAGCTCTGACAGCCGGACAGCCAGGAGCTATGGCGCATGCGCTGCTGAAAGTTCTGGTATTGCTCGTCGACGACGGCTTTTTTGACGTTGAGATAGCGCAGTTTGCGGCGCAGCAGGGTCTTGGTGTACTGGGCGATGTAGTGGTACTGGGCCTCCTGATAGATGAGCACCGAGGTGTGACCTGGCCCTGAGTTGGGGCCCATGATCAGCAGCATGTTCGGGAAATCGCTGACGTTCATGCCGTAATAGGCCTTGGGTTGGCCGGCCCAATAGTCGGTCAGGGACTGCCCCTGCAGTCCATGGATAGCGAAAGGATAAGCCGGCGCACCGATGTCGTAGCCGGTGCAGTAAATGATGACGTCGAGAGCGTGTTCCTGGCCATCGCTCGTCGTCAGGCCATGCGCGGTGATCGCGCTGATGCCGTCGGTCACGAGATGCACGTTCGGGCGGGCAAAGGCGGGGAACCAGTCATCTGAGACCAGGGTGCGCTTGCAGCCGACCTGGTAGTCCGGTGTCAACTGACGGCGCAGCTGCGGGTCGCGGATGTGCTGATGCAAGGCGCGCTTGTGCAGCCATTCGCCGATGCCGAGCAAGGGGGGATACCACATGATCGCCGGCAGAGCCGACTCCATCGTCCAGTACAGGCCGAAGCGCTGTGCTTTCTGCATCCATGGGTGCTGGCGCCAGCGCTGCTGCTCCTGTGCGCTGAAAGAGCGGTTGTGCTTGGGCAGGACCCATGAAGGAGTGCGCTGAAAGACCTTGAGATCGGCGACTTCAGCGGCGATGTTGGGGACGACCTGGATGGCCGAGGCGCCGGATCCGATGACCCCGACGCGCTTACCGCGCAGATCGAGATCGGCATTCCAGCGTGCCGCGTGCACCGCCATGCCCTGAAAGCTGTCCATGCCGGGAATGTCCGGATATTTTGGGTGACTGAGGGCTCCTGTCGCCGGTACCAGGACGCGCGCAGCGGTGACCTGGCCATCGTCGCTGCTCACCATCCAGCGACCGCTGGCGGCATCGAAGCTGGCGTCGGTGACGCGGGTATGGAAACGGATATAGGGTTTGACGCCGTACTTGTCGGCGCAATGCTCGATGTAGTGCAGGATGTCTTCCTGACGCGAATAGGCCTGCGGCCAGTTAGGATTGGGTTCGAAGGAGTAGCTGTAGAGATGTGAAGGCACGTCGCAGGCACAACCGGGGTAGGTGTTGGTGCGCCAGGAGCCGCCGACACCCTCCTCTCCTTCAAAGATCACAAAGTTCTTCAGGCCTTGCCGCAGGAGTTCGATGGCGACTCCCAATCCAGCAAAGCCGGCGCCGATGATGGCGACGTCAGTGGTTTGATGCGACTTCGTCATATTCAGGTCCTCAACGTGGTCGTGGAGATCAGCGGGTCTTGCGCTTGCGTGGGGTGGCGACGGCCGGCTGAAAATTCGCCACTTGCGCCACCAGAGCCTCGGCCTGTTGCAAGAAGCCCTGGTTGTCGTGCATCCAGGGGTGGAAGCCGGGGCGAAAGAAGTCCAGCCAGTCGGGAAAGACGCGGCGCATGACGCCGGGCCGACCGATGAGAATCTGACCGAGGCGGCGCCAGCCTTGGAGTTTGAACAGGCCGCCGCTGCGTTTCAGCATGGTCATGTAAAAGGGTAGGAGGAGGCTCCAGAACAAGGTATTGGCGATGACGAAGGCGGTGACGCGCAGGCTGTAGGCGCGCACACCGGTGCCGACGACCTGGGTGTAAGCGTCGAAGCAGACGGCTTTGTGCTCGGTCTCCTCCAGCGCATGCCAGTTCCAGATGGCGGCGTAGTGGGCCTCAGCATCTTTCAGCAGGAATTCGTTGCTGAGCAACATGTCGCCGAGCACGGCGGTGAGGTGTTCGAGCGCCACCGTCGCCGCCAGCTGGAAAGCGTCGGGCGTCTTTTGGACCGCCTGCAGCAGCTCGACGACGATCTTGTCGAGAGCCTCGATAGGCATGCCAGCCTTCTTCAACGCGGCGTTATAGGCTTCGTGCTCGCGCGTGTGAAAGCCTTCCTGGCCGATGAAGGCGGAAATCTGCTCGTTCAGCGCAGCATCGGTCAGTTGTGCGCGAAAGTTGCGCACACTCTGGATGAAGAAGCGCTCACCGGCAGGAAAAAAGATGGACAGGGTGTTGAAGAACTGGGTGACATGCATCCCCTCGGGATGCCATGTCAGCACGAGGTCTTCCGGCAGAACAAATTTCAGGTTGCGACGAATCGGCTGGATAGAGGCGTTCACATGCATACTCCTGCGATAGAGAGATCAGGAACTGATGGCTGACATTTTTTTATGTGCCATTCAAGGATGGTACAGTTGTACACTCGGAATGAAAACTGACGCAGATCAATTTTTAGCGCCCTGGCTTTAGTGTATTGGAGCGCGGGCGTGGGCAGCGGTGGGGCTCAGGGGGTGAGGTGACCAAAGCGACCGTTGCGGTAGTCGGCCATCGCCTGCTCGATTTCTGCGGCCGTGTTCATCACGAAGGGACCGTGCGCGACGATGGGCTCGGCGATCGGCGCACCGCTGAGCAACAAGGCGTGCACCTCCTCTTCCAGGGTGTCAAAGCACAGGGTATTGCCGCTGCGCTGCATGACCGCCAGTTCTCCAGCCAGGACGGTCTGTCCGTGCAGGCTGATCTGACCACGCAAGAGGAACAAGGCGATGGGCTTTGTTCGCGCCGATCTGTGGCGGCGCTACGGCGGACTGTGCACGGTGGGCAAGAGTGCGGCGGATATTCGCAAGGAAATCACGGCAGCCGGCTGGTACGCATCTCTCGATGTTGATGGCACGATTCGCGCCGAAACAACCAAGGATGCCGTCAATGACATCCTGACATACAAGGCGGCAGCCCTACAGAAAGTGCGTCAAGCCATTGCCAGACGCACGGCCGATCCAGACGAGCGCAAGCGACTCTATACGCTTTTGCGCGAAGACCGCTGGCTTGAAGATCCGTAC
>JAKBAU010000019.1 GCA_021808875.1 Pseudomonadota bacterium | reverse complement strand
GCAGCACCTAACCTTCGGGCAACCGTGGCAAGGTGAAGGGATAGTCCAGACCACAAACGCCTTGAGTCAGGCGGCGGCGAAAGTCGAAGTGGTATGAAAATCCGTAGGGCCGAAAGGCCTGTGCCGGTTCGAGTCCGGCCGCCCGCACCAATCAATCGCTTACATCACTAACCTCGGAAATCCGTTAACCTTGGAGTGTACTTCGAGGTCAAACAAAGCAGAGGGAGCAACAATGAGCCCGTTCAGGCGAAGCCAGCATTGGGACGATGTTTTTGGTCGCAAGGCCGAGAACGAAGTGAGCTGGTTTGAGGTATTGCCGTCGCGCTCTCTGGAACTCATCAGGCAGACGGGTGTCGCACGCTCTGCATCCATCATCGATATTGGGGGAGGCCTGTCGCGGCTCGCCGACTCTCTGGTCGAAGCCGGGTACACCGACGTCACGGTGCTCGACATCTCCGCTAACGCTGTCGGCCACTTACTCGCTCGTCAAAAGCCAGGTGCTCCGGTGCACGGCATCGTAAGCGATGTTACCGAGTGGCAACCGGATCGTCGCTATGCTGTCTGGCATGACCGCGCCGTTCTGCACTTTCTAATAGAAGAAGATGACCGGCTGGCTTACCGGTCAAAACTTCTTGCGGCACTCGCGCCGCAAGGTCATGTCATTATTGCCACTTTTGCGCCTACCGGTCCAGAACGCTGTAGCGGGCTGCCCGTTCGCCGTTATGGGCGGGAGGAGTTGCTGGCGTGGCTCGGTGGTGAGTTTGCCTTATTGGACAGCGTTGAATTTGACCACGCCACACCTGGTGGATCAATCCAGCGCTTCCATGTAGGTCGTTTTCAACGTCGTTAGAGGTATCCCAACACGATCAATGCCTGCGTGCCGACGTAAGCGCGCACGCCGGAAACCGTTAACCGCATCTAAGCATAAACAAGTCCCTGCTTTGGCTGTACTCAAAAGTCATGGGAAAAGCGGTCACCCCAAGGGACAACATGCTGAAGTATCGCGTCGGGCTTCACGTAAGGACACCGCATGTCTGAAATCGACACGATCTCTCTCGACAAGTTTTCCGGTCTCACCGGCACTGCCCGACACCCGGCCAGCATCGATGTTCGCACTCCAGAGGAATTTGCCGCTGACCAGCGGTTCATTCCCGCGTCCCTGAAGCGCAACGCCGAGACCGTCGTCGAATGGGTGCCGGAATTGTGAGATCGTAATGCCACTGTCATCGGTCAGACAGGCGCAAGGATAAGTCCGGGCGTCGCTGCACGGCTGCGCAGCGCGGGTGTCGCCGTCGACGTGCTGGAAGGCGGGATCGAGGCATGGCTAGCTGCGAGGCTCGCGCTTGTGCCCGAAGCCAAAGGCTGTGTCGCCAAATTACTACGTCACTTTTCTCTGGACCTGATGGTGTAATCCCATGCGCTATGGAATGGCTCACGCACGATGTTGGGGTCGGCCATTTCAGTATCGGATATTTTGATGCCGGCGGCGAAAGCCGAAGAGCTATGAAAATCCGCAGGGTCGAAAGGCCTGTGCCGGTTCAAGTCCGGCCGTCCGCACCATTTTCTGCCTGCGTGACAGATGTACCAGAAGCCGAAAGGCGGCCGCGCCAGACGCGGACCGCCTTTCCATTGCCTGCTGCGGGGTAAGTGCCCGCACGGACTACTTGCTTTATGCGACCAGGACCTGGCCCGAAAAGCCGATCCAGTTCGCGGCACCAAGACGCCGCAGGTCATGACAATGAGACACTGGACCACCTCCTTTCGATTCGTTGCTTCAGGGAACTATACCGCTTTATCAGCGTAACCGAAGCAAAACTTGCTCCGGGCGCGACCCTTGGCAGAGCCTTACATCTGCATCGTCCAGCCTTCCACGCCCATGGCCGCCTGGCGCACTGCCTCTGTCAGCGTGGGGTGGGCATGGCTGGTACGGGCAATGTCCTCGGAGGCGCAGCCGATTTCGATGGCAAGGGCGGCCTCCTGAATGAGGTTGCCGGCTTCAGCCCCAATGATGTGCACGCCAAGGACCTGATCGGTCTTGGCGTCGGCGATCACCTTGGCAAAACCCTCGGTGGCGGCAATGGTCTTGGCGCGGGCATTGGCGGTGAAGGGAAACTTACCGATCTTGTAGCTGACGCCAGCGGCCTTAAGCTCCTCCTCGGTCTTGCCCACGCTTGCCACTTCTGGTGTCGTGTAAACCACAGCCGGTATCGCATCATAATTTACATGCCCGAAGCGTCCGGCGATGTGGTCAATACAGGCCACAGCTTCGTCCTCGGCTTTGTGTGCGAGCATGGCTCCTTCGCGCACGTCGCCGACCGCACAAATGCTCGGTATGTTGCTCTTGAAGTGTACATCGGTGACGACGCGTCCGCGGGCATCGAGGGCAACTCCGACGTCACCCAATCCAAGATCATCTGTATACGGACGTCGTCCGATGGACACGAGCATGACATCACCGTGCAGACTCTTGGTTTCACCGCCGCCGGCTGGCTGTATGCGAATTTCAAGGCCATCCTTGCTGCGTTCGACACCTACCACTTTGGTCGAGAGCTGGAACTTCATGCCCTGACGAGATAAAATCCGCTGGAACTGTTTACCGATCTCTCCGTCCAGCCCGGGCGTGATACGGTCAAGAAACTCAACCACGGTGACGTCGCTGCCAAGACGCCGCCATACCGACCCCAGTTCAAGGCCGATATAGCCGCCGCCAACCACCACCAGGCGTTTAGGTACCTGCTTCAAGGACAGTGCTCCGGTCGAGGAGACGATGCGGTCCTCATCGATCTCAATATCGGGGAGCGTGGCACTGTCCGACCCTGTCGCGATAACGATATGTCTGGTGGTCAGTTCACGAATGGTGCCGTCTGCCAGCTTGACGTCAACGCGGTTGGGAGCTCGCACCCGAGCCTGTCCGACAATTGCTTCGGATTTGTTTTTCTTGAGCAGAAACTCGACGCCCTTCGTCAGGTCACCTACGACCGAAGTCTTATGAGTCATCATAGCCGCGAGATCGAGTTCGACCTTGGTCTTGACGCCGAGCTTTGGCAGGTGGTTCAAGGCCTCATCATAAAGGTGGCTTGTGTGCAGCAGGGCCTTTGATGGAATGCAGCCCACATTGAGGCAAGTCCCGCCAAACGTGCCGCGTTTGTCAATGCAGGCGCTGCTCAAACCAAGCTGACCGGCGCGAATGGCGGCATTGTAGCCCCCTGGCCCGCCGCCAATGATGACGACATCAAAGCTATTGGACATCGAAGGTACTTTCCTGGTGGTGGTGACGGGCCCGGCTTATGCCGGGCGTCGCCCGCGGTATTAGAGATCGAGAAGAAAACGCTGTGGCTCTTCGAGGTATTCCTTGACGCGGACGAGGAAGGTTACCGCCTCGCGCCCGTCCACCAGGCGATGGTCATAGGACAAGGCCAGATACATCATCGGCCGGATTTCAATTTTGTCGCCAATGGCAACCGGCCGGGGCTGGATCTTGTGCATGCCCAATATACCCGACTGCGGGGCATTGAGGATCGGCGTCGACATCAAGGAGCCAAAAACGCCGCCATTGGTAATCGAAAACGTACCGCCCTGCAGCTCTTCTAGCTTCAGCTTGTTGTCGCGCGCACGGCTGCCCAGATCGCTGATCGCCGCCTCAATTCCTGCCACCGTCTTATACTTGGCATCCCGCACGACCGGAACAACGAGGCCACGCTCGGTCGAGACGGCAACTCCGATGTCGTAGTAATTTTTGTATATGATGTCGTTGCCTTCGATCTCGGCGTTGACATTGGGCAGTTCTTCCAGCGCGGCTACGCAGGCCTTGACGAAAAAACCCATAAAGCCAAGGCGAACATGATGCTTCTTTTCAAAGGCATCCTTATAAGTGGCGCGTAGCTGCATCACATGGCTCATATCCACTTCATTGAAGGTGGTGAGCTGAGCCGCGGTATTTTGGGATTCCTTAAGGCGGGTGGCGATGGTGCGGCGCAGGCGGGTCATTGCCACCCGTTCCTCACGCTCCGCATTCGCCCGTGGCCCAGGCAAAGGGGAGGCCGGACGCGATGCTTCGCGCGCCCCCGTCCGTGCCTCAAGTGCTGCGAGCATGTCACCCTTGGTCACCCGGCCGTCCTTGCCACTGCCTTGAACCGCGGCCGGATCAAGCCCTGCTTCAGCGGCCAGTCGCCGTACCGATGGCATTTGCGCTGCGGTGGCGGGCGTTGTGCTGGCTGTGCCGGCAGGCTTCGTTGCAGCCTTGGCCGCGGTCGGCACTGCCGGCTTTGCCGGGGCCTTTGGCGCGGCAGTGTCTGCGGTCTTGGTGTCCGCAGTACGCGGGCTTGCGCCTTCGCTAATGCGTCCCAGAATGCTCCCGACCTCAACGGTCTCGCCTTCCTTTACTGCGATCACGTCGAGGATGCCCTCGGAGGGAGCGGGCACTTCGACCGTCACCTTATCGGTTTCCAGTTCGCACAAGGCTTCGTCGCGGGCGACCTTCTCGCCTTCTTTCTTGAACCAACGGGCCACCGTTGCTTCTGTCACCGACTCACCCATGGCGGGAACTTTGATCTCTATGCTCATCTAAGGTCTCCAGGTCCTGCCATGTTCCGAGGCAGGAAAATGTAGTTCATCGTATTCTGGCTCAACGGGGCATCGCTTAGCGGCATCAAGGCACCACGCGCGAAGACATAAATCTCATAGCCAAGGCGGTCCAGCAGGCAGGCCGTGCGATTTTGTATAATCTGCGGTCTGTTCCCGCGTCCCTCGAGAATCTCTACCAGCAGATTGGGGCGGCAGCGGCGCAGCAGCCCCTGGGCACCCTCGATCACCTGGAATTCGTGGCCCTCGACATCAATCTTGATGAAGCCGACGTCTCCGAGATTTTCCTCGTCCAGTCGTACCACTCGAACGGGAAGTTCGATGCCGGGGGTGCCAGCGGGAAGTCCTGAGCCGAGATAGCCGATATTGTATTGCGGGCGAGAGTGTCGGTTCAGCGGAACACAATAGGTCAGCATTCCCGACTGATCGGAGACTCCGGCTTCACGTACATCCACGCCGGTCAGGCAAGCTTCGCGCAGAAAGCGCGCCAGGGGCGGTGATGGTTCATAGGCGACTGTCTTGGGAACCAGATGCGAGAGGAAAAATGTGTAATTGCCGCGATTGGCTCCGACGTCGATTGCCACGCGATCCCGCGGGACG
Source organism: Pseudomonadota bacterium (assembly GCA_021808875.1). The sequence continues at coordinate 16,940 of JAKBAU010000019.1, read as the reverse complement.
ATGGACGAGAGGAGCTTTAGCTCGCCTTCATGGCCGTCACGCGCCTTGCGCCATGCGCGCTTCGCGCGATGGCGGATATACAGACGCGGACCAACCACTCGATAGGCGAGCTTCATATGCGGCACGGTTGTGCCGGTCCTACTCAAAGTGACAACGCTTCGTTCAGGAAGGCCTTGAGTTCAGCGGCATACTGGCTCATGAGGCCCGCTGCCGTTGACGCCGATTCGTGGCGGCCGACGTAGCGCGGACGATCCTTACGTCCGAGATCGGCCAGCACCTTTTCAATCCGCGGTGCGACGAAACTCCAGGCTCCCTGGTTTTGCGGTTCCTCCTGGCACCAGATAATCTGCGCCCGGTCAAAGCGTTCAAGTGCCTGACCCAGCGGTCCGGTTGGGAAAGGATAGAGCTGCTCCACACGCAGCAGCTGGATGCGTTGCTCGCCGAGTTCCTCGCGCGCCTCGAAAAGATCATAATAGACCTTGCCGCTGCACAGCACGACCCGACGGATATCGGAATCCGCCGCCAGTTTGAGGGTGGAGGAGGGATCGCGCTCGGCGCCATCGTCCAGAACGCGGTGAAAACTCGATCCCGGTCCCAATTCTTCAAGGCTGGATACCACCCGCTTGTGACGCAGAAGGGACTTCGGCGTCATCAGAATCAATGGCTTGCGGAACTTGCGGTGCATCTGACGGCGCAGAATGTGGAAATAATTGGCAGGCGTCGTACAGTTTGCCACCTGCATATTATCCTGCGCACAGAGCTGGAGGTAGCGTTCAAGCCGGGCCGATGAGTGTTCCGGGCCTTGACCTTCATAGCCGTGCGGAAGTAGCAGGACGAGCCCGGACATGCGCAGCCACTTCATTTCCCCGGATGACAGGAACTGGTCGATCATGACCTGTGCCCCATTGGCGAAATCACCAAACTGCGCCTCCCACAGTACAAGCGCACGCGGCTCGGCCAGACTATAGCCATATTCAAAGCCGACGACGGCTTCTTCAGAGAGCAGAGAATCGATCACCTCGAACTCGGCCTGGCTGTCACTGATGTGATTGAGCGGGAAGTAGCGCGCCGCCGTCTGCTGGTCGACCAGCATGGCGTGGCGCTGGCTAAAGGTGCCGCGGGCTGAATCCTGGCCGGAAAGGCGTACGGGATAGCCTTCCTCAAGCAGGGTTCCTAACGCGAGGGCCTCAGCCGTCGCCCAGTCGATCCCGGCGCCGGTCTCAAACATGTGCGCCTTGGCCTGCAACTGCCGAACAATGGTGCGATGAGCATTGAAGCCTTCGGGAATGGTGGTCAGGGCCGTGCCCACCTTGCGCAAGAGTGCATCGGCGACAGCTGTGTCGCCGCGGCGGTCGCCTTCTGGTGCCGCCGAAAGGCCCTGCCAGCGTCCATCGAGCCAGTCGGCACGATTGGGACGATGGGATTTGGACGCCTGATATTCGTCATCGAGGCGCTGACTGAAGGCATCACTCATCGCCTTCACGTCGTCGTCGCTCAATGTGCCTTCGCTGACGAGTTGACGCGCATAGAGCTCAAGCGTTGTAGGATGGTCCTTGATGGCCCGATACATCAGCGGCTGGGTAAAGGATGGCTCGTCGGTCTCGTTATGACCGAAGCGTCGATAGCAGAACATGTCGATGACGACGTCTTTGTGGAACAGCTGACGGAACTCTGCGGCGATACGTGCAACGTGCACCACCGCTTCCGGATCATCGCCGTTGACATGGAAGATGGGTGCCTGAACCATCAGCGCCACGTCGGACGGATAGGGCGAAGAACGTGAGTAGATCGGTGCCGTTGTAAAGCCGATCTGATTGTTGACGATCACATGAATGGTGCCTCCGGTGCGGAAGCCCTTGATCCCGCTCATGGCAAAACACTCGGACACCACGCCCTGCCCGGCAAATGCGGCATCGCCATGGATAAGCAAGGGCATCACACTGGAGCGCTCAATATTGTCCGCGAGCTGACGCTGTTTGGCGCGAGCCTTGCCGAGGACGACGGGATTGACGGCTTCCAGATGTGAGGGATTGGCCGTGAGCGACAAATGAACCTTGTTGCCGTCAAATTCGCGATCTGAAGATGCGCCAAGGTGATATTTGACGTCGCCGGAGCCCTGAACCTCGGAGGGATTGGCGCTGCCTCCCTGGAATTCATGAAAGATCTGTCGGTAAGGCTTGGCAAGAACGTTAGCCAGAACATTGAGCCGTCCACGGTGGGACATGCCAACGACGATCTCCTGCACGCCGAGCTGGCCACCACGCTTGATGATCTGCTCGAGCGCCGGGATTACGGCCTCTCCGCCATCCAAGCCAAAACGTTTAGTGCCCAAGAAACGCAGGCCGCAGAATTTTTCGAAGCCCTCGGCCTCGACCAGTTTGTTGAGGATCGCCTTTTTGCCCTCGGGAGTAAACGAGATCTCCTTATCGGGCCCTTCGATCCGTCGCTGCAGCCAGTCTTTCTGTTCCGGATCGGTAATGTGCATGAACTCGTAACCGATGCGGCCGCAATAAGTGCGGGTGAGAAGGTCGACGACCTCCCGTGGCTTGGCCATGGAAAGGCCGAGCACGCCGTCCATGAATACCGGCTTGTCAAGATCTGTCTCGCCAAAGCCATAGAACGAGGGCTCCAGCTGCGGCAGATGAGGCTTTTCCGCCAGTCCGAGCGGGTCGAGCTTGGCCGCTAGATGGCCGATGATGCGATAGGCTCGTACCAGCTGTATGGCGCGGATCGAGTCCTGCGCTGCAGCCCGCAGCGTCTGCTCGTTCAGCGCAGAAGTGGGGGCCTGGGACGAAGAGGTGACCGTCAGGTTGCCGGTTAGCGCATCGGTCAGCTCGTCACGAACCAGGGTCGGAGCAAGATCCCGGCGCCACGCAGGGCCTCTGCCGAGCTGGGTTGGCGACAGTGCCTTCTCGCCGAGGGTAAGAAAGAAGTCGCGCCAGCTGGGCTCAACGCTCGCTGGGTTTTCAAGAAATTGGCGGTACAGATCTTCAACGAAAGCGGCATTGCTGCCGAACAAGAAGGACGTCGTCTCCAGAATCGAATTGGAGACAGCGGGATCGGATTGACTCGTCATCTCAGCATGTTGGGCCGGCTTGTTGGGTCGGGCCCGTCCTCGAACAGCCGCATCAGAAAGGGCGCGGGTGCAGAAAGCCCCCGCCTTTAGCGCATCCCGAAAGCGATTGCACGCCTTCGATAATGTTATCTTTGCGACATCTGGCTTAACAGGAGGTGGCGGGAGAGACAATTTCCCATCAAATCCGGTCTGGGCGAAGGAGTGGACCGGGGTTGCACCCGTCCCAAGGCTCAGCGTGAGGCGCGAACCAAATGCAAAACCACGCGCTGGTCGCCCGTGACATCCGCTTCCAGGGCCGAGCTCAAGGATGAGCTCTCTGCAATATGGTTCTGGGGCACCCCATCAGCGAGGAGTTCGTCGATCACGGCATTGATTCGAGGCTGGGCATAACGCGGGTCATAGCCCGGGGCGAGTTTGGTGCTGGGGCCAGAGACTTCGATCAGACTGTTGGAATTTTGTGTTTCTGCTGTGGCAACATCAGCAATAATATGTTTGGCGTTCGCCGATAACATCGTGCTGTGGCCGGGGAAGAACACCACATAGGCCGGCGGCGGCTTTTGGGGTTGCGCAAAGGGGCTGGTCAGGGCGCTGCAACCTGCGAGCAGCAGTGCCGAAGCGATGATTGTTGGACGAAATTTGCGCATGAAAAAACCCCCCTAAGCGTTCTGACTATAGAGGGGCTTTCATGGCAGGGCAAAATGCATCACTTGCCGCCGAGCAGTTCCACCAGTGTGGTGCCCAGGGCTGCGGGGTTCGGCGATACGCGAATGCCCGCTGATTTCATTGCTTCAATCTTGGAATCAGCACCGCCCTTGCCACCTGAGATGATGGCGCCGGCATGTCCCATACGTCGTCCCGGTGGGGCGGTCACTCCAGCGATAAAGCCAACCATCGGCTTCTTGACGCGGCTTCTGCGGATGAATTCCGCCGCGTCCTCTTCGGCAGACCCACCGATCTCACCAATCATGATGATGCTTTCGGTTTCCTTGTCGGCGAGAAACATCTCGAGCACGTCGATGTGTTCCGTTCCCTTGACGGGGTCGCCGCCAATACCGACGCAGCTGGACTGACCAAGTCCTACGGCGGTGGTCTGGGCCACGGCTTCGTAGGTCAGGGTGCCTGAGCGTGAGACAATTCCAACCTTGCCGCGCTTGTGGATATGGCCGGGCATGATGCCGATTTTGCATTCACCAGGGGTGATTACGCCAGGACAGTTCGGGCCGATCAGCCGCGACTTTGAGCCCGATAAGGCACGCTTGACCTTAACCATGTCGAGCACCGGAATGCCTTCGGTAATACAGACGATCAGGCCGATTTCGGCATCAATAGCCTCGAGAATGGCGTCGGCAGCAAACGGTGGCGGAACATAGATCACCGATGCCGTGCAGCTGGTCTTTTCCTTGGCCTCGCGCACAGTATCAAACACTGGAAGATCCAGATGGGTCGTACCGCCCTTGCCCGGTGAGGTACCACCGACCATCCTGGTGCCATAGGCAATGGCCTGCTGGGAATGGAAGGTGCCTTGATTGCCGGTAAAACCCTGGCAGATGACGCGTGTGTTCTTGTCGACAAGGATAGACATGCTCAGGATCCCTTAACGGCTTTGACGATTTTCTGGGCGGCGTCGGCGAGATCGTCGCCTGACACGATAGGAAGGCCGGACTCGGCGAGGATCTTCTTGCCGAGTTCTACATTGGTACCTTCCAGCCGCACCACCAGCGGTACGTTCAAGGAGACTTCCTTGGCTGCGGCGATGATGCCTTCCGCGATGATGTCGCACTTCATGATGCCGCCAAAGATATTGACCAGAATGCCTTTGACGTTCGGATCTGAGATAATGATCTTGAACGCAGCCGTAACCTTTTCCTTGCTCGCTCCGCCGCCAACATCGAGGAAATTGGCTGGCTCCTCACCATAGAGCTTGATGATGTCCATGGTCGCCATGGCCAGACCGGCGCCGTTGACCATGCAACCGATGGTGCCATCCAGCTTGATGTAGGAAAGATCGAATTTTGAGGCTTCAACTTCCTTGGGATCCTCCTCGTCAAGATCGCGCAGGGCTTGAACATCCTTGTGACGGAAGAGCGCGTTGTCATCAAAGTTGACCTTCGCATCCAGGCACACAAGACGTCCGTCCTTGGTAAGCACCAAAGGATTGATCTCCAGCAGGCTCATGTCCTTGGCAAGGAAGGCGCTGTAGAGCGCCTCAATCAGCTGTCCGCACTGTTTGGCGGCGTCACCGGAAAGTTTGAGCGCGCTGGCGATGTCGCGACCGAGATAGCCGGAATAGCCCACTGCGGGTTCCACCTGAAAGGTTGCGATTTTTTCCGGTGTCTTGTGTGCAACCTCCTCGATGTCCATGCCGCCTTCGGTTGAGGCAATGAAGGAGATGCGGGAGGTGCCGCGGTCTACCAGAGCGGAAAGATAGAGCTCGCGTTCGATGGCGGAGCCATCTTCGATATAAAGCCGGCGCACGACACGACCATGTGGGCCGGTTTGGTGGGTGACGAGGGTCATCCCGAGCATACGCTCCGCCTCTTTGCGGACCTCCGCGATCGACTTGACAACCTTGACACCGCCTCCCTTGCCACGGCCGCCGGCATGGATCTGTGCCTTGACGACCCAGACCGGACCTCCGAGTTTCTCGGCAGCCTTGACCGCCTCTTCGACGGAAAATGCGGGAAAGCCTTTGGGCACCGGCACGGTGAAGCCACGAAGCAGCTCCTTGGCCTGGTATTCGTGAATGTTCATGGGATCCTCGTTGCGGCGAGCGGAAAGTTGAGCGGGCGCACCATAACAGTGGAGTTGTGCGGTGCAAGACTGCGCCATACGCCTGTCAGGTGATGATGGAAAGTCCCTTGCAGTCGGTCCTCTGCAGGTGTGAGCGCCGTCAGCGGCGCTCTCCTTGCCCTTACCCTGCGGCAAGAATGGCGGGGAGGGGGTGCAACTTTGGCGCGGAGTGTCCACGAAATGTACCGACCCTGCGTGCGGGAGTATCGGGAGCCGCCGTCCCTGGGTATTCCTCTGCTGGAGGGGCAACGAAAATGTGGCTCCCGCGCGTCATTTGCCGACAAAATCAGCTCTTAGGCGACGGCTAGCCCTTCATCATGCGTGCCATCTTGGTTGCGATGCGGCAGGGTGCAGCTGAAGCTGCTTCGCGTCGCGATGTACCGAATTGGAACAGATGGACGCCGACCTGCTGCGGACAGCGCCATGATCCCGATCTCGGATGACAATCCCGTACGCCTTACCCCCTGGGTCAACTGGTCCCTGATCGGGTTGTGCGCGGCTGTGTTCGCGTGGGAACTCTCTTTGGGCTCGCAGCTGTCAGCGGCGCTGGATGTGCTTGGCTTTGCCCCGGCCTCCCTTGCGGCGACCGCGGTTCGCGTCCCCGGTTATGTCGTTGTGCCACCGTGGATCACTATTTTCACCGCCATGTTCCTGCATGGGGGCTGGCTCCATATAGCTGGCAACATGCTTTATCTATGGATTTTCGGCAACAATGTGGAAGATGCGATGGGCCATTGGCGCTATCTCATCTTCTACTTGGTCTGCGGGGTTGCGGCAGCGTTCAGCTTTGCCGCCATGGCCCCCGGCTCGAGCATCCCCATGATTGGGGCCTCTGGGGCGATTTCCGGTGTTCTCGCCGCCTATGTCCTGCTTTACCCGCGGGCCCTCATCCGCGTGGTCGTGCCTCTGGGCGTTTTGCCCTACTTTCTGAGGATCAGCGCCGGCTGGGTGGTGGGTTTTTGGTTTGTCATGCAACTCGTGAATGCGATGCTCGCCAGACCGGGCGACCCCGGTGTCGCTTGGTGGGCCCATGTTGGTGGCTTCCTTGCGGGTGGGCTGCTCACGCCACTTTTCAAATCGTCCCACGTGCGTTTTTTCGGAAATGTCCGCCGTGGCCCCTGGGGCTAATATCTTCTTTTGATTCTGGCACGATGTCTGCTCCGTTCGTTCAAAGCCCGCGCATCGGCGTCTCGTTTTGGGCCAGTGCGGACAGAAATGACCGGAGGAAGCATATGAAACATCGTAATTCGCATCTGCTCGTGGGGTACTGGAGCAGATTACGCAAAGGTCGTCCCATTCCGGATCAATCGGACATTGATCCCAGGGCGCTGAAACGCATGCTGCCCGATATGCTCATTCTTGATGCGCTGGATCCCGCCCGTCCACTTTATCGGCTGGCCGGCACACAATTGTGCGAACGTCACGGCTCGGAATTGCGCGGTACCAATTTTCTCACTGGTTGGGAGGTCCGGTCGCGTCGTGAGCTCGCCGCGCTCCTGGTGCAGGCCTTGCAGACCCACCAGCCTCTTTGTTTGTCTTCTTTCGGTACGAGTCCGCAGGCGAGCGTGGTCGAAATGGAGACCTTGCTGGCACCGGTGTCCTTTGGCGGGGGAGAGGCCACGCGCTTTGTTGGCATGGTGCAAATTCTAGGTGATGGCGCCCAGCTGACCGATAAGCCGATCGCCTTCCAGCGTCTGACCGATGCGCAGCTGGTACAGGAGGATGAGCCATTGTTGGCCATGGAGCCGCCGCGGCGCAGGCCGGCTTTGCACTTTGCCGACGCTTCTGGCCCGGCGCGGGCACCGCACCTGCGTCTTGTCATCGACCACATACCTGCCCCACCGTCGGAGCCGGATATGGAGCCGGTCAATGATGCCGAAAGCGATATGGAACGTCTTGTGCGCGTGCTCTACGGCAATCGCACACAGCCACTCAACGGCTTGCAGTCGTGACAGCGTGTCAGTGGGGATTGGGGATTGTGCCGGCCGAACCAGGAAGCGTCGGCACATTGTTGCCCGGACTGTCGAGGCTATGATTGTGCATGATGACCTGGTTGCGTTCTTCTTCAGCGCGGCGGTTCTTCAGACGTAGAAGCTCGAAGTGCTCGACGACGGAGCGATATTTGTCAAACTTCTTGTTGTCGCGCGGCAGGCGCAGGTCACAGCGATGCGGCGAATAATGCATGGTTTCCTGACACCACATGTCGAAATTCATGTCGGGTAGACTGTAGGATGTAGGCGGGGTCTGAGCCAAAGCCGTCGCAGGCATCAGCAGGAGAACAAGAAGAGTCAGGAACTTTTTCATGGACATAGCCTAACGCCGATGACGGTAGAACGGAAAGCGTGTTGGAATAAAAGCGTCCGGCTGTGTGAACCGCGCCACAGCCGGCATGTTGCCGCAACTTAGGTCAGCATAACCAGAACGGCTTCAAGTGGCGCTGTGTTCCAGGTCCTCCGCCACACGAACTGCTTGGGGGGCCGGTGCGGCCCGCCCCAAAATAAGGTCAGCAGCCTTTTCGGCAATCATGATCGTCGGCGCGTTGGTGTTGCCAGAAACCAGATTTGGCATCACTGAGGCGTCGATCACGCGCAGACCTTCGATGCCGTGGACCTTGAGTTTGGGATCAACCACACAATCCTCGCCATGCCCCATTTTGGCGCTTCCTACCGGGTGGTAGATTGTCTCGGCGGTCTTCCGGATAAAGGCGTCCAGCAGTTCGTCGCTCTGGACGTGGGCTCCGGGCATCAGCTCGGGGCCACGATACGGATCAAACGCAGGCTGGGCAAAGACATCACGGGCCAACCGAACGCCCTCACGCAGGGCGCGGCGATCCTCCTCGGCTTCCAGGTAATTCGGCTGGATGATCGGCGGTGCGGAGGGATCGGTCGAACGGATCGAGATATAGCCACGGCTTTCCGGTCGCAGCTGGCAGACATGTGCCATGAAGCCGTGGCGGTCCGCCTTCTTGCGGGTATGATCGAACATGAGCGCCGAAATGAAGTGAAACTGCAAATCGGGGGTTTCAAGGTCCGGCCGGCTTTTGAGAAAAGCGCCCGATTCCAGGCCCTGCCCGGCGGCAAGTCCAGTGCCGAAAAGCAAGTATTGGAGCCCGGTCTTGGCCGCGGCCAGAGGGTTGGACTGGCTGTAAAGGGTAATGGGCAGCTTGCATTCATACTGTACGGAGCAATCCAGATGATCCTGGAGATTGCGTCCAACTCCCGGTAGGTGGGCGACCACAGGAATGTTGAAGTTGCGCAGGACCTTCTCGTCGCCGATCCCGGAAAGAAGGAGGGTCTGTGGTGAGTTGACGGCGCCGCCGCACAGAAGGACTTCCTGGCTGGCGTGCACCTGGACGACCTCGCCCCGCTGCACATATTCAATCCCGATCGCCTTGGTGCCTTTAAACAGTATGCGGCTGACCAGGGCATGGCTTTGCACAGTCAGATTCGGCCGCTTCAGGGCGGGACGCAGATAGGCGCTCGCGGCACTCCAGCGCCGGCCCTCATGGATGGTCAGCTGATAGGGGCCAAAACCTTCCTGCTGAAAGCCGTTGAAATCCGAGGTCTTTTTATGACCAGCCTCGACACCCGCTTCGATGAAGGTGCGGAACAGGGGGTTGGTGGAACGGCCAATAGAGACATGCAGCGGACCGGCGTCGCCGTGAAAATCATCGCCGCCGGATTCATAGTTCTCCGCCCGCTTGAAGTAAGGCAGTACATCGGCAAAGGACCACCCTTCGCAACCCTCTTGGCGCCAGCGGTCATAGTCGCGGGAATGGCCGCGGATGTAGATCATGCCATTGATGGATGATGAGCCACCCCAGCCCTTACCGCGGGGCCAGTAGAGCCGTCGGCCCTCCAGGTGGGGCTGGCCTTCGGTGTCAAAATACCAGTTGTGTGGATTGGGCTTGCCCAAGAGGGCAGGGATCCCTGCCGGCATGTGTATCATGAGCGATTTGTCAGGACCGCCAGCCTCCAGTAGCAGGACTTGGGCGCTTCCGTCGGCGGACAGGCGATTGGCAAGTACGCAGCCGGCGCTACCCGCACCGACAATCACATAATCAAATGCTTTCATAGCTGGCCTTGGCAGGAATGATACGCCTGCACTCTAGCCAAAGCTGACGCCTGTGTCGTGGATTTGCTATTTGCCCGGAGCCGGGAGCTTCTTCGTGGTGACAGGGGTGCCAGCTGGGGGTGCTTTGGGTCCAGTTATCGTTGTGTCCTGAACCTCACGTAGGCGGGTGAGTTCGGCAAGAAGCGCGGTGTGGCAGGACCGGCTGGTGGCAGCCAGGGCCTCGATGGGCGCATCCAGGATCCAGCAATCATAATTGGCCTGGGCCTGGGCCGCGGCCAGGGGGGTCTTGTTCCGCTGTCTGCTCAGCATGCGCAGCAGCTCCAGGCGCACGTTCTCTGCAACGGGATCGTCGGCGGGGGCTTCCACGGGCAAGGGTTCCTCGCCGATCGCGGCGGATTCCGCCTTCTGCGCAAAATGGATGGCCAGCCGGGCTTCGCTCGGCGAAACCGGCGAAAGTGAGATCGAGCCGCGGGCATCGAAGGCGGTGCGGCCGGGTAGCGCCGAGATCTGCAAGGACTGAGCCAGCCTCGCATATTCGTGATACAGCGCGTGGGAAAAGGCCGATCCGGTTGGTTTTGCCGCCATTAGCTGCTCATAGGGAGTGCGGCCCGCGCAGCCCGCAAGGAGTCCGGCAACGGCAAGGCCCGCAGCGAGCCGATAACGCAACACCATGATGGCTACTCCCAATCTGACCTGGCCCGCCGGACCTCTGCCCCCTATAGCCCAAGGCAGCGGTGCAGGGTAAGGGGGAGTAGGCGTGCCACGATCGCGAGGATTGTAACGCCGACGTAAACCGGACATTGAGGTTCGCCCCTTAGCCTTGTGCTGCCGCCGCCACGCCGGGAAGGGGTCATTCAACGATGAAGATCGATCGGGACAGGGTGATCGACCGGGCACGCGCCGATCGCAGGCGCTACCGGCGCGTTGATCTCAATATTGCGGGTAAATTGTTTCTTCCCGACGCCCAAAGCGAGACGCCATGCCGCATCTTTGACCTGTCGCCTGGCGGTGCACGGATTGGGGCCGAAACGCCCTTGACCGCAGGGATCACCGTAATTCTTTACGTCGGTGATTTTGGTCGCTTCGAAGGAACCGTTGTACGGCTGTGGGGTGGCGATTTTGGCGTCCAGTTTACCTGCTCCACGCTCAAGCGCGAGCGCATCGCCGAACGGCTGACCGTGTACCTCAATCGCGACCGGATCGATGAGGGCACTCTTGCTCCACCTGCGCCGCGACTGCTGCGCAGTCTCGCCCGCTACACTCGCGGTAATGGCCAGGTCGTCGAATGTGAGGTGACCGACCTGTCCTTGCGTGGTGTTTTGCTGTTGAGCGATGACCGCCCCCCGATAGGCGAAAGGGTGATCATCGGTCAGATGGCCGGACGTGTTGCCCAGCATCTGGATCGTGGCATTGCGATCGAGTTTATTTCTCCTCTGGCCGCTGCCGACATCGGGGAGGTTCCAGCACCGGTTCAGGCCACGCTATCGGAAGGCCGCTGACCTGTGTCCTTGAAGGCTGCTGCGGACGCGCAGCCGCCAGCCCTCTCTACCTGCCGGACTGCTTCCGAAGGCCGTAAAGCTGCCTTTAGGACAGTCTTTTCTTTGGCATCAGGTGCGGTCTATGACATTGATCGGAGCGCAGCACAGCAAGGAACCCACGCACATGGAACTGAATTCTTCGACCGCCGCCGTCATTACAGGTGGCGCTTCCGGTTTAGGTGAGGCCACCGCACGCGCATTGGCAGCCAAGGGCGTGCGTGTCGCCATCTTCGACCTGCAGAAGGAAAAAGGCGAAAAAGTTGCCTCCGAAATCGGCGGCGTCTTCTGCGAAGTCAATGTCACCTCGGACGAAAGCGTCCAGGCCGGCTTTGCCAAAGCCCGTGAACGTCATGGCCAGGAGCGGATCCTCGTCAACTGCGCCGGTACCGGTAATGCCGTCAAGACGGCGGGCCGGGACAAGAAGACGGGCGAGATCAAGCATTTCGCCGCCAAGGATTTCGACCGCATCATCCAGATCAATCTTGTCGGAACCTATCGCTGCATTGCATTGAGTGCCGCGGGAATGCTGACGCTGGAGCCGATCCAGGGTGAGCGCGGCGCGATCGTCAATACCGCGAGCGTCGCCGCGCAGGATGGTCAGATCGGGCAGGCCGCCTATTCCGCCTCCAAAGGCGGGGTGAACGCGGTTACGCTCGTGGTCGCCCGCGATCTCGCGCAGGAAGGCATACGCTGCAACACGATTATGCCTGGACTGTTCAATACTCCGCTCTTGGCCGGTGCCCCCGAACAGGTCAAACAGGCCCTTGCCGCACAGGTGCCGTTTCCGCCACGGCTCGGCAATCCGGTTGAATATGCCTCTCTGGCGCTTCAGATGCTGGAAAATGGCTATTTCAACGGCGAATGCGTACGTCTGGATGGTGCCATTCGCATGGCACCACGCTAGGCCTTGACGTTACCCCAATAAACAAATGACCCAGCATGCAGACTCCGTCTGCATGCTGGGTCATGCTTTAGTGACGCTCAGCCGGCCAGGGAATGTAGCTGGCTGTTCGCGAGCGTCAGCTTGGCGATGGACAGGTCTCCTGTGCGTTCAAGCTCGGCAAGAAAGTTCCGCGTCCGGTTCACGGCGTCCGCATTGAGGCCCGCCCAGGCCTCGGCCGCGGCGGCGCCGGCGGCCCGATTGCCATTTTGCCGATCCCAGCCGGAGAGCACCTTGGCGGTCAGCGCCCGCTGGCCGGCATAGAGGTCATCGACGATGCGTCGGATTGCGAGCCGATCCCAATGTTCGCTCGCATTGATGCGCAGGGCGAGGCTGCGCAGCCGATCCAAGCCAATGATCTCACCGGTTGCAAAATAGGCTCCAGCGACAAGATCGATCGAAAGATCCCGCGTGTGCGCTAGATGAACGATTTCCGGGGCAGCACTGAGCAGCGGTAATACCGCGATATCCTCGGCCAGTGCATGTGGCACGCCAGCAGCTTCGAGATCGCTGATGCGCTGTTCGGTGGCCATGGCCTCAAAATCGGAAACCAGGGTTTCAAAGGTCCCGGTCAGCGTCTTCACCCCGTCACGGTACTGCTGGACACACTGGGCAAGATCTGCAGTTTCCGGCACGTTCATCACGAACCAGAGACCGAGACGCCGCAACAGGTCTGTGATGTCACAGATTGCGGAGATCTGGATGTCGCCAGCGACCTTGTCGTCGAGTGTCGCAATTCGGCTTTTGAGTCCGGAAAGGCCAAATGCGCCATCGGCCAGGGCAAAGGCGTGGGCAGCACGTGCCGCTGTCGCTCCGGAAATCTCCTTGAGACGATGGATGAAAACCGGACCGGCCAGATTGACGATGCGGTTGGTCAGCACGTCGGTAACGATCTCGCGGCGTAGACGATGGTGCTCCATCTCGTGGCGGAAGCGCTCTACCAGCTGCGGCGGGAAATAGCTTTGCAGCTCGGCGGCAAAAAACGGTTCATCAGGCAGGCTCGAGGCGTTGATCTCGGCCGCGAGATCGAGCTTGGCATAAGCGAGCAGAACCGCAAGTTCGGGGCGCGTGAGCAGCTGATTATCTGCCAGTCGTTTGTGCAACCCCTCATCGTCCGGCAGGAACTCAACCGCCCGGTCGAGCTTGCCGCGTCGTTCCAGATCGCGCATCAGACGACTGCAGGCATCAAAGTCCTTTGATCCTCGGGCCTGTGCCACCGTAAGTGCCAGGGGTTGATCGTAATTGTCCTGCAGCACATGCCGGGCCACCTCTTCGGTAAGGTCCGAGAGGATTTCATCGCGCTCTTTCTGGTTGAGCTCTGCGCGCCGCAACGGGCCGGAAAACAGGATTTTGAGATTGACTTCATGATCAGAGGTATCAACCCCGGCGGAATTGTCGATGGCGTCGGTATTGATGCGCCCACCCTGCAAGGCATATTCAACGCGGCCGAGTTGTGTGACGCCAAGATTGGCGCCTTCACCAATCACCTTGGCGCGTACCTCGCGGCCATTGACCCTAAGGGCGTCATTGGCCCGGTCGCCAACATCGAGATTGTGCTGCGCAGAGGCCTTGATGTAGGTGCCGATGCCACCGAACCAGAGAAGATCGACATCCGCCTTCAGGATGGCGCGTATCAGTTCCGGTGGCGACAGCCGTTCCTCAGTAACCCCCAGCAAGGACTTCGCCTGCGGGCTGAGCACGATTTCCTTTACCGTACGGGCATAAACGCCACCACCTGGAGAAATCAGAGAGGTATCATAGTCAGCCCAGGACGAGCGTTGCAGCGCGAACAGCCTTTGGCGCTCAGCGTAAGAGGTGATCGGATCGGGATCCGGATCGAGAAAAATGTGGCGGTGATCAAATGCTGCTTTAAGACGCGTGCACTTGGACAGGAGCATGCCATTGCCAAACACGTCGCCTGACATGTCGCCAACGCCGACGACAGTAAACGCCTCAGTCTGGATGTCTCGCCCCAGTTCACGGAAATGACGTTTGACAGCTTCCCAGGCGCCACGCGCCGTAATACCCATTTTTTTGTGGTCGTAGCCGTGGCTGCCTCCCGAGGCAAAGGCGTCGCCAAGCCAGAAGCCACGCCCCTCAGCAATGGCGTTGGCGATATCGGAAAACGTAGCTGTACCCTTGTCGGCGGCAACCACAAGGTAGGGATCGTCGTCGTCACAGCGGACAACATCGTCGGGTGGCTCTACGTGGCCGGCATGATCGATATTGTCGGTGAGGTCGAGAAGCGCATCAATAAAGGTTCGGTAAGCCTCGATCGCGGCGGCCTGTACCGCTTCGCGGGTCGCATTGAGCGGCAGCCGCTTGGGGAAGAAGCCCCCCTTGGCACCAACCGGAACGATGACCGCATTTTTGACCTGTTGTGCCTTTACCAGGCCAAGGATTTCGGTACGGAAGTCTTCGCGTCTGTCCGACCAGCGTATGCCGCCGCGCGCCACCTTGCCAAAGCGCAGATGCACGCCCTCCACCTGCGGCGAGTACACGGTGATCTCCACCAGAGGACGCGGAGCGGGCAGCTCGTCGAGGCGCCGGCTGTCCAGCTTGATTGACAGGTAAGACTTTGCAGCGCCATTCTCATCACGCTGGAAAAAGTTGGTACGCAAAGCGCAGTCGATGACATTGCGCAGGCGCCGAATAATGCGGTCGTCGTCCAGACTTGGAACGTCGGCCAGCGCCGCATCGATGCGCTTTTCAATGTCGCTCTGGCGCTCCTTGCGGTTCTTGTCGCTGAGGGCCGGATCGAAACGGGTGCAGAACAGTTCCACCAGCTGACCGGCAATATCCGGATTGCGAGCGAGCGCATCCTCCATATAGTCCTGGCTGAAGGTAATCCCGGCCTGGCGGAGATATTTGGCTGCCGCCCGCAGAATGGTGACATCGCGCCATGAGAGGTTGGCGGAAATGATCAGCCGGTTGAAACCGTCCGATTCGGCGACATCTGACACCACTGCGTCAAAGGCATCCTCCAGCCTTTGCTTAATGGCATCAAGATCAACTGCGGTGCCATCCGCACGCATCATCTCGAAATCAAGAACCGCTGCTGGAGTTTTGCTGTCACCAAGATCGAGTTCGAGGGTGTAGGAATCTTCGGCGATGACGCGGAAGCCAAGATTTTCGAAGACCGGAAGACTGGCGGAAAGTGGCAGTATTGGGCCGATCGCGTAAAGTTTAAGTCTAAGCGCACCGTGTTCATCGCGTGCCGCGCGGTAGGCACGGGCGCGCACGCCGATGTCGCCTTTCAGCTTGGCCAGATCAAGCAGTTCATCGAGGTCACAAACTGCCTCTTCAGGCGAAAATGCGTCACGATAGCGTGGTGGGAAGGCCAGGACATGGAGAGCCGCCAAGCGGTCCCCCTCGGCCTCGCCATGTTTGTTGGCAAGAGCGTCGGCGAAGCCATCCTGCCAGGTGCGGATCGCCGCGCGGATATCGGCTTCCAAGGTGTGCAGCTCGACGTTGGGGCGCGCACCTTCGTTACGACCGACGATATAATGCACGCGCGCGAGCATGGAATCATCCAGGATCTGCGTTGACGCGCTGACGCGGCCGTTGAAGCGTCGCGCCAAGAGCTTATGGATACTTTCTCGGACGTGAGTGTCATAGCGGTCCCGTGGCACGAACACGAGCGCAGACACAAAGCGGTCGAAACGGTCGAAGCGCAGAAAAACCCGAACCTGCGGTCTCTCGCCCAGTCGCAGGATACCCATCGCCGTAGTGAAGACTTCCTCTTCAGTCGCTTGGAAAAGCTCGTCACGCGGAAAGGTGTCCAGAATATGTGCAAGTGCCTTGCCGTCGTGGCTGTCTGGTGCCAGCGGGGCCCGGGCCTTGACGCGTTGGACCTTGAGACGCAGCAGAGGGATTTCCGAGGGGCGTCGGGAATAGGCGCTTGACGTAAACAGACCAACGAAACGACGTTCTCCGGTCAGGCGCCCGTCGGCATCAAAGATTTTGATACCGACGTAATCCATCACCACGCGACGGTGCACGAGGCTGCGTTCGTTGGATTTGGTGATGATAAGCGGTGAGGGGGCCGTCAGGAATTCACGGACATCCGGGCTCAGGGCGCCACGATCAGCGCCCCTGTGGATGACCCGTGCTTCGATATCGCTCAATACGCCAAGACCGCTGTCGGCGATCGCATCTAGCCTGCCGGTGGCTTCGTCATAGGCATAGTCGCGACAACCCAGAAAGGTGAAGTGGTTGTCACCCAGCCAGGTAAGGAAGGACAAGGTTTCCGCGAACTCATCGGAGGCGATCGCCGGCGGTACTGATTTCAGGGTGCTTATGGTCTCTGCGAGGCGCGTCTGCATCGCCTTCCAGTCACGTACGGCAACGCGTACCTGGGAAAATACCTCCTGGGCCCCGCGCAGGAGCGCGGTTTTGCGCTGTTCGTCGGTGGTCGCTTCCAGCGCCACCACGATCACGCTTTCGCGCAGATTTCGTCCACTCGTAGACCTCCGTCCGGCGTCATCGCGTACTGTCGTGAGGATGGGATGAAACAGGGCGT
>JAKBAU010000265.1 GCA_021808875.1 Pseudomonadota bacterium | reverse complement strand
AGCATCCAGCAATTCGCTGGCGAGCGTTGCGCAAAAGGTCACGTCCGCGGCGCTCTTGATCCAGGGCAGTTCAGGATGACGACGGATAGTTCCGGTGGCGCTGCATGGTGCATCGAGCAGGACGAATGGATAGAGATAAGTCGTCTCCCAGTCCCGCAAGTCGGCGCAAATCAGCTCGACCTTAAGGCCAAGGCGCGCGAGATTGGCAACAAGACGCTCAAGACGCGCGGGGTCGCGCTCGAGCGCCGTGACCTCTGCGCCGCAAACCGCCAGCTCCGCGCTCTTGCCACCTGGCGCCGCGCACAGATCAAGCACCCGCGCCCCGCTGATCTCACCAAAGAGCCGTGACGGCAAAGTCGCAGCGAAGTCCTGTACCCACCATGCCCCCTCGGCAAAGCCCTCGAGGCCTTCAACCCTGGTTCCGGCGGGAAGGCGCCACACCCTGCCTGGTAGCGCGGTCGCCGCCGGCAAGCCGGCAAACAGAGGCTTGCCATGGATATCGAGCGGCGCGGGCAAGCCATGGCGCTCGGCGATCTTTCGGGTTAGCGCCTCGCCATAGGCGTCGCGCCAGCGTTGCCAGAGCCAGTCCGGCGTGTTGAGCCGTGCCGCGTCCTGGCCCTCAAGCAGGGTCTGACCCTCGCGGGAGACCCGGCGCAGCACCGCGTTGATCAGTCCCTTGAAATGCCTGGCCTTGGCATCGGCCGCTGCCAGACGATTGGCTCCATCCACCGCGGCATGGCTGGGAACATTCAGGAACAGGAGTTCGCAGGCCCCGGCGAGTAGAATTTCGAGGGCAGCGCCAGCACGATGGGGCGCAAGAGGCTTGGGCGCATAGGCGGCGATCAATGCATTGAGCTGACCAAAACGACGCAGGGTCTGACTGGCTATGGCCCGGGCAAATCCGCCATCCCGCGGTGGCAGCGGGTTTGCACGCAGGATCTCGGCGAATGCGGTATCGAGGGTCAGGTGCTGACTCAGCACCGCACTCAGGGCGCGGATGGCAGCCTGTCGGGCAGCAAAGCCGGGGACACTGGTCAGGGCCATAGTGTGATATTTGGGCGGACAGCGAGCGTCACGATCCGGCGCGTACAGGCGCTAGCCGCGACGAAAAGACCGGCCATAATGGTCGTTAAACTGCCGCTGTGGGGTATATTCATGGTTGACGTTCAGAAAGGGGCCGCGCCGCGCCGGTTGCTGGCGAGGCGTAAGGCCATCACATGTGGCGCCAACGCCGCCCCGTCAAGCGGCAACAGAGAGTATAAAAGAGAGAGTATAACAAGTGACCAAGGACCAGGGTGAAGACATCGCCCGACGCATCACCGAAGCCGGCGAGCGGGCTTTGGCCGAGGCGGAGGCCCGGCGCCAGAGGATTGCCGTACAGCTGCCCAAGGAGCTTGGTGGCCCCAGGGGACCTGAACCCACCCGCTATGGCGATTGGGAGCGCAAGGGAATAGCATCGGATTTTTAAGGACCTTGATTGGCAGCCCGCAACGGACCATGTAACGCGTCACCTGCGATCTCAAGGTCAGCTGCACCGGAGAGTGCCCATGTTCATCCAGACCGAATCCACACCCAATCCTGCGACCTTGAAGTTCCTGCCGGGACGAGAGGTGATGGGCGACGGCAAGGTCGCGGATTTCGACTCGCCTGAAGCCGCCGCGCGTTCGCCTCTGGCCGCACAGCTCTTCAAAGTCCCTCAGGTGGCGCGGGTGTTCTTTGGTGCCGATTTCATTTCAGTGAGCAAGACGGAAGGCGAGTGGGCTCATCTCAAGCCCACGATTCTCGGCGCCATTATGGAGCATTTCATGCATGACCGGCCGCTCATGGAGGCCGGAGCCTATGAGAGTGAGACCGAGCCGACTTATGAGGGCGAGGAGGCCGAGATCGTGGAGCAGATCCGCGAGCTCATCGAAACCCGCGTTCGCCCGGCGGTCGCCAGCGATGGCGGTGACATCATTTTCAAGGGCTATGACGGCAAGACCGGCGTCGTGTCATTGCATATGCGCGGCTCCTGCGCGGGCTGCCCGTCTTCGACACTGACCTTGAAGAACGGCATCGAAAACATGCTGCGTCACTATGTGCCGGAAGTCAGCGCTGTCGAGGCGGTCTAACTCTTGTCTGGATTGATCTTGGCCGTCGACACGGCGCTCGGCGCCTGCTCGACAGCCATTTGTGCGGGTAGCACCGTTCTTGCCTACCGTTTTGAGGCCATGGACCGGGGCCACGCGGAGGCGCTTGCGCCCATGGTGGAAGCGGTGATGGCCGAGGCGAAGCTGGATTTTTCTGCCCTTGCGCGGCTAGCGGTTACCGTCGGGCCAGGAACCTTTACCGGGCAACGTGTAGGACTTGCCTTCATGCGCGCTTTGCGTCTGGCGCTGGAGCGGCCGCTGACCGGCGTGAGCTCGCTCGCCGTGATGGCAAGAGCAGCATGCGAGGAAACCGGCCTTGCTCAGGCTGTCGCCCTGCATGACGCCCGCCGTGAGGAAGTTTATCTACAGAGCCAGAAGCCCGGGGACAGCTCCAGCGAGCCCGAGCTGGTTGGGTTCGCGGCAGCCATGGATATGCTGCGGCGACTGCAAACCCCCTTTGCTTTGGCAGGAACTGCAGCGCCAAGGGCTCTGGCCGAACTTGGGCCGGCGGCCAATTGGGCACATCTGAGCAGCATTCGCGCACCGGACGCGCGCTTCGTGGCCCAGCTGGCAAGCCAGATGGAGCCCTCGACGATGCCCGTGAGGCCACTTTACCTCCGCCCAGCGGACGCCCGCCTGCCAGGCCAGGCACCATGAGCGTGAAGATCCGTGTCGCCGCCACGGCTGATTTGCCGGCATTGGCATCACTACACAGTGTTTGTTTTAATGATCAATGGACGGCATCGGCACTGGGGCAACTCTTGGCAAGTGCGGGAACCTATGCCTTAGTGGCCGACGACGCGGACGGGGTCAGAGGATTTATCGTGGTTCGGGTAGCCGCCGACGAGGCGGAAATTCTGACATTTGCGGTCCATCCCCTCTGGCGTCGCCAAGGCCTTGGGCGCGATCTAGTTTACGCCGCCGCCCGCCGCGCCACACTCTCGGGCGGGCAGACCCTCATCCTTGAGGTGGCAGCCCTGAATTTTGCCGCACGTCAACTCTACGACCGGCTCGGCTTTCGGCAGGCCGGTCTGCGCCGGTCCTATTACGAGCCAGGCAAGAAAGGAGATGCGCTCATTTTGAAGCGGCCACTGCCGCTCGCTCCCACCGGCGAAACAGGCTAAATTCCAGATCGAGAACAAGGCACAGGATCAGGTTGTGACGCGCATCGAAAATCTTTGCATCGAAAAAGGCCTGCGCATGACCGAGCAGCGGCGGGTGATCGCGCGCGTACTGTCTGACGCGTTGGACCACCCGGATGCCGAGGAGCTTTATCGGCGCGCCGCAGCGATTGATCCCCACATCTCGATCGCCACCGTGTATCGCACGGTCAAGCTGTTCGAAGATGCCGGAATTCTGGAGCGCCATGACTTTCGCGACGGCCGTTCCCGCTATGAGGAAATCTCCGAATCGCATCACGACCATCTCATCGACATCCAGTCGGGAAAGGTGGTCGAGTTCCGCAATGAGGAAATCGAAGCTCTGCAACGCCGGGTGGCCGAAGAGCTTGGCTTCGAACTGGTAGATCACAGACTGGAGCTTTATGGTGTTCCCAAGGCGGGAACGGGCCGCAGTGTCGGTAGCAAAAACGGCTCGGGCAGCAAGGCCTGAGGAGCCCCATGCAATCACTTCGTGCAGCCCTATTACTTTCGATCTTTGTGCTGGTCACGCTGATCCTGATCCCGTGGCAAAGCACAGCGCTGAGATTCAGACGCCCCCGACGCAAATCGTTTCCCCAACGCTATCATCGCTTCTTGTGCCGGCTGTTCGGCATTCGCGTGCGGGTCATCGGTACCGCGGTACAGGGCCGCGGGGTTTTGATAGTCGCCAATCACAGCTCCTGGCTCGACATCCTGACCTTGTCGGCAGCAGCCCGTATTTCCTTCGTCGCCAAATCCGAAGTCCGGACCTGGCCCTTCTTCTCGCTGCTGGCGCGGCTTCAGGAAACTGTATTCGTCGATCGCGTGCGACGCTCCCAGACTGCCGAAGCCCGTGACCAGATTCGCCAGAGGCTGATCGACGGCGACGCCCTGGTACTCTTTCCAGAGGGTACCTCAAGCGACGGCAATCGCGTGCTGCCCTTCAAAAGTGCCCTGATGGGCGCG
>JAKBAU010000264.1 GCA_021808875.1 Pseudomonadota bacterium | reverse complement strand
GTCCGGCCAGAATGGCGGCGCGTGGCACAGCGCGCATAGAGTAATTGCTCATCGTGGTTCCATGGAAATTGGTAAGTCTGCAGCCGCCACTGGGGCAGAAGGCTGTCGCCTGGTTAACCGACACACGTGAGGTTGCAGCGGCGGCGACGCGTCGAGGCGCGCGACCTAGAGGGCAGGAGGAGCCCTGCTTCGCCAGATATGAGCCAGAGCCGGCCTGCGTTGCTGCACGTTCAGCACAATCACCACGACCTGCACCCACAGCGAGGGGCCGAGCCACAGCAGTGGTGCGGGACCAATAAAGGCACCGGCATGAAGAACCGCAAGACATAACGGGCATTGCAGGTGCGCACGATGGCCGGTGAGAGGAACCCTGGCGGGAGCGGAATGGGTCTGGATCAGGCCATCACTGACCCGCAACTGCCAGCCTTCGATATGGCTTTGCGCAATATAGGCCTGAAGGTTGAATGCGATGAGCACGAGCACCGCAATGTGCCGAAGCTCCATCCTCCAGCGCCGACGTTTAAGCCGGATGTATGCGGCAGCTTTCATCCAGCCATAGCCCAGTCACCCCGATCGTGAGTGTAAAGGTAATTCACGGGGCCGCGCTAGGGCTTTGGTAGAACCTGGCGCCGGAAAGCCTCCGGCCTCGCGCAATTGTAACCTCGTGGAGCTGCTTGAAGGCCCCCAAAAGTTACCTCCGCCTGCGCAAGGCACTGGATACTCTGGGGCCCAGGGCCTTCAGACCCGCATGCAGAAGGCATTTGCCAGCTTCCCCGCGCTGTCATGGTTGCATTGCAACATCGTCGGTGTTTTCCGTGGCTCGAAGTGTCTGAGCAATGCCGTGCGCCCAGGTTTCAAGCTACAAGCACGCCTGCCTTCCAGATTTGCCGGATTGCCGGCTCAGGACGGTATAGAAGGGACAGATCTTCGAGCGGATTACCATCAACGATCACGAAATCGGCATAGGCACCTGGAGAGATGCAGCCAAGCTTGCCCGTCATGTTGATCAGCTCGGCGTTTACCGATGTGGCCGACTGCAGAATCTGTATCGGGGTCTCGACCTCGCTCCTGAGGCGGAATTCGTCGCGCTGATGAACATGAAGGGGACCGAGCAAATCGGTTCCAAAGCCGAGCTTGACGCCGGCCGCGCGGCACAGCTCGATGGCTTCGAGGCCGCGGCCGCGTACGACTTCAAGCTTTTCAAGAAGGTGCTCAGGTGCCCCCATGGCACGCCCGTGAGTGTAAAGACTGTTATAGGTTGCCAGGGTCGGAACAACATATGCGCCATGACGGCTGACATCGGCGGCGGCAACCTTGTCGATAAGATTGGCGTGCTCTATCGAGCGTACCCCCAGGCGCACAGCCCTACTGATGGTCTCTGCAGTGTAGGCGTGGGCCGCAACATAGGCCCGGCGACGCGTAGCCTCGTCGACCACCGTGGCGATCTCCGCTTCGGAGAACTGCTGCATCCAGATGGGGTCACTTGGAGAGGCTATGCCGCCGGAGACAAAAATTTTCAAATGATGCGCCCCTTGGCGCAGAGCCTCACGCGCGGATTTGCGAATTGCATCGACGCCGTCAACAACCTCAGCGATACCTCTGTGAGCGGAGCACCCGCAAGGTTGCCATTCCATATGGGGCGCCCGGCTGTCGCCGTGGCCGCCAGCCTGACTGAAGGCGCGACCGCAATAGAACAGGCGGGGACCCAAGACGTATCCTTCCTCGATCGCCCTCCATAAGCCGTAATCAGCGCCGCCGACGTCGCGCACTGTGGTGAAGCCTCGCCTCAGTGCCTGTTCCATCAGGTGCCTGCTACGTTGAGCGACATAGGTTGCCGGATAGTACTCGAGTTTGGCGAGATCGATCTCAACGGCGTAGGCATGAAAATGCGCGTCAATGAATCCGGGCAGCATCACCGCCCCCTTCAGATCGACCACCTGTTCAAATCGACCCTCAGGCCTTTCCTTGCCGACCGACTGGATGATGTCGTTTTCAACGGCCACAAAACAATCGGCCAGCAGCTCTGACCTCGTGCCATCAAAAATGAGCGCGTTTTCAAACAGCTTTCGTGTCATCGCCAGGTCCTTGCCCTAAACATGATCCGCCATAATTTCTTTAGTAGCGCAAAAGGCGCGCCACAGGTAGCGCCGTTATGATCCCATGTGGTGGCCTGGCCTGTCCGCTCTCTGGTCGTGAGCAATGACGGATGCAACCTTTATGCGGGCCAGATAGGATGCTGGCAGCGTCAGCAGGCTGCACTGGGCAGGGGGCACGACGGGGCCGGTTGCGCAGGCTTTCATCCCTAAGCCTAATCTGTGAGCCCGATGGACCACGGCTCCCTGACGGTGCGGACGCTCACGCCGTGGTTGCACTCAGGAGATGGCAAGCCGGATGTGGTGGCAGATACCCTGGCCCCCCCAGCGGCTGGCTATTGGCAATGGGGGCCCAACCTGCCTAGAAATGGGAGCATGATGCCGCATTGTGAGGCTGGTTAGGTCCGGCACAGGTGCGACTGGGGCTGTTTTTACGACTTGGAGACACGATGATCGACGGGGCGGACAATGCCTGGCTGATGATGTCGTCGGCACTGGTGCTGCTGATGACGTTGCCAGCGCTCGGTTTTTTCTACGCCGGGCTGGTTCAGGCCAAGAATGTGCTTTCAGTATTCGCCCAATGTGTCGCGATGGCAGGGCTTGCCTCGCTGATCTGGTTCGCTGGCGGATACAGCCTAGCTTTTGGCGGCACGGCTCCCTTTATCGGGGATCTGCATGAACTCTTCCTTTCCGCGCTCACTCGCGGGGCAGTTCATCCCGGTACCCATGTGGCAGAGAGCGCCTTCATCATGTTTCAGATGACCTTCGCGGTCATCACTCCGGCGTTGATCATCGGGGCTTATGTCGAACGCATACGCTTTGCTGCCGTGCTGATGTTTTCTGGCCTGTGGTTGCTCATCGTCTATGTTCCGGTTGTTCACTGGGTATGGGGAGGGGGATGGCTTGAAGCCCGTGGCGTGCTGGACTTTGCAGGGGGTATAGTCGTGCATGTCACAGCGGGGGTGTCGGCGCTGGTGGTAGCCTGGCAGCTGGGACCCAGACGTGGCTTTCCGCAGCATGTGCAGCCACCACACGCACCTTGGATGGTCATGGCGGGTGCGGCCATGCTGTGGGTTGGCTGGTTCGGCTTCAATGCCGGCAGCGCTTTGGCGTCTGGCGGGGATGCGGCGATGGCGATGCTTGCTACGCATCTGGCCGCAGCTTCGGCAACGCTGGTGTGGATCGTGATCGAATGGATCAAATTCGGTAAGCCAAGCCTGATTGGTGCTGTCACCGGTACTATCGCGGGGCTTGCCACCATCACTCCGGCCTCTGGCTTTGTTGGTCCCGAAGGCGCTGTTCTGTTAGGATTGTGCGGCGGGGCGGTCTGCTATGTTGCAGTTCTCGTCGTCAAGCGTGGTCTCAAGATTGACGACTCACTTGACGTGCTTGGGGTTCATGGCGTCGGCGGCGCATTGGGCACGCTGCTTTTGCCTGTGGCAGCGGTGATCGGCGCGGGTGGGCTGCCATCGGCCTTGCATGGCGGAGTTGGACCGCAATTCGGCATACAGCTTCTGGGGGTCGCGATCGTCAGCGTGTGGTCCGCGGCGGCAAGCTACGGCCTTGTCAAATTGACGGACGCGGTGGTTGGGCTGCGGGTCAGTCGTGACGATGAAATCCAGGGGCTGGATTTTGCTTCCCATGGCGAATCTGCCTACCACGGCGCTTAATCCAGGTGACGGAGATGGTCATGAAGTATGTTATTGCGATCATTCAGCCACACCGTCTCGACGCTGTGCGCGAAGCGCTTCAATCCATTCACATCAACGGGATGACTGTCACCGAGGTGCGCGGCTATGGCCGCCAGGGCGGACACAAAGAAATTTATCGTGGAGCCGAATATGCGATCGCGTTTGTTCCGAAGCTGAAGCTGGAGATTGGCGTCGCGGATAATCGCGTTGATGAAGTCGTGACTACCATATCCGGTGCCGCGCGCACCGGTCATGTTGGTGACGGCAAGATCTTTATACTCGATCTCGAGAGCGTTGTGCGTGTGCGCACGGGCGAAGCGGATGAGGCCGCACTTTAAGCCACAGGACGCCGGCTTCGGTCCTTACCATATGTCTTTCGATGCTCTTCGCTGTGCGACCTATTCCCGATCACCGTGAGACAAGGGCACCGGTGCTTGACGGGTATACGTCA